>NZ_JBTMXB010000012.1:0-165592 GCF_054489405.1 Mesorhizobium sp. A623
GTCTTCTCGCCCTTGATCGCGGCAAGCGCAACTTTCGCCTTAACGGCCGGGCTGTGGTTCCGGCGCGGTCGTCTGGTTATAGCGCCGTTCTCACCGCAGTAACTTCAATTTCAGGCGAAACGGCAGGCTAGGTACGGCAAGGCGAAACGATTTCACATTTGTCACCGACCGTTCTCTACGAACTCGCCACCCGCGTTCAATGCCGGACCCGGTCCGGCAGATTGTCGAGAAGAAGTCGGAAGTCAACTTTGTTTTTGGCACGACGCGGCGGGCGCATGGCTGTCCCTGCGCCTTCCTGACGCGTCACAAGCATCGCCCCATCAAGCGTGGGGTTTGCAAGCTCCACCGCTTGTCCCTGGTCGGGACTTCATCGGCCGGCTTCGGCCTACTCGTTCAAAAACGAGACCCGGCCGGAGTCAAAATCCCGCACCATAGACTGGACGGAATCTCGCAGGCTTCTCGTGAGGGAAAGCCACCGCCGGATTGATGGGACATACCGCTTGGCAAAATCCATGAGTTCGACCCGTTGCCCGATATTCATGTTCGAAGCATTCCAGTCCGGCACGGCCGGTAGCCCTTCCAGAAAAGCAAGAACCCAATCGATATGCTCGAGAAGGCACGGCACACCAACGTCAAGGCCGTAGCGCAGCGCGTCCCCTTCCTGCCGCTGAACCATGGACCGATATTGGTTGCGGGCGCCAGCCATGGCCGCCCACCACTGGTAGAACATGAGTTCGGTGCGATCGAGGGCGAGGTCAGGATCGGGGAGGCTGAACCCGTTGGGGTGCCAATTGATCACCCCCGGATCGGGCAGCGTCTTCTTGAACGCTTCAAACTCTTCCCGAAATTCCGGAAGACCCATAGCAATCTCCGTTCATTGCGAGAATATAGGCATCTAGCCCCTTCCGGCAAAGGATTGGTATCCCAAAGACGGCTCGAAACCGCTTAAATATCCATCATCGATGCCGTCGCCAGCAAATGAACGACTTGAAATCGGGACCACGCAAGGCGGCCACACGCCTTTGTGAAGGAACGTGGTGGGAAAGCGGCCGTTTGCCTGCAGGGATTGTCTTGCAGATGCAGCCTTATCGGGGCCAGGATCGGCGCCCCATAGCGCAGCTTGGTTGCGCCAGAACGATCGAAAGAATGAGGGGATAGCAAAGTGGCGCGGCATCCGGTGATTTATCGTTTTTTTCCACCCGAAATGTGCTCTTCGATGGTCGGCTAAGGCATGCTCCCTGCCCCATCGAACGCATTCGTGTTTTTCGGCGCGACCGGCGATCTGGCCTACAAACAGGTCTTTCCGGCCTTGCTGGCCCTGACCAAAGACGGCCAGCTCGACATGCCGGTCATCGGCATAAGCAAGTCGGACTGGTCCCGTGACCAACTGGTAACCCGCGCCCGCGACAGTATTGAAACGCACGGCGTCATGGACAGCCGGGCGTTCGCCAAGCTGGCCGCCCGTCTCCAGTATATAAGCGGCGACTACGGCGACAATGCCACTTTCAAGCGGCTGCGCACGGTTCTTGGAAACGCCGACGTCCGGCCCCTGCACTATCTCGCCATTCCGCCGGAAATGTTCGGGACCGTGGTCAAGGGACTGTCCGGCTCGGGTTGCGCCGAAGGCGCGCGAATCATCGTCGAAAAACCGTTCGGGCGCGACCTGGCATCGGCGAGGGCGCTCAACCGCACGCTGCTGGAATTCTTCCCGGACAAAGCCGTCTTTCGCATCGACCACTATCTAGGCAAGGAGCCGGTCCAGAACCTGCTCTATTTCCGGTTCGCCAATAGTTTCCTCGAGCCGATCTGGAACCGCATTTATATCGATAGCGTCCAGATCACGATGGCCGAAGCGTTCGGCATAAAGGGGCGCGGGAGCTTCTACGAAAGTGCGGGAGCGATCCGCGATGTCGTGCAGAACCATCTGCTCCAGGTGGTGTCGCTGCTGGCGATGGACGCGCCCGCCGACCAACGGTCCGACGCCATGCGCGACGCCAAGCACAAGCTGTTCAAGGCGATGCGCCCGCTCTCTCCCGACGATGTGGTGCGCGGCCAGTTCGCCGGCTACCGCAACGAGCCCGGCGTGAGCGCCAGTTCCGAGGTCGAGACATTCGTTGCCCTGCGCCTTCATATCGACAACGACCGCTGGGCCGGCGTGCCGTTCTACATCCGCGCCGGCAAGCAGATGCCCGGTACCGCGACCGAAGTCACGGTGAGGCTGAAGCCGCCGTCCCATGCCCTGTTCGAACCGGCACCGCCGAACGCCGTCCGGTTCCGGATCAGCCCCGATGTCTTCATTTCGATCGACGCGCAGGTAAAGACCCCCGGCGAAGCCATGATCGGCGAAACCGTGGAACTTGTCGCCCAACGCCATGAGCGCGGCGTGGAAACCCCGTATGACCGTTTGCTGGGCGACGCCCTTGTCGGAGATGCCTCGCTGTTTGCCCGCTATGACAGCATCGAAGCCGCCTGGCGCACCGTGGCACCGGTTCTAGGAAATACCGTCCCGATCGAGCCCTACGAGCCGCAAAGCTGGGGACCCGCGAAAGCAGCTTCCCTCACCGCAGGCGACGGCGGCTGGCATGATCCCCTGTTCGGCGAAACCGCAACCGCCACTTAGGTGTCCGACCCCAAACGCACTTTGATCTCCAAAGCAAAAGGCAATCAGCATGGCCATGAAAATCAGCCCATTGGCAGGCAAGCCCGCCACGCCCGACCTGCTGGTCAATGTCGCCAGGCTCGTCACGGCCTATTACAGCCAGACGCCGGACCCTTCGGTTGCCCTGCAGCGGGTGGTGTTCGGGACGTCCGGGCATCGCGGCTCTTCCTTCGACAACACGTTCAACGAAGCGCATGTTCTGGCGATCAGCCAGGCGATCTGCCTGTATCGCAAGAAGAATGGCATCGACGGCCCGGTCTTCATCGGCATCGACACCCATGCCCTTTCGGAACCGGCCTTTGCCAGCACGCTGGAAGTGCTGGCCGCCAACGGCGTCGAGGTGATGATGGCGGCGCGCAGTGAATACACGCCGACCCCGGCCGTTTCGCATGCGATCCTCACCTATAATCGCGACCGCAAGACCGGGCTGGCCGACGGCATCGTCATCACGCCGTCGCACAATCCGCCGCGCGACGGCGGCTTCAAGTACAATCCGCCCAATGGCGGGCCGGCGGATACCGACGTCACCGGCTGGATCGAAAAGCAGGCCAATGAACTGCTCCTCGGTGCCCTGAAGGACGTGTGGCGGATGCCGCTTGAAAAGGCGCTCAAGGCCCCGACCACCCATGACCATGATTTCCTGAACGCCTATGTGAACGATCTCGGCAATGTCATCGACATGGACGCCATTCGCGGCGCCCATATCCGCATGGGCGTCGATCCGCTCGGCGGCGCTGGGGTCCACTACTGGCCCGCCATTGGCGAGCGCTACAAACTCGACCTGACCATCGTCAACCGGCAGGTCGATGCCACCTTCCGTTTCATGACGGTCGATTGGGACGGCCAGATCCGCATGGACCCGTCTTCGCCCTACGCCATGCAGGGGCTGATCGACATGAAGGATCGTTTCGACATCGCCTTCGCCTGCGATACGGACCACGACCGGCATGGGATCGTTACCCGGACAGACGGCCTCTTGCCGCCGAACCATTATATGTCGGCCGCCATCCACTATCTGCTCCAGCATCGGCCCGAATGGCGCAACGATGCCGCCATCGGCAAGACGGTAGTGAGCAGCCAGATGATCGACCGCGTTACCGCCCGGCTGAAACGCAAGCTGTATGAAGTTCCGGTGGGTTTCAAATGGTTCGCGCAGGGTCTTCAGGACGGCTCGCTCGGCTTTTGCGGCGAGGAAAGTGCCGGCGCAGCGTTCATGCGCCGCGACGGCGCCGTCTGGACGACCGACAAGGACGGCATCGTTCCGGCGCTGCTTTCGGCCGAAATCACGGCGAGGATGGGCAAGAACCCCGGTGAGGTCTACCGCGACCTGACGAAGGAACTGGGCGACCCGGTCGCCGACCGGATACAGGCGACCGCGACGCCGGCGCAAAAGAAAAAGCTGTCAAAGCTTTCGCCGCATGAAATCACGTCGAAGACCTTGGCTGGAGAACCGATCCAGACGGTGCTCAGCCGCGCGCCAGGCAACAATGCGGAAATCGGCGGCGTGCGCGTGACGACGGAAAGCGGCTGGTTCGCCGCACGCCCATCGGGCACGGAAGACATCTACAAGATTTACGGCGAAAGCTTTCGCGGGAAAGACCATCTCCACGCCATCCTGACCGAAGCGCAGACCATCGTCGACAAGGCGCTTGGCGGAACCTGAAGCCGCGCTGCCGTTACGATGGGCCAATACTTATTCCCCGAAAGGTTGCTTGCGCCCTGGGCATGAGACATTCATGTAGCTTGTGATTAGCGACGCAGTCGCATCTGACCCCGAGGCGAGCCATGACCATGCACGGTACTTCCAGCGCGTTTCCCATTCAGATCGTGCGCAGCCGTTTCCCCGCGCTTTCCAGGACCGCCAATCCGCCGATCTATCTGGATAACCCGGCCGGAACGCTGGTGCCGCAACAGGTGATCGATGCCGTGAGCGAGGCGATGGCCGGCGCCAGCAGCAATTTGGGCGGGTTCTTCGCCGCCTCGAAGCGGGCCGAAGCCATCTGGCTTGACGCACATCGGGCGGCAGCCGACCTGCTTGGCGCTGCTTCAGAACGCGAGATCGTCATTGCGCAGAACATGACGACGCTGACGCTGCATCTTTCCCGCTCGATCGGCAGGCGGCTGCAACCGGGCGACGAGATCATCGTCACGCGGATGGATCACGAAGGCAATGTTTCGCCGTGGCTGCTTCTCGCGCAGGATCTCGGCCTGACGGTCAAATGGCTGCCATTCAATCGCGAGAGTTGGCGCATCGAACCGGTCGACCTGAAGCCGCTGCTCAGCGAGCGGACGCGCCTGCTCGCGCTCAACTATTCCAGCAACATGACGGGATCCGTCAACGATGTCGCGGCCCTCACCGCCATGGCCAAGCAGGCCGGCGCGCTGATCTATGTCGATGCCGTTCAGCTGCTGCCGCACCGGCTCCCGGACGTGCAGGCGCTGGGCTGCGATTTCCTGGCCTGCTCGTCTTACAAGTTCTTCGGCCCGCATCTCGGCATGGTTTGGGGGCGCGAGAGCCTTCTGGCCGAACTGGAACCCTACAAGTTGCGCTGCGCCAGCGACGACTTGCCCGGACGGTTCGAGACGGGAACCCCGCAGACAGAACTGCTCGCCGGTCTTGCCGCCACGGTCGATTATCTCGAATGGCTGGGCGAAGCCACGGGCCACCAGGGCACGCGAAGGCAGAAACTGCTGGGCGCCTACCAGAGCGCCGAGGCCTATGAAAACGTGCTTTCCCGGCGCTTGATCGAGGGGCTGCTGCAACTTCCCGACATCGCCATTCACGGCATCACCGATCCGGCTTCCATGGCGCATCGCGTGCCAACGATTTCCTTCACGCATCCCCGCCTTTCCACACACGCCATCGCCGCAGCACTCGGCGAGCGGAACATTTACGCATGGTCGGGCCATAATTATGCGCTGGAACCAGCGCGCCTGTTGGGCCTTGATGAAGACGAGGGCGTCGTGCGGCTGGGCGTCGCCCACTACAACACAATGGAAGAGATCGAGCGCACGCTTGCCGCGCTCACCGAAATCGTTGCGCAGGATGCACCCGTGCCAGCTTAGCGAAACGGAGCGGCCAGAAGGAAATCGGCGAGACCGATCAAGCGGGGCCGTCCTTGCCTTTATCGGCGGCAGGCACCAACACCGCATCGTCCAGACTGAACGACACGGCAACCGTCGAGCCGACCGCCAGCGGCGTCTTGACATCAGCGGCAATGGCGAAAAATTCCGCGTCCGGATCGGCGGTCGCGATCCTGTATTCCATATGGTCCCCGAGATAGGCGCTTTTCAGCACGCGCCCCGGGATTTCGCCCTGCTTTGCCTCGCGCGCTGCAACGTGCACGCCATGCGGCCGCACCGCCAGGCTGGCCATGCCCTTGCCGATACCGCGATGCGGCAGCCGCAAGTGCAGCGGCCCGGCGCTGACAAGTGCGTCCGCGCCATCGAGGCCGGTCACCGCAACATCGAGCAGATTGGCGTCGCCCATGAAATCGGCGATGAAGCGGTTTGCCGGCGCATTATAGAGTTCGCGCGGGGTTCCGTCCTGCGCGATGCGCGCCGCATGCATGACGATGATCCGGTCCGACACCGCCAGGGCTTCCTCCTGGTCGTGCGTCACATAGACGACGGTCAGTGAAAGGTCCTGCTGCAGGCCCCGGATTTCCTCGCGAACCTGCCGCCTCAGCTTGGCGTCCAGGTTGGACAGCGGCTCGTCGAACAGCAGCACCTTGGGTTCGAGTACGATGGCGCGGGCCACCGCGACGCGTTGCTGCTGGCCGCCGGAGAGTTCGCTCGGCTGGCGCAACTCGTACCCGGTCAAGCCTACCAGCTTGAGTTTCTCGGCGGCGCGCTCTGCCGCTTCGGCTTTCTTCAGTCCCATGGAGCGCAGCCCGTAGCTGACGTTTTCCATGACCGTCATGTGCGGGAACAGCGCATAGGACTGGAACACCATGCTGACGTCGCGCTCCGCCGCCGAAAGCGTGGTCACATCCACGCCGCCGATGCGGATACGGCCGCCGCTCGCCTGTTCCAGGCCGGCGATCAGGCGCAGGGTCGTCGTCTTGCCGCAGCCTGACGGCCCGAGCAGCGTGACGAGGCTGGCCGGGGCAATATCGAAGGAGACCCGATCGACGGCAACGACGTTGCCATATTTTTTGGTCACCACGTCGAAACGCACGGCCGGCTCGCCTGTGGGAATGGTTGTCGCGGCGCTGGTGTTATCGCTCATTTTCGTTTCCCGCTTGAATCTGCGCCACGATCGCTTCGCCGCCCGCTCGCCGCCGGCCCAGCCGACGCTCCCCGACCAGCAATTGAATGCCGATGAGAATGACCAGCATCACCACGATCATCACCGCGGCATAGACGATGGCAATGCCGTATTCACCGACATCGGCACGACCGACGATATAGACGGTGGCCAGGTTGAGGCGGCCGGTGGCCAGGAAGATGACGGCGCTGACGGCCGTTACCGCGCGCACGAAACTGTAGATCATGGCGGTGATGATGGCCGGTTTAAGGATCGGCAGGATGACCCGGCGCAGCGTCTGGAACGAACTGGCGCCGAGCGTCAGCGACGCCTCGTCGAGGCTCTTGTCGATCTGGCCGAGATTGGCGAGGCCGGCCCGGATCGCCACCGGCATGTTGCGGAACACGAACGAGATGACGATGATCAGCCCGGTCCCGGTCAATTGCATCGGCGGCACGTTGAAGGCCAGGATGTAGCTGATGCCGATGACGGTGCCCGGAATGGCGAAGCTCATCATGGCCAGGAATTCGAACAGGCTGCGGCCGGCGAAATTCTGCCGGTCGAGCAGGTAGGCCGTCAGGATGCCGAGTGCCGCCGTGAACGGCATGGCAAGCAGAGCAAGCCCGATCGTCATGGTCAGCGAGGGCCAGGCCGAACCGCTGAGGAACCAGCCGTCGACGCCCTTCTCGACGGAAAAGGCGGTCAGGAAATATTGCAGCGTCGGCGTATTGTCGCGGCCGATCGACTGCACGAAGCCGCCGCCAAGGATGATCGCGTAGACCACCACGGTCAGCAGCAGCCACGGAGCCGCCACGGCAAAACAGCCGATGCGCAAGCCGGCCGGCAAGGGTGCAGGAACGCCGCCGTCGCCTTTTCCCGATACCGTCACATAGCTGCGGTTGCCGACCCAGCGGCGCTGGATGACAAAGGCGGCAAGCGTGAACGCCAAAAGCACGATGGCCAGCACGGCGGCGCGCCCCTGATCGTGCGCCGCGCCGACCACAGCAAAGAAGATGTCGGTCGACAAAACGTTGAAATTGCCGCCGATGACCAGCGGATTGGCGAAATCGGCCATGCTTTCGATGAAGGCAATCAGAAAGGCGCTGGCAAGCCCCGGCCGGATCAGCGGCCAGGTAATGGTGGAAAAGGTGCGCCAACGGTTGGCCCGCAGCGTCTGCGATGCCTCTTCCATGCTCGGGCTGACGCCCTGCAACACGCCGACGATGACGAGAAACGCTATCGGGGTAAAGGCCAGCACCTGCGCGATGGTGATGCCGGCCATACCGTAAATCCAGCGGCTGCGTGGAATGCCCAGATGCAGCGACAAGAAATTCGTGACCATGCCCGAGCGCCCGAACAGCAGGATAAGCGCCAGGCCAATGACGAAGGGCGGCGTGATGATGGGCAGGATCGACAGGCCGCGCAGCAACCACTTGGCCGGCAGGTCGGTACGAAGCGCAATCAGCGCCAGGCCAAGCCCGAGCGCCGTCGACAACAGGCCGACGAGAAGCGCCACGGCAACGGTGTTCCAGGCCACGCCACAGACGTTGCCTCCGACGAGGCAGTTCAGGCTCCAGATATTGGCGCTGAACAGCTTTTCAACGAACAGCGATGGAGCGACCGTTCCCGCATTGTCCTTCACGGCCGAGGCAAGGATGTTCAGCAGCGGATAGGCGACGAAAAGCACCAGCGAGCTTATGATGACGAGCAGGGAGCCTATGACGAAGCGGTCGCCTTTGCACCAGCCGCGCTTGGCCAGGAAAGCGGCGATGAACATCAGCATGGAAAGCGCATAGGCGACGGCGCCCCAGCCGAGGCCGGGCTGCGTCGGTCCCGGTGTTTGGGCAAGATTGGCGAGCCACTCAAAGCTCCACCCGGAATGGATGATCGCCAGTCCCTGCAGCGAGAGCCAGACCAGACCTAGAACGCCTGCTACCGCCAGACCTTGAGTACGGTGGCGGAGCACCTGCCAACTGGCCAGCAGCAACGGCAATGCCAGGGGCAGCAGCCAGGGCCGATCGCTGAGGCCGAACATGATCGCCGGGCTGGCGCCGGCCGGATTGGCAAGCCAGTCCAGGGAGAAGAACCCGCCCTCGACCTTGTACCAGGGCAGCAGCACGAAGCCGGCCCAGCCGGCGACGAGCCACCAGACAGCGCCACGGGTAGCATCGGCAGCAGATAAGGGCGACGGGCGCGCCATGGTCTGTCCTTTCTGCAAGGTCGGCTCGAAAACTTCGGCTATCGATGGGAGGCTTGCGCCGGGAATAAGCGGCCGGCCCCCGAGGGAGCGGGCCGCTTATTCGGTCAGCCGCCGTTGCGCACTTCGTCGGTGAAGCGCTTCAGCAGCCGCGTACGTACCTCGGTCGATCCATATTTTGCGAAATCATAGTCGATCAACTTGATCTTGCTGAGATCGGGAGCCTCCGGCGGCACGGGCGTGTCGTTGTTGGACGGGATCTGGTAGCTGCCATTCGGGGCGGCGAGCTTCTGCGCGTCGGGGCTAAGTGCCCAGTCGTAGAATTTTTTCGCCTCGTCCAGATGCTTGGCGCCGGTAACGATGCTCATCGAGCCGATCTCGTAGCCTGTGCCTTCGCAGGGCGATACCACCTTGACCGCCGGGTTGTGCTTGGCGGCGTTGATGACATCGTGCTGGAAAGCGATGCCGACCAGCGTTTCGCCCTTGCCGACGGCCAATGCGGGAGCAGCGCCCGCCTTGGTATATTCGGCCATGTTCTTGTTAAGCTGCTTGAAATAGTCGAATGCCTTGTCCTCGCCCATCAACTGGACCATCGTGGCCAGCATCGTCCAGGCGGTTCCCGACGAATTGGGATCGGCCATTTCGACTTCGCCCTCGAACTCCGGCTTGATCAGGTCGGCCCAGCAGCTCGGGGCCGTCAGGTTGCGCTGCTTGAGATCGTCTCCATTGTAGCCGTAGCCGAGCGCGCCGAGGTAAATGCCGACGGTGCGGTATTTGGAGCGTTCGGCCTGTTTTTGCGCCCAGTCGCGCAGATTTGCGAGCTGCGGCGACTTGTATTCCTGCGACAGTCCCTCTTCGGCCGCCTGCAGATGCGGATCGCCGGTGCCGCCCCACCAGATGTCGGCCTGTGGATTCTCCTTTTCGGCGCGCAGTCTTGCATAGATTTCGCCGGCGCTCATTCGCGTCATATCGACGTCGACGCCGGTATTCTTCTGGTAGGTCGTTGCCATGGCGCGGCACCAGGCTTCGTCGACGCCGCAATACATGACCAGATTACGATCGGCCGCGCGGGCTTCGCCTGAAACACCGAATACGGCGACCACGGCTGCGAGCGCCAACCATGGGCCGGACCTCTGTCGGCCGGCAAATTCGTTCTTGTTCATTGCTATTCCTCCCTTCGATGTTTTCGTTACGGTCGCTGTCAAAACCTCGCGGTCAAACCTCTTGGGCGCCCAAGGGGATGCCAAGGGCAGCGCTGACGCTTTCGGCTATGCCCGGAGCAGCCGCCAGCACCGGGTTGCCGTGCATCAGGCCCTGGCCATCCAGAAAGGCGTTGACCCGTCCGCCGGCCTCCCGAACCAGCAGCAATCCCGCCAGGCAATCCCACGAATTTATGTGCAACTCGCCATAGGCATCGGTGCGGCCGTCGGCGACGTAAGCGAGGCCCAGCGCCCCGGACCCCGAACGGCGCACATTGGCGCCCAGCGAAAGCAATGCCGCGACCTTGTCGATATAGGCTTGGTTGGGGATACGGGGCGACCAGCCGAACTCGACGGTCGCCCTTTCAAATTCATGCGTGGCAGCGACGTGGATCGCCTGGCCGTTCCGCTTCGCGCCTTGCCCGCGCCTGGCGAAATAGACCTCGCCATTTGCCGGATTGGCCAAGCCGCCAATCATCACGCGTCCGTCTTCGACAAAGGCGATGGAAATGCAGAAATGCGGAATGCCCCGCATGAAATTCGCCGTGCCGTCTATCGGATCGACCACCCAGATGCGCGAGGACGCGACACCGCCGGTCTCCTCGCCCAGAAAGCCGTCATCAGGAAACGCCTGCGCAAGAGCGCCGCGCACATGCGCCTCGACCTCACCGTCGGTCCTGGTCAGGAAATCCTGCGGGCCTTTCAACGAGACTGCCGCACCCGCGCCTAACTGCGCAAATCCTGCCATGGCGATGCGCCCGGCCGACGCCAGCAATTCGCGGCAGACCGCTTCGCGGCGATCCAGATCGGCAACCGACAACTGAGTGGCGGGGGCATTCATCTCGCAGCGTTCATCCGGTGCCTCTCCATGCACAAACAGCTTTGCACTCGTGTGCAAAACTGTTTCATCCGGACCGGTGTGTCAATAGGCAGGCTTGTCGTTTTGTCTGAACCGGAGCTTTCGCCATGGCCGGAATTCGGCCACGGCGCTACATCATCCGAGGCAAAGGCGGCCGGAACAGCCGCCTTTGCACCAAATTACCAGCGCGTGAGACCGAGCAGTTTTTCGCCAAGGGGCGAGAGCGACGCGGTTTTGGCGTTGTGCTTTTCCCACTCACGCGGATCGCCGGGGAAAGCATCGCGCTTGGAGTGATCCAGTTCGCGCCAGAGCCGGATGCGTTCCTGCCGTACCGCCTCGTCTTCCCATTCCGCCGGATGCATGGACACATATTGCGCCATGCGCACCCGGTTGTCCGAATGGTTGGGGCGGACGCCGTGCGCCAGCAGCGAGTTGAAGATCATCAGGTCGCCGGGTTCCATGTCGATATTGACCGCTTTTTGCCCCGTCATATCGGGATGCATCGGATCGCGGTCTTCCGGCTGGGTCTTCACCCATTCCTCGAAATGCTCGAAGAGGTAGGGGACGCACTGGAAGCCGCCGACATCGCCGTCCTGCTTCTGCAGGCTGAGCACCCCCTGGACGCCGATCGGCAGCGGCCGGATGGAGGTGTCCACGTCCCAGTGAATGAAACCGTTGGGGTTGCCCTTGACCTTCCTGGGCGGATTGAGATTGGCGCGGTCGATCGTGACCCAAAGGTCCTCCCGGTCCCAGATGTCGACGAAGACATCATAGACGCGCTGTTCCATGCGGTTGTCCCAAAGGTACTGGTGATTGTAGATTTCCAGCATCCCCGTATTGTTCAGCTCCTTCATCTTGTGGTCGCGCCGCTGCGGCGCGTACCAGGTGGAAGCGTCCGCCGGGTCCTTTTCGTCAAACTGCCAGAGCAGATCGACAAGCCGCTCCACATTGGCCGCAGGCACCGCCCCCCGGACAATGACGTATCCCTTCGTCGTCCAATGTTCCCAGTCTGCCTTCGACAGAACGCGCAGCGGCAAGGTCTTCTGAATATCCTTGAGCTGGATCGTAGCGGCGGTCGTCGGATGGCTGTCGCGCTTGAGTGCGGTAGCGGTCTGCATGTCGGTCTCCCATCTTGGCCTCCCTGAACATCAGGCATGAGAGCAGAATACGCGCGCAAGCCGCGCCATGTTGCCGGAGACTGGCAAGTTCTGATACTATTATGGCGTGATAAACCTGACTGGTGCTCGATGCGGCCATTACTGGAACATTTGCCCGTACCGCCGGATGCGTCCTGGAGCATGCTGAACCGCCGGCTCCCCGACGCCATTCCGTTTCAGTGGCACCATCATCCCGAGTTCGAACTGACCCTGACGCTCAATTCGCGCGGCCAACGTTTCATCGGCGATCATGTGGGCAATTACGACCATGGCGACCTTGTGCTCGTCGGCCCCAATCTTCCGCACACATGGGCTTCCCGAGAAAAGCTCAACCCGGCCGAGCCGCATATGGCGCTGGTCCTCTGGTTCCGAAAGGAATGGATCGAGGGCCTGATCGAAGGAACCGTAGAACTTCGACCCATCGAACGGCTCATCGCCCGCGCCTCGACCGGATTGGCCTTCGAAACCGGGCTGGGCCGGACACTGGCGGAAAATTTCCAGGCGATCTATGCGCAACCGCCGGCGCAACGCCTCATGGGGCTGCTCGACATTCTGTTGCGGATCGCGGATGCCGAGGACAGCCAGCCGCTCTCGACCAGAGCGCCCCAGCCGGTGGGAGGAAGCCGGCTGCGCATCGATCGCGTCCTGCTGCACCTCCACCAGCACTATCCTGAACCGCTGCATCTGGCGGAAGTGGCCGAGATTGCCTCGCTGAGCGTCTCCGGCCTGCATCGCATGTTCCGCAAGCACACGCAGGCGAGCATCTCGGACTATCTGATCGGCCTGCGGATCGGCGAGGCGTGCTCGCGCCTTTCAGGCACGAACCAGCCCATCCAGCATATCGCCGACGAGGTAGGCTACGCATCGCTCGCCAATTTCAACCGGCAGTTCCGGCGGCTGCGCGGCATGTCGCCCCGCGAGTATCGCTCGTCATTCTCCCGATAGGCTGGTACCTGCAATCGGCCCGAGATCCACCGACTTTCCATCAAGCTCATTGATGAGTTTGCAATGGTGTGCAAAATATCGAGACCGACACATGGCCATGGCCTGAAATTGAAAATTCCAAAGCCTCAAAACAGCTTCTCAAGCGCCAAGCAGGTCGCGGAACTCGCGGGCGTCTCGCGTTCGGCGGTATCGCGCACCTTCACGCCGGGAGCAAGCGTCTCCAGCCAGACGCGCGAACGGGTGATGCAGGCCGCCGAACAACTCGGCTATCACGTCAATCATCTGGCGCGCGGCCTGATGCGGTCCTCCACAGGCATCGTCTGTCTGGCGGTTGCCGAAGCGGATACGCCGTATCAGGCGCGCATGCTGCAGGCGTTGGCCCGGCATTTGCGCGACGCGGGCAAGGTTATCATGGTCCTCAACACGTCCGGCCCAAGCCAGGACATAGACCATGCCCTCAAGCAGACATTCAACTACCGGGCCGATGCAACGGTCGTCTTATCTGGAGCGCCGCCGCAATCGCTGATCCGCAGTTGCCTTGAGAACGGGCAGCGTCTTATCCTGATCAACCGTGACGACAGGTTCTCCGGGCCGCACAATATCCAGGTCGACAGTGCCTCGGCGGCGGAGGCAGCCCTTCATGCGTTCGTGCGCGCGGGCTGCAAAAGACCCGCTCTGGTAACGTCGGCGGCAGGAACGCCGAGCCTTTTGAAGCGCGAAGAGGCCTTCGTATCGGCGGCCCGCAACCATGGGCTGGATGTTATCGTCTGGCGGGAAGGCCGAACCTCCTACGACACCGGCGCGCAGGGGGCGCGGCAATTGTTTGCAGGCAAGATGCGCCCGGATGCGGCCTTTTGCGTAACGGACCTGATCGCCTGCGGCTTTCTCGATACCGCGCGCCACGAATTCAAGCTGGACGTGCCGCGCGACCTTTGCGTCATCGGGTTCGACGACATCGAACAGGCCGGCTGGACGTCGTATCGGCTCACCACTTTTGCCCCTCCGATAGAGGCCATAGCCCTGCATGTAGCGGAACTGGTTTCCTCGCCGCAAGACGGCGTCAATACCAGCAGCCGCATGACCTTTGCCGCACCGATCGTCTGGCGCGAAACCGTAAGGCCCGGCCCCGCCTGAACCCCGTCAACACTAACCTATGGCTGAATGCCGGCCGAGGCCAGTTCCCGCCTTTCTTCGACCCAGAGCGCGCCGCCCTGGCTGACGGCGTCATACACCGCGCGGCCGATCGCGGCGCCGATGTCGGTATGCAGCCCGGCAAAATTCTCGCCGCCTTCCATGGATGGCGCTGCGACGGCGATACAATCGGTCCCGGTTCCGGTGACGGGCTTGCCGCCCTGACGCCAGTCCAGGTCGATGATGGCCGCGGTCCGGGCCTCGGTCGCGATCGATATAGCCTCGATCAGGGCGGCTTGAGAAAGCGGCCGGTCGATATGGGCGAGCAGGTTGATGGTGCCGACGGGGGCGCCAGCCAGCGGCGGCGCGCCAACCCTTGCGGCGTTGCCCAGGCCCACCGTCGCCAGGCAGGTCGCGGTGGCGGCACCGGATACCGCCGTTGCGAGATGATGGCGCTCCACATAGCGCGACGTCATCAGGTGGACCGCATCCGCGTGGCCTGCCGCCGCCATTCGCGTTTCGAGCAACCGGGCGGGATCGACGCCCAACGGCAGGTCGTCGTTTCGAACATGCAGCCACGCGACCTTGCGTGCCGTGACGAAACCCGGCCGGGTAAGCGACCAGCTCAGCACGGTCTGCGGAATGGCAAATTCCGCGACGAGAATGGGGCTGGCGCACGAAACTGAAAAGGCTTTCATGCCGGCTCTTCTTTCATTGCTCAAGCCAGCCGGCAAGATGCCCGCGCGCAGCCTTCAGAATTGTTTTGGAACTTCGGCCCTTGAGCGATTGACGCCCCTGCCCGCGCCGACTAGTTTCCGCGCTGGAACTGGTGCCGCCGCAAGGTGGTTTAAAAGGGAACACGGTGAAGCCGGCAAACCGGCCGAAACCGAGACTGCCCCCGCAACTGTAACCGTTGAGCCTTCTCCCATTTGCCACTGAACGCGCCTGGCGCGCTCGGGAAGGCGGAAGACCGGCAATGACACGGAAGTCAGGAGACCTGCCATTCCAGTCACCCATGCCCGAACACGAGGGGTGTTCAGGCGCGGTCGTCCGTGGCGGTGACACGATAACGTGTTGCCGCGCGCCGGGACGGTCGAGGGGGTGGAAGATCAACCCCGCCAATCGCTGGAACCAGAACGCGGCTTGAGATGAGCCAGTGGCGAACAGCTTCGCCTGCAAAGTTCTGGAGGTCGAATTGAAGAAGATAATCGGGATGGCCGGCGCGTTGGCGCTGGTGTTGACAGGCCACGCAGGAGCGCAGGAAGCCGGCACGGACGCTTCCGGTGCAACGAAGCTCGACCGCATCCTCATCACCACGCCCTTGCGGCGTGAATCGTCGCTGGAACGGTCGACGTCATCGGTAACCGTGGTAAGCGAGGAAGAGATCAAGCAGTCGGCGGCTTCCGACTTGCTGTCCCTGTTGAAGGCCTATCCAGGCGTCACCGTGACCGCCAATGGCGGCATGGGCGCGGATTCGAGCATTTCGCTGCGTGGAACCACCGCCGCGCAGACGCTCGTGCTCGTCAATGGCGTACGCGCAGGCTCGGCAACGTCGGGAACCGTCAACCTGTCCGGCATTCCGCTGGCTTCGATCGAACGCATCGAAATCGCCAAGGGCGGCCATTCGGCACAATATGGCGCGGACGCCATCGGCGGCATCATCAACATCATCACCAGGCAGGGCGGCATCTGCGCCGACGGAAGCAAAAGCTGCGGTACGGTCACGGTGGGCGTCACACATCCCTGGGGTGGGTACCTGTCCGGCAATCTGCAAGGCCAGAGCGACGGCGGCACCAACTATTCCTTCGGGGCCCAAGTGCTGGGGACGCAGGGCTACGACTTCACCGTACCTTCCGCCTATGGGCACGAGCCGGACAAGGACGGTTTCCGGCAAGGCTCGTTCAATTTCTCGCTGTCGAAGGATCTGGACTGGGGCCGGGTTTATGCTGACGGGCTTTACGCGCGTGGCCGCAACCAATACGACCGCCAGCCGGTGAACGAGGCCGATACCAGCAATTTCTCCGGCCGTATCGGCGCGCGTATCGACCATTCCGATAGCTGGTCGTCCACCGTCGAACTGATGACCGCGCTCGACTATGCCTCGAACTTCGGGCCGAGCGAAAAAGGCGACGATTTCGACACGCTGCGCTATGGCATTCTCGCCTCCACGCAAAAAACGTTCGAGGTCGGTGAAGCGAAACATACGCTGTCGGGCGGGGTCGAAGCCTATCGCGATACGGTCGATGGCAGTTCCATCTCCGCTGTCGCTTATGCCAAGACGGAACGCGACCTGACGGGCGTCTTCGGCCAATATTCGTTCGAGTACGAGGCGCTTACCGTCGATAGCGGCCTGCGCTACGATCACGACGAGCAATTCGGCAGCGCCACCACCTACAATATCGGCGCAAGCTACGAACTGACGGACGGGCTGGTGGCGCGCACCTCCTACGCCACCGGCTTTCGCGCCCCGACCTTCAACGACCTCTATTATCCCGACCCCTATCTGTCGGGTAACCCGGACCTGAAGCCGGAGCGGTCGCGGTCCTACGAAATCGGCTTGAACTGGCAGGCCACGACCCAGACAAGCCTCGACATGGCGGTCTATCGCACGCAGGTGAAAGACCAGATCAACTGGGCGCCCATCGACCCCAACGACGCGTGGGGGCCGTGGCACCCGGACAACATCGATCAGGTGCAGATAACCGGTTTTGAGGCGACCCTGGCGCATGAATTCAACGCCGAGTGGAGCGGCCGGCTGGGCATCGACATTCGCGAGCCGCTCAACAAAAGCCCCGGCGTGCATGGCAAATACGTTGCCTATGGCGACCGCTTCAACGCCACCGCCGGGCTGACCTACAAGCCGACGACGAAACTCGAGCTTTCGGCCGCCGTCATCTATGGCAGGGCGCGCTATGCCGACGCCGCCAACCTCGTCAAATTGCCGGACTATGTGACGGCGGACTTCACGGCGCTCTATGCGCTCGACGAGCAGTCGCAGTTCAAGTTCTCGGTGGCTAATATCTTCGATGAGCAATATCAGACCAAACAGGACTACCGGGCTCCGGGGCGGACGATCGACCTGAGCTTCACCCGGTCGTTCTAGGAGCCTTGGCCATCATGACCGCCTCCCCGTCGCGGTGCCGCCTTTTCGGAACTGCCCTGGCGGCGGTCATGATGTCGCTTGTCTCCGCGGCGGTCGCCGCCGAACCTGGGCCGCAGCGCGTCGTTTCGATCAATTTGTGCACCGACCAGTTGGCGATGCTGATGGCCGGGCCTGGCCAGCTTCGGTCGGTGTCCTTCCTTGCTATCGAGAAGGGCACCTCGATGATGGTCGACGAGGCCGCCCATTACCGGCTCAACCATGGGCAGGCCGAGGAGATATTCCTGATGCGGCCCGACCTGGTGCTGGCCGGCACCTACACCGCCAAGGCAACGGTTGGCCTGCTCGAGGAACTCGGCTTCCGGGTCGAGCAATTCGAACCGGCTTCCTCTTTCGAGGACGTGCGGGAAAGCCTGATCCGCATGGGCGCATTGCTTGGCCGTGAACAGCGCGCCGCCGAACTGGTCGCGGAACTGGACAAGGGCCTGGCCGACCTTGCCGCGCAAAAGGTGCCGGCCAAGAATGCCGCCTTCTACTACGCCAACAGCTATACTTCCGGTTCGGGAACGCTGGCCGACGCCATCGTCAAGGCGGCGGGGCTGACCAATATGGGCGAGACGCTCGGCTTCAAGGGCATGACGCGGATGCCGCTGGAACTTCTGATATTCGCCAACCCGGACATCATCATCGAGGGAGACAGCCAGTACAGCGCGCCGGTGCTGGCCAAGGAGAATTTTTCGCACCCCGCCTTCACCGCGCTTTCGGGCCGGGTCGTGCCCATACCTGATAAATACACGATCTGCGGCGCGCCGTTTACGCTGGAAGCCTCGCGCATGCTCCAGCGCGCCGCGCTTGGCCAAGGCAGCGACGCGCAATGAGCGATGGGCTGCGCTATCGGCTGGTGCTGACGGCCCTTGGCGTGCTCACGCTCGCTTTGTTCTTCCTGTCGCTGACGGTCGGGCCGGCGGCGGTGGCGTTCGGCGACAGCATGCGGGCGCTGTTTTCCACGAACGGCGGCACCATCGCGCTGATCATGCAGGAAATCCGCCTGCCGCGCGCTATTCTGGGCCTGATGATCGGCGTGACGCTCGGCCTGTCGGGGGCGGCGCTGCAAGGCTGGCTGCGCAACCCGCTGGCCGAACCGGCGCTGCTCGGCGTCAGCGCCTCCGCGTCGCTGGGCGCGGTGATCGCGATCTATACGGGCTTGTCCGCCCTGTTTCCGCTCGGTCTGCCACTGGCGGCGCTGGCGGGTGCGGTTGCAGCCGTGCTGGTGGTGCAGGCGATGGCCGGCCTGCGCGGTGGCGCGCTCACCGTCATCCTTGCCGGCATTGCCGTATCGAGCCTCGCCAGCGCCATGACAGCACTTGCGCTGAACTTGTCACCCAACCCGTTCGCGGCCCTTGAAATCATGTTCTGGATGCTGGGCTCGCTGACCGACCGCTCGATGACGCATGTGTGGCTGGCCGGGCCGTTCATGCTGGTGGGCTGGGTGATGCTGGCAAGCCTTGGCCGCTCGCTCGATGCGCTGACGCTGGGCGGCGATGCCGCCGCCAGCATGGGTGTCGACATGCGCCGGGTGCAGTTCCTGGCCGTGTTCGGCACGGCGGCTTGCGTCGGTGCGGCAACGGCCGTGGCCGGCGTCATCGGCTTCGTCGGGCTGGTGGTGCCGCACATGCTGCGCCCGCTGGTCGGCTCGCGGCCGTCGCGTCTTTTACCGGCCAGCGCGCTTGGCGGCGCCTGCGTGCTTCTGGCGGCCGACACGCTGGTGCGCGTCATCGCGCCGGAGCGGGACCTCAAGCTCGGCGTGCTGACGGCCATCGTCGGCGCGCCGTTCTTCCTATGGCTGGTTTACCGGACACGGAGCCAGATGCTGTGAGCCTGCTTTCGGTCAAGGACCTCCATGCCTCGCTGGGCGGCAAGCCGGTGCTGAAAAACCTGTCGTTCGAGGTCGCCGCGGGCGAGTTCGTCGGCTTGATCGGGCCGAACGGCGCGGGAAAATCGACGCTGCTGCGTACCGTCCTCGGTTTCATTCCGCATCAGGGCAGCGTTTCCGTCAACGGGCACGACGCAATCACCTTGAGCGCGCGCGCGCGCGCACGCCACGTCGCCTATCTGCCGCAGGAGCGCGACATCGCCTGGCCGGTATCGGTCGAGACGGTCGTGGCGCTCGGGCGCTTCGCACACCGGCCAGCCCTCGCGGCAGCCAATGGCGCTGACAGGGCAATCGTCGAGCGCGCCATGCGGCGCATGGAAATAGACGGATTTCGCGATCGATCGGCAATGGAACTTTCGGGCGGCGAAAAGGCGCGGGTGCTGATTGCCCGCGCCTTGGCGCAGGACGCGCCGTTGCTGCTGGCCGACGAGCCAGCCGCCGGTCTCGATCCGTCGCACCAGATCGCGCTGATGAAAACCTTCGCAACGCTTGCCAGCGAGGGGAACGGCGTCGTCGCCTCGATGCACGATCTCGGCCTTGCCGCGCGCTGGTGCTCGCGGCTGATCCTGCTCGACAATGGCGTCGTGGTCGCGGACGGGCCGCCTCGCGAGGTCTTGACGGCAGCTAGGCTGCGCTCGGTCTACCGCGTCGAAGCCTATTTCGGCGAAGCTGGAGAGCGGCCGATCATCCAGCCGCTCGACCTTATCGCGGCCGACCGCAAGCCCGGCTGAAGCGCTCCGGCTTGTCTTGGCATCTAGGCGGATTGGCCGCCCGCGCCACTTCTTTTGTCGTGGCGCGGGCTGTCGCTGTGATGTTCAGATGTTCTTGGCCGCCATCTCCTTGGCGATATATTCGGCCTGCCGGATCGCCAGGCTAACGATGGTCAGGGTCGGATTTTCTGCGCCGCCCGAGGTGAACTGGCTGCCATCGGACACGAACAGGTTCTTGATGTCGTGTGCCTGTCCATGTTTGTTGACGACACCGTCCTGCGGTTTCTCGCTCATCCGGTTCGTGCCCAGATTGTGCGTCGAAGGATAGGGCGGGGTCGGTAGGGTGCGCGTTGCGCCGACCGCGTCGTAGAGCGCGATCGACTGCTTGTAGGCGTGGTTGCGCATGGCGGTGTCGTTGGGATGGTCGTCGAAATGCACGTCGGCGATCGGCATGCCGTGCGCATCCTTTTCGTCGGCGTGCAGCGTGATGCGGTTTTCCTCGCGAGCCATGTCCTCGCCCACGATCCACAAGCCGGCCATGTGGTCGTAATGGTCGATTGCGGTGGTGAAGGAACGCCCCCAGGCGCCCGGATCGAGAAACGCCGCGGTGAACGGTATGCCAATCGACACCGTTTCAAGCTCGTAGCCGCCAACGAAGCCGCGCGAGGAATCGTGCCGCGCCTCGTCGCGGATGATGCCGGCCATGGTGGTGCCGCGATACATATGCACCGGCTTGTCGAAGATCGCATAGACCGACCCCGTGGTGTGGCGCATGTAGTTCTTGCCCACTTGCCCGGACGAATTGGCGAGGCCGTCGGGGAACTGGCTCGATTGCGAATTGAGCAGCAGGCGCGGGCTTTCTATCGAGTTGCCGGCAACGGCGACGATGCGTGCCTTCTGCTCGTGCTGCTTGCCGTCCTTATCGGCATAGACCACGCCGGTGACCTTGCCGCTGGCGTCGTGATTGATCTTGATGACCATCGCGTTCGGCCGGACTTCGAGATGGCCGGTGGCTTCGCCCTTGGGAATTTCCGTATAGAGCGTCGACCATTTTGCGCCCCATTTGCAGCCCTGGAAGCAAAAGCCGGTCTGCTGGCAGGCCATGCGGCCGTCGCGCTCTTCGGAATTGATCGCCATGTTGCCGGTGTGACATTCCTTGTAGCCGAGCTTGTCGGCTCCAGCCTTCATTATCTTGAAATTGTTGTTGCCCGGCAGGCCGGCAATGCCATTGGTGCGCGTGACGCCCATCTTGTCCTCGGCCCTGGCGTAGTAGGGTTCGAGTTCGGCCAGCGTGATCGGCCAGTCGAGCAGGTTCGCCCCTTCCAGCTTGCCATAGTTGGTGAGCGTCTTGAACTCATGCTCCTGAAAGCGTAGCGACGCGCCCGCCCAGTGCACGGTCGAGCCGCCGACCGCCTTGACGATCCAGGCCGGCAGGTTGGGAAAGTCCTTCGCCACCCGCCAACTGCCGGAAGTCGTGCGCTTGTCGGTCCAGGCGAGTTGCGCAAACGAATCCCATTCGTCGTTGATGAAGTCCTCATATTCGTGACGCGCGCCGGCCTCGAGGATGACGACGTCGATGCCCTTCTGGGCCAGTTCATTGCCCAGCGTACCGCCGCCGGCGCCCGAGCCTACGATGACGACCACGTCGTCGTTATTCAGATCAAATGGTGCTGCCATGGATTCCTCCCATGAGTGCTAATTCTTGTGATGCGGAAAAGGGCTCAGAGCCACTCGATGTCGTCGAAGCCGCGCTCGATGTAGCCGCCCTTCGAATAGGACTCGCCCTCGTAGCCGAAGATCGGCCAGATTTCCTTCTGGTTGTAGAGACCGACGACCAACCCGCCGCGAATCGCCTGGAAGAACGGCGTCGTCTCGATCTGCTTCAGCACGG
This sequence comes from Mesorhizobium sp. A623, assembly GCF_054489405.1. Taxonomy (NCBI): domain Bacteria; kingdom Pseudomonadati; phylum Pseudomonadota; class Alphaproteobacteria; order Hyphomicrobiales; family Phyllobacteriaceae; genus Mesorhizobium; species Mesorhizobium sp. A623. Next base: position 22,031 of record NZ_JBTMXB010000012.1, read on the forward strand.
CGATGCGCTGCTCTTCCCAGCCAAGGCCGGTATAGCCGCCCTCGCCCGCCTTCTGGTCAAGGTCGGTTATGCCGTTTTCAATGAGATCCTTGTGGGCCGGATCCTTGCCGGCCTGCTCGTCATGGCCCTTGACGGCGATGGCATAATATTTGTCCGCAACCTGGTCGTGCGGATAGATGTCGCGCGCCATCTGGATCAGCGTCGCCATGGTTTCCGGCTTGAGCGCTGAGGTTTCAAGCCCCCAGGCATGCTCGGGGCTGATGACGGCGCTGCCGGAAATCACCAGCAGCGCGCCGACGCCACCGCGTTTCAGCAAATCGCGGCGCGAAAGCCCTTTTCCGTCCGAAGACTTCGGCTTTCCATCGTAAATCGTGACCATATTTTCCTCCCTGGCTTGCTATGGGCGCTATCGGCGCCGTTGCTGGCTCGGCTTGCGAGCATTTCTCCTATTTGAAGCGACCGTGACGCTGCACGACCTCGATCTTGTAGCCATCGGGGTCTTCGATGAAGAAGAAGCGGGCGAGCAGGACGCCGTCGTTCTTGAACTCGACAATGTTCTTCGGGTTGAACCCGAGCGCACCCAACCGGTCATGCTCGCCATCGAGATCGTTCACCGAAACCGCAAGATGCCCGTAGCCGTCGCCAAGCGCATAAGGCTCGGTGCGGCCCTTGTTGACGGTCAACTCGACCTCGAATGCCACTTCGTCATTGGAGAGATAAATCAGCGTAAAGGTGTCGAAATCAAGCCGCTCGGCCACGGAGAGGCCGAACGCCTTCTGGTAGAAATCGGTGGATCGGGCCTCATCGAGAACCCGGATCATGGTGTGGATCGCCTTCGCCAAATCGAAACTCCGCTTCGTCGTTCGGGAGCGATTATGGCGTTACCGCAGCAAAGATGGTGGCAGCCCGTTACCACGCGCAAATTGCCGCGGCGCCAGAAGGGCGAAAGCCGGGTTGCCGTTTCCGTCTTTTTGAATGAAGAATGCTATTGGAGCGATTGTGACCGCCGGGCGAGCACTATCCTTCCCACGATCAAAGGCGACCAGGAGGTTTCGAGATGTGCAAGGTTTTTGCTGGCCAGGACCCGGACGGCTATCGGCAGATCAATCGCTCGATCCGCATTGACGGCCATTCGACCAGTATTCAGTTGGAGGCCACCTTCTGGGAATTGCTCGACGAGATTGCCGAAAGCCAGAACCTGAGCACGCCGAAATTCATTTCCAAGCTGTATGACGAGGCTATCGACATCAATGGCGAAATCCAGAATTTCGCGTCGATGCTGCGTACGACCTGCGCGCTTTACCTGCGGGGGCTTCGCCCATGCATGGAGGAATTGACGGCGCTCAGGCAAAAAGCCGCGATCAACAGCCTGGCGCTTCACCACGACGCATAGCCGCGCTCGAGCCTGGCCATCGCCGCCGGGGATTGCTTGACGAAAAGAATGCAAAGCCTGCGGTCCGATGCTGTTGCCGAGGCCGGAGAACTTGACTCGATGCCGCTGCCCATTTTTGTCATCAACCTCGACAGTTCGGTCGACCGCTGGACCACCCTCTCCGCGAGAGCGGAGCAGCTTGGCCTGGCCATCACCCGCGTCCCGGCCATAGACGGCCGCCTCCTGGACAGATCGGCGCTGGAAGGGTTCAGCGAAACCCGGTTTCGCCTCTGCCATGGCCGGACAGCGCTTGCCGCCGAATATGGCTGCTACATGAGCCATCTGCGCGCCATGGACATGATCGTGGCGGGAGGCCACCCCTATGCGATCATCCTGGAAGACGATGCCTTGCTTGCCGACGATTTCGTCGCGCGCACGGATTCCATCGCGAAGCTGGACAGGCAAACAGGCGGCAATCGGCTTGGCGTGGTCAAGCTCTACAACCACCGCCTCAAGGGATTTCGCCGCAAGGCAACCACGGCGGCAGGCGACGAGATCGGCTCTTGCCTGCACGGGCCGCTGGGGTCGTCGATGGCCTATGTGGTAAGCAGGCAAGCCGCGCAACGCTTGCGGCAGCGCCTGTTGCCGATGTTTTTGCCCTACGATGTTGCGCTGGAAAGAGACTGGAGCCATGGCGTCCCCGTCTTCGAGACACGCCGGTTCCTCGTGTCGGAAGCCGATCAACGCACGACCACGATAGGCGGAAGATCGGTGTACAAGGCCACGAAACTTGCGTTGCCGATGAGAATTCCGGCGGCATTCTTCAGGGCTGCCGATTATGCAAAACGCTTCGTCGGCGCCTTGGTCCGTCCAGCTATTTCCTGAGAGCCGCGCGGCAGCCGATCTCGTCCTTCCGGCGCCTGGCAAGCAGCGCCGTCAAGAGCAGAATGGTCACGGCGACATTCCTGTCGCCCAGCAATAGCCCGTGCAACGATCCGTAGAACAGCAGGAACCCCAGGAAAATGAGCGCATTGACCCGGATGTCGTGATCCTTGATGCCGAAGATCCGCGTGAAGGCGACCGCAAAAAGGCCAATCAGGAAAACAAGACCAACCAGCCCTCTGGTGCGCAGCTCATCGAGCACGAAGAAATGAACATGGCTGTAGAGGGCGTAGATCCCGCGCTGGGCTTCGGGTATTCCCTGTTTTATCTGGCGCATGCTTTCCTCGCCGCCCAGCCCCAGCAATGGGTGTTCCTGGAAGATTTTTATCGCGCCTTTCCAAAGCGTTATGCGTATTCCGATACCGGTGACGTCCTTGTCGGCGGGAAGCACCAGACTGTCGACTTCCTTTGCCGTATAGACGGCGCGCTCCATGACGATATCGCTTGTCTGGTAGGCTACCGCAGAAAGCGCGACCAGGCCGGCCAGACTGAAGCCGATCAACCGCCGGGCACCCGCTTCACGCACCTTCACGAGAATAACCTCGCGCAGTTCGACGACGTCGATCAGCGCGGCGAAAACAAAAATCGGCAGCACGCTCCTCGTTCCCGTCATCAACTCCGGAACCAGCGCCAGATAAAACCACAGCCGGCTATTGGGCAGATAGCGCGGCGCTTCGCTCACCTGGAATCGCGCCATCACGGCCATCATGCAGATAACGAAGGCCGCATTGGCGGCATTGCCGCCGAGACCGATTCGAACCTGGCCGTTCAAGCCTTCGAAAATGGCCACCACCAGGGTCACGATGAGGCCGACCCGCGCACCGATCGCCATTTGCCGCAACGGGTCACGAATCAGGGCGAAGCCGGTGAACAGGGGAATGCCGAGCGCGAAGTACAAGGACAAGGTGATCCAGCGTATGTCTGCCGCGAACTCACCATGATAAAGGCCGATCGCCAGGGCTACGAGCGAATAGGCCAGCGCCGCCAGCGCGTAGTAGGGATCGATCAGGCGCATCGACCGGTGTCGCAGGATTATCAGGAAGATGCCGCCGCAGAGGATCAGGCCGAGGATAAGAATATCCAGACCCAGCTTGACCGGGATGCAGGCGATGGCGATTGATAGAAGAACCGGATCGATGGCCCGCCGCCATAAGAACATGCGATGCAGTTTCCCGACCGCGGTCCGTGAAGGGGTCTCTTCGCTGTTCATACGCAACGCCCGATGAATGAAGGTCTATTCGTCCTCAACGCCGACGTCTGTCTGCCACGACGCCCCGACTGGACGCCCGCAGCGCGCTTCGCTGTGTTGACACAGATCTTACATTTCTCAAAGCTGATGCGCACTTCTCACCGGGTCATATTCTCTAAGACGGCTTCCTCGCCAACCACGGCCGCCCAGTCAAGCGCCGACAGGGTCGCAGGTACCTAAACGTTGCGTCGAATTTGAGCGTGGACAGTCCCTGACTTGTCTTGCCGCCTCGCCGGCGCGCGTGCAAAGCCTTGATATCGATGGACTTCGTTTGACAAGGAAATGAATGAGCCTCTCCGATCCGTTCTTTGTCTCTCTGGCAGTCCTGGCCGCATTCTCCGTAGGGCTTTCGAAAGGCGGGCTGCCGGTGGTCGGTTCGCTCGCAGTTCCCTTGTTGACCCTGTCGATTTCGCCGGTCGTGGCCGCCGGCATGCTGTTGCCGATTTATGTGGGTTCGGACCTGATCGGCCTATGGCTGTACCGGCGGCATTTCAGCCGGCGCAATCTGACGATCCTCATTCCGGCCGGGCTTGCCGGCGTGTTTTTCGGCTGGCTGACGGCCGAATTCGTATCGAGCGACCACGTCATGCTGCTGGTCGGCGCGGTCGGGCTTTTCTATTGCGTCAGCAGTTTTCTCGCAAAACCGGATCGGGCGCCCAGCAAGGCTGCGGTCGCGCCTGGCCTGATTTGGGGCACGCTCTCGGGCCTCAGCAGTTTCGTCGCGCATTCCGGCGGCGGGCCGTTTCAGGTCTATGTGCTGCCGCAAAAGCTTGAAAAGCTGGTCTTTGCGGGCACCTCGACAATTCTCTTCGCGGTCATCAATGTCGCAAAGCTCCTGCCCTACTGGGCGCTTGGCGAGCTATCGGCTAACAACACGCGAATTACATTGTGGCTGCTACCGGTATCCATAGTGGGCGCCTATGTCGGCGCGCACGCGACGAGAATCATCCCCGATCTTCTCTTCTTCCGCGCGGTGAAGATCGTTCTCGCGGTCATCTCGATCAAGCTGATCTACGACGGCCTCACCTGAGGCGCTAAAGTTTGCGAATTGCCCCTTCTCCAAACCCCAATCCATGGCATAAGGGCCGCATGACAAACCTGCCCGACCCTACCCGCTTCGCCCATGTCACCGATTGGGTATTCGATCTCGACAACACGCTTTATCCGCACCATTCGAACCTGTTCTCGCAGATCGATGTGCGGATGACGGCCTATGTGGCGGAGCTGCTGGCGCTTCCGCGCGAGGATGCGCGCAAGCTGCAAAAGGAACTGTACCTGAAGTACGGCACCACGCTGAACGGGCTGATGGAGTTGCATGGCATCGACCCGGACGATTTCCTGGAGAAGGTCCACGACATCGATTATTCGTGGCTGGTGCCGGATCCGGTGCTGGGAACGGCAATCCATCAACTGCCGGGCCGCAAGTTCATTTTCACCAATGGCGACCGCCGCCATGCCGAACGCGCCGCGCGCCAGCTCGGCATCCTCGACAATTTCGATGCCATCTTCGACATCGTCGCCGCCGGGCTGACGCCGAAGCCGGCGCGCCAGACCTATGAGAAATTCGTCGAACTCCACGCCGTCACCGGTCAGGCCACGGCGATGTTCGAGGATCTCGCGCGCAATCTTTCGGTGCCGAAAGCGCTGGGGATGACGACCGTGCTGGTCGTGCCGAACAATTTCGAGCCGACTTTTTCCGAAATATGGGAAAGCGATCCCGCCCATGAGGACGATGTCGATTTCGTTACCGACGATCTGCCGAGTTTCCTGAACGCGATCGTAAGTGCGAATGCGGGAGTAGGGACAAGATAATTCATATCAGGGAATAGCTTCCCTATTCCCTATTCCCAGCTTGTAGAATCTTCTGACGATGTCCCATGCTTCGTCGGCGGTATCGACATAGTCGATGATGTCCTGGTCGCCGGGCGTGATCGTGCCTTGCTCGGCCAGGAAATCGAGATCGAGCGCGCGACTCCAGAACGCCTTGCCGAATAGGATCACCGGGACGCGCTCCATGCGGCCGGTCTGGATCAGCGTCAGCGTCTCGAAGAATTCGTCCATGGTGCCGAAACCGCCGGGGAATACGGCAACCGCCTTTGCGCGCATGACGAAGTGCATCTTGCGGATCGCGAAATAGTGGAAATTGAAGCATAGCTCCGGCGTCACATAGATGTTGGGCGCCTGTTCGTGCGGCAACACGATGTTGAGGCCGATGGAGGGCGCACCCACGTCGGCGGCGCCGCGATTGCCCGCCTCCATCACGCCGGGACCGCCGCCCGTCACCACCACGAATTCGCGGTAGTAGGAGGTGGCCGATTGCTGCGAGCACAGGCGAGCGAATTTGCGCGCCTCCTCGTAATATTTGCTGTTTTCTTCGAGGTTTTTCCGCTGCGTCTCATTCTTCGCCGCCCATGCATCGCCGCCGGGTTCGGGAATGCGCGCGCCGCCGAACAGGATCACCGTCGAGCGGATGCCGCGTTCGGCCAGGATCATCTCCGGCTTCAGCAATTCGAGTTGCAGCCGCACGGCGCGCAATTCGCGCCGCGTCATGAAATCCTCGTCGTTCCAGGCCAGGCGATAGGTCGGCGCGCGCGTCTGCGGCGTATCGGGCACGCTTTTTGCCCGCTCCAGATCCTCGTCCGAATGCGGAAGCGGCGTCCAGCTCGCTTTTTCCTCGGTGTTCATGCCCAAAATCCCCAAATGCTGCCTGTTCGGCGCACGCCACGGCGCCGTGCTGATTGACCGACCCCGGACCTTAACATAGGGTCCGCGCGATTTTGGAACAGGTTAAGGGCCAGCCCTTAACAGCATGGAAATGGAGCCGCCCGCATGCCGAAGCCCGATCTAGCCAGTCTCGAAAAGACCATCGACAAGGCGTTCGAGGCGCGCGACGGCATTTCCACCGACACACGCGGCGAAGTCCGCGAGGCCATCGAGTCGGCTCTGAACTTGCTCGACAAGGGAACCGCCCGCGTTGCGGAACGCCAGGCCGACGGCACATGGCATGTCAACCAGTGGCTGAAGAAAGCCGTCCTCTTGTCCTTCCGGCTCAGCCCGATGGATATTATCGGCGGCGGCCCCGGCCAGGCCGTGTGGTGGGACAAGGTGCCGTCGAAATTCGACGACTGGGGCGCGGTCGACTTCGAAAAGGCCGGCTTCCGCGCCGTGCCGCCGGCGGTCGTGCGGCGTTCGGCCTATGTGGCGCCGGGCGTCGTTTTGATGCCGTCCTTCGTCAATGTCGGTTCCTATGTCGATAGCGGCACCATGGTCGACACCTGGGCCTCGGTCGGTTCCTGCGCGCAGATCGGCAAGAACGTGCACCTGTCGGGCGGCGTCGGCATCGGCGGCGTGTTGGAGCCGATGCAGTCCGGGCCGACCATCATCGAGGATAATTGCTTCATCGGCGCGCGCTCCGAGGTGGTCGAAGGCTGCATCGTTCGCGAAGGCTCCGTGCTCGGCATGGGCGTCTTCATCGGCCAATCGACCAAGATCATCGACCGCGCCACCGGCGAGGTATTTTATGGCGAAGTCCCGGCCAATTCCGTCGTCGTCGCGGGATCCCTGCCTGGCAAGCCGCTCCCCAATGGCGAACCCGGCCCGAACCTCTATTGCGCGGTCATCGTCAAGCGGGTCGATGCAAAGACACGCTCCAAGACCTCGATCAACGAATTGCTGCGGGACTGATTTCGCGCTGAAACGCGCACCTCTAAGGGCGGCAGTCAGACCCGCCGCCCTCCTTCGGCCTCCCTTTGGGCCTTCAAGCCCCAGCCACTACGGAATGGAATGCCTTGCCCGGAAAATCGGAACTCATCTGGCTGTTCTTCAGGACATCGGGCCGCGTCAGCCGGATGGTCTATTTCCTTGGCGGGCTGCTGATCGCGCTGGCCCAGGTATTCCCGCTCTATCGCTTCACCCTGACGCCGGAAGGCACGACCGCGAGCGAAATCTGGGCCGCCCTTTTCATGGTCGCCTTCCTTGGCTCGCTCTGGTCGAACATCGCGCTGGCCGTGAAGCGGTTGCACGATTTCGGCAAGCCGGGATTGGCGGCGCTGTTGCTGTTCGTGCCGATCGTCTCGTTCATCGCCTTGTTCGTGCTCTGCCTGTTTCCGGGCGATCCCGAAGCCAATCGCTATGGCCGCCAGACCAACGCGCCGGATTGAGCCTCAGAGGCCTCTGGCGCAAAGGTCGGCTGATGACAGGCCGCCGGCTTTCGACTATCGCTTGGCGCCATGATGATGCCTCTCGATCCCGCTGAAAACCTTGCAGCCCTGATCCGCTGCCCCTCCGTCACCCCTGCCGAAGGCGGGGCGTTATCGGTGCTCCAAGCCATGCTGGAGCCGCTCGGCTTTGCGGTCGAGCGCCCGGTCTTTTCCGAGGACGGCACGCCTTCCGTCGAAAACCTCTACGCCCGCCGCTCCGGCAACGGGCCGCATCTGATGTTTGCCGGCCATACCGACGTTGTGCCGGTCGGCGACGAGACAGCGTGGACGCACCCGCCCTTTTCCGCCGAAATTGCCAATGGCGAAATGTATGGCCGCGGGGCGGTCGACATGAAGGGCGGCATTGCCTGTTTCATCGCCGCAGTCGCGCGCCATGTCGAAAAGCACGGCGGGCCGAAAGGCTCGATCTCGCTGCTGATTACCGGCGACGAGGAAGGACCGGCCATCAACGGCACCACCAAGCTGCTCGACTGGGCAGCAGCCAAGGGCGAGACCTGGGATGCGGCCATCGTCGGCGAACCGACCAACCCGGACACGCTGGGCGATGGCATCAAGATCGGCCGGCGGGGGTCGCTGTCCGGCACCATCACCGTCAACGGCCGCCAGGGTCATGTCGCCTATCCGCACTTGGCCGACAATCCGGTTCGGGGCCTGATGAGCTTGATCGACGCGCTGCTTTTGCCGGTCTTCGACAAGGGCACGAAGGATTTCCAGCCGACCAACCTGGAAATCACCACCATCGATGTCGGCAACACGGCCACGAACGTCATTCCCGCCAAGGCGACGGCCACCTTCAATATCCGCTCCAACGACACCTGGAACGCCGAAACTATCCAGGCGGAAATTCACAACCGGCTCGATCGGGCGGCGCGGCGCAAGAAGTATCGCGCCGGGCGAAGCGAGCCCGTGGACTACGAACTGGTCTGGCGCGACCGGCCGAGCCATGTCTTTTTGACGCGCGACGACAAACTGGTCCAGACACTGAGCGGCTCCATCAACGCGGTGACCGGTAAAACCCCTGCCCTGTCCACATCCGGCGGCACCTCCGACGCCCGTTTCATCAAGGACTATTGTCCCGTGGTCGAATTCGGGCTGGTCGGCAAGACCATGCATATGGTGGACGAGCGGGTTGCCCTTGCCGATCTCGAGCAACTGACCCAAATCTATGAGCGTTTTCTCGAAGACTGGTTCAAGCAAGGCTGAGGGACAAGTCGATGCTGCTCTCGGCGGATGAAACACAGGCTTCGCTCACGGGCGCCTGGCGATTGATGCTGGGCAAGCCTGACGGCCTGCGCCTGCTCGACCTTTCCGCCGACGGCTTCTGGAATTCCTTCTATGCGATGGTTTTCGCCGTGCCTGCCCTTATCGTCGGCTGGGTCGGCATCGCCAATGAAATCGGCGACCCGGATGTCTTTGCCGGGCGCCTCGCAATGCTGTTTGGCCTGGCGGCGGTAGATTTCGGCGCCTGGGTACTGCCGCTGATCGGCCTTGCCCTGGTCGCGCCGCGCGCCGGCATCGGTGAACGTTTTGTCGCTTATGTGGTGGCCAGCAACTGGGCTTCCGCCATCATCGCGTGGCTGATGCTGCCCCCAGCGCTTATCCGGCTGTTTCTTCCCGCCAGCGACCCGACCGCCGGTTTCTTATCGCTGTTCTGCTTTCTGCTGTCGATGGTTCTTACCTGGCGCATGACCAACGCCGTGGTCGGCAAGGGTGCAGCCATCGGCACCGCCGTTTTCGTCGGCATGTTCGTGATTTCGCTCGTGGTGGTGTTTGCGCTGCAGGCGATGCTCGGCATCACCGTGCCGGAAACCGCCTAAAGCATTTCCGGATAGTCGACCTTCGTCAGAAAAAGCCCATCCGGCGGCGCAACCTGTCCGCAGGCGGCACGGTCGCGCGCGTCGAGCGCCGCCTTCAGCCTGTCGGCCGTCCAAGCGCCGTCGCCGACCCGCTTCAGTGATCCGGCAATCGAGCGCACCTGGTTGTGCAGGAACGAGCGCGCCGATGCGCGAATTTCGATGACATCGCCGCTGCGCGTAACTTCCAGACGCTCCAGCGTCCGAACCGGGCTTTTGGCCTGGCATTGGGTCGAGCGGAAGGTGGTGAAATCATGCCGCCCGAGCAGCACTTTGGCGGCCTCGTGCATGGCAGCCGCGTCGAGCGGCTTCGGCACCCACCACACCTTGCCCATTTCGAGCGCTGCTGGCGCGCGCCGATTGAGGATGCGGTAAAAGTAATGACGGCCAAGCGCCGAAAAGCGGGCGTCGAATTCATCGGAAACCGGGGTAGCCTTCAGGATGGAAACCCGTTCGCCTGCCATCTGCAAATGCGCGTTGACGGCATCGCGCACCTTGTCGCCGGTCCAGTCTTTCGTCAGGTCGGCATGCGCCACCTGCCCGGTGGCATGGACGCCGGCATCGGTGCGGCCAGCGCCGCGCAACGCGATGGCGTCACCGCTGAATTTCAGGATCGCGGTCTCTATCGCCTGCTGTACCGAGGGCTGGTCGGCCTGCCGCTGCCAGCCGGCATAGGCCGCGCCGTCATATTCGATGTCGAGGCGAAAGCGCGGCATCCCCCGGCAACAGGATCAGGCGGCCAGCGATTCGAAGGCCGTGGCATAGACGAGCAGGCCGATTTCCGGCGCTTCGCCCCATGCCAGCGCCTGCAATGCCGGCCCCTGATACGGGCTCTCGAACGCTGCCGCGCGTGCATGGGAATAGCCGAAGCGGCCGTAATAGGCCGGATCGCCCAGCACGATGGAAAGCTGCTCGCCGGCGGCTTTCAGCCGGATATGCGCCTCGCGGACCAGCGCGCCGCCGATGCCGGTGCCGTGGAACGAGTGATCGACCGCCAGCGGCGCAAGCGCCACGGCGGCAAACTTCTTGCCGCCATTCTGTACGAACAGCCGCGAAAACAGGATGTGGCCGACGACCTGGCCGTCTTCTTCCGCGACCAGTTCGACGACGGCGTCGCCGCTGGAGATCAGGGCATCGACCAGTCCGGCTTCCGCCTGCTGGCCGAACGCGTTTTCCTCGACGAGCCGGATCTGGTCGCGGTCGCGCGGCGTTGCCGCCCGTATCGACATCATGCTCATGACAATTTCATTCCTTTTTCCATTCGTGTGCCGCGCCGGAACTCCGATGCGGCAACGGCCCGGCTTCCTGCCCGTTGCACTTCGACCAGCCGGACGGAACCTATGCCACAGGCGACAGTCAACTGATCGTCCAGCAGGCACCCCGGCTCGCCAGTGCCTTCGGCAAGCCCCGAACGCAGCAATTTCAGCCGCTCCATGCGGCCGCCGATTTCCACTTCGCACCACGCGCCGGGAAATTGCGACAGGCCGCGAATATGGTTGTGGACCTCATCGGCCGGAAGCGTCCAATTGACGCGGGTTTCCGCTTTATCGATCTTTCTGGCGTAGGTCACCCCTTCGGCCGCTTGAGGCGCAAAGCCGAGTTCGCCCGCTTCCAGCCGCGCCACCGCCTCGGCCATCAACCCTGCGGCGCGATCCATCAAGGCGTCGTGCAGCGCGCTGGCGGTCATGTCCGGGCCGATCGCGACCTTGTCGACCATCGCCACCGGTCCGGTATCCAGGCCGGCCTCCATCTTCATTACCATCATGCCGGTTTCCGTGTCGCCAGCCATGATGGCGCGCTGGATGGGGGCGGCACCGCGCCAGCGCGGCAAAAGCGAGGCATGCCCATTGAGGCAACCAAGGCGCGGCGCATCGAGGATTGCCTGCGGCAAGAGCAGCCCGTAGGCGACGACCACGCCAAGGTCGGCATTCAAGGCATGAAAAGCCGCCTGCTCGGCCTCGGCCTTCAGCGATGTCGGCGTTCGCACCTCCAGCCCCAACCGCTCGGCTTCGCGCTGGATGGGCGACGGCTTCAATTCCAGCCCGCGGCGGCCCGCTGCGCGCGGCGGCTGCGTATAGACGGCGACGATCTCATGCCCGGCCTGCGCCAGCGCACGGAGCGTCGGCACGGAGAAATCCGGCGTGCCCATGAAGACGATGCGGAGCGGCATTTTTATGCCCTCAGCTTGCCCGGTTGCTGTTCCTTGGCGATCTTCTTGAACCGGCGGATGACAATATCGCGCTTGAGCTTGGAAATATGGTCGATGAACAGGACGCCGTCGAGGTGGTCGATCTCATGCTGCAGGCAGGTCGCCATCAAGCCTTCCGCCTCGATCTCCTGGCTGGCGCCACTGCGGTCGAGATATTTCACCCGCACCGACGCCGGGCGCTCGACCTCGGCGTAATAATCCGGGATCGACAAACAACCCTCTTCGTAGACCGAGCGGTCGTCGGTGCGAGCCAGAATTTCGGGGTTGATGAAGACGTGCGGCGCGGGGTCGTCGCCTTCCTTGGCGAGGTCGATGACCAGCACGCGCAGCGGCTCGCCCACCTGGATTGCCGCAAGGCCGATGCCCGGCGCGTCGTACATCGTCTCCAGCATATCGTCGGCCAGTTTGCGCAACGGCGCGTCGACCCGTTCGACGGGTTTGGAAACCTGACGCAGGACCGGATCGGGCAGGATGATGAGCGGCTTTATCGACATTCGCCTCACCTAAGACCTCACACAAACAGCGTCAACGCCCGCAAGCTTATTGTTCACGTTTTGATCTGACGCGATCGGTCGAATCGGCTATGCTGTCCCCATGAATGAGACAAGTGCTGCCTTTTCCGAACCGATAATCCGGCTCGGCGCGACGACGATTACGCTTGGCCAGATGCTGGTTTTTGGCGGCGTCGTATTTTTTCTTCTACTTGCGGCGCTTGTGATCGCCCTGTGGCGCTCGGCCAAGGCGCGTGCGGCTGCGGCCGCTGAGGCTGCCGAGCACGCCCGCGACGCGGAAGCCCGCATGGCCGGCATCCTGCAATCCCAGGCCGAGATGCAGGGGCGCATGGGGGCCATCGCCGACGTATTTGGCGCACGCCAGGCCGAACTGACACAATCCATCGGGCAACGTCTGGACGCCATGACCGGGCGGCTCGGCCAAACGATGACCGAACAGACGAAATCCACCCATGAGAGCCTTGCCCGGTTGCAGGAGCGGCTTGCCGTCATCGATACCGCGCAAAACAACATCCAGTCGCTGGCCGGCCAGGTGGTGCAGTTGCAGGCGATCCTGTCCAACAAGCAGACGCGCGGCGCGTTCGGACAATCGCGCATGGAGGCGATCGTCGCCGACGGCCTGCCGATGGGGTCGTTCGAGTTCCAGGCGACGCTGTCCAACGGCAGCCGGCCCGATTGCCTGATAAAAATGCCGAACGGCGCGCCGGCGCTCGCCATCGACGCGAAATTTCCGCTGGAAGCGTGGAACGCCATTCGCGCGGCCGACGGTCCGGACCTGCAGAAGGTCGCGGCGCAGGCGTTCCGGCGCGACATCGAAGTGCATGTTCGCGATATTTCGGAAAAATACCTGATCCAGGGCGAGACGCAGGACACGGCCTTCATGTTCGTACCCTCGGAATCGGTCTTTGCCGAGATCCACGAGAATTTCGAGGCCATCGTCCACAAGGCGCACCGTGCCCGCATCGTCATCGTCTCGCCCTCGCTGCTGATGCTGTCGATCCAGGTCATCCAGGCGATCCTCAAGGATGCGCGGATGCGCGAACAGGCGCATCTGATCCAGGGCGAGGTAATCCGGCTGATGGAGGATGTGGCGCGCGTCGACGAGCGCGTGCGCAAGCTGCAAACGCATTTCGGCCAGTCCGCCAGGGATATCGAGGACATTCTGGTCTCGACGTCGAAGGTTACGAAGCGCGGCCAGAAGATCGAGGCGCTGGAATTCGGCACTCCGCCCGATGACGCGAAGGAGGATACCGACGCGCCGCCGCCCAAGCCGGCCATGCGGGCCGCCGATTCGAAGACCGGGCAGCTTCGCCTGAGAGTGGTCGAGGGCGAAGACTGACCCGTCCAAGGATCAAGTGCGGCCGCCCAAGGGGTGCCCGAATGTGCGAGTCTGGCCGTTCCGCGCCCGATTCAACCCGAAAAAGGGTGTATTTTCACGGCAACACCCCGGAATTTCATGCCAGTTATGCGGTATTGTCGCTTGAATTCTCGCATTCCGCGCGTATGTAAGCGACGCGAATTGACTTCAAGGAAGTGGACTTGGCTATCTATAGGGAAAAAGACGTTTTCGAGCGGCGTAATGCTGCAAACGAGGCAAAAAAGGCGCTTCTGGAGCGCTTCAAGGCAAAACCGGCGGCGGATGATCCCGCAGTGCTGGCGCGGCAGGCGGAACGCAAGGCCATTTTGGAAGCCCGCACGATACGCGAAGCCGAAAAGGCAAGGCTGAAGCAGGAAAAACTGGCACGCGAGGCGGCAGAGAAAGCCGAACGCGAGGCTGCGGCGGAAACGGCGCGGATCGCTGCGGAAGAAGAAGCGCAGGCCGAAGCCAAGCTTCGCGAGGCAGAAGAGACCGAGCGTATCGCTCGCCTCCTGTCGGACGACGCGGAACGCAAGGCCAAGCGCGATGCACGCTACGCAGCGCGCAAGCAGCGTGGCGGGCGGACGCCTCCAGGCTTTACGGCGCGCTGACGCATCCGGCTCCGGCCGTAAGCATCCAAATTGAAAAACCGGCATGCCCTCGCGGCAATGCCGGTTTTTGGCGTTTCGCCGATTTTCAATGCATGTCGCCTGAAAGTGGGAACCGGTTTCGGGGCAACGACATGCATCAAAACAAGGGCTTGAAACGCACCGCATGGTCCCATTCAGGTGTGACGCGTTGTAGCCGCCGATTTTTGGCTTCACATGTTTCAAGAGCATCGGACCGAAAAACCTGGTCCGGTATTCGGTTGTTCCGATGCTCTGTGAAAACGTCAGGCCGCCAGTTTCAACCCAAGGATGCCGCAAACGATCAGCGCGATGCAGCCAAGCCTGATTGCAGTCGCCGGCTCGCCCAGCAGCCAGATGCCGAGCAGTGCCGTTCCCACGGTGCCGACCCCGGTCCACACGGCATAGCCCGTTCCGACCGGCAGCGTCTTCAGCGCGAGGCCGAGCATGGCCATGCTGATAATCATCGATACTACGGTAAGGAACGTCGGCAGCGGTCGGGTAAAACCGTCCGTGTATTTCAAGCCGATTGCCCAGCCGATTTCAAACAGGCCGGCAATAAGCAGAATGGTCCACGCCATCGAAGAACTCCGTCGATTTGGCGGGTCGTCCCGGCTGACTGTTCATAAGACCGCAGGGTCGTCCCTGCAGGAATAGCAAATCGGATCGGCAGTCGCACCAGCGCCGACGCACGATCGAAATCTCGACTAGTTCAGGATAGCGAAAATCGCCGCCGACAACCCGTTCCCTGGGCGGTGGATCGTGCGCTATTTGTCCTTCAGCCGCGTCGCCTTGACCGGCGGCGCTTTCAGCGCCGGTTCTGGCGCCGGCTTCTTGGCATCCTTCTTCGGTTTGCGGGCTTCCTTGCCTGCCTTCATCGCACCTTTGGCCATGATTCGCTCCTGCGGTTGGCTAGATTGGATAGAACCAATAGTTTGACGCGTCCGCAAGGCCCATGAAAAGCCGAGCGATGAAAAACTGGGCGCTTCCAGCGGCGGCACTATGTAGCGTTGATCTGCTTTCATGGAGTGACAATGGCGGCACATAGCGGGTCAAAAGTCGTTATCTACGCGGCGCTTGTGGGCAATCTGGCCATCGCGCTGACAAAATTCGCCGCCGCTTTCTTTACCGGCAGTTCGGCGATGCTTTCGGAAGGCGTGCACTCGCTGGTCGACACCGGCAATGGCGGCCTGCTGCTCTATGGCATGCACCGCGCAGCCCGGCCCGCAGACCGCATGCATCCGCTCGGTCACGGCCGCGAGCTCTATTTCTGGAGCTTTATCGTAGCACTTCTGGTTTTCGCGCTGGGTGCGGGGGTCTCTTTCTACGAAGGCGTCACCCACATCATGACGCCCGAACCGGTCTCCAATCCCAAGGTGAACTATATTGTGCTCGGTCTGTCCTTCCTGTTCGAAGGCAGTACATGGTGGATCGCACTGAAGGAATTCCACAAGACCAAGGGCAAGCTCGGCTGGTTCAAGGCCGTTCATGTGAGCAAGGACCCCAGCGTCTACACCATCCTGTTCGAGGACAGTGCGGCGCTTCTCGGCCTTGTCGTCGCCTTCGCCGGCATCCTGGCCGCCGAACTGCTGGACATGCCGGAACTAGACGGCGTCGCCTCGATAGGGATCGCGCTCATTCTCGGTGCAACCGCGATCTTCCTCGCCCGCGAAAGCAAGAGCCTGTTGATGGGCGAGCCCGCATCACCAGCCATGCAGAAAAAGATCCTGAAAATCGTCCAGCAGGACCCCGCCGTGCAGCGGGCCAACGGCGTTCTCACCGTGCATATGGGGCCGCAGGAGATCGTCGCCGGCCTCAGCATCGAGTTCGAGGACCGCCTTGCCGCGCCCGAGATCGAGGCGTGCGTGGAGCGGCTGGAAGCCCGGCTCAAGGCGGACGTGCCGGAGATCACCAGCCTGTTCGTCAAGCCGCAGACCGCCGGCACCTGGGAACAACGCCGGCAGGTGATCGCGGAGGACGACGCGAGCGAGTGAGGCTACATGGACTTACCCATGCGCGACCATGACGTGGCGGACGGCCGTATAATCCTCCAGCGCATAGAGCGACATATCCTTGCCGTAGCCGGACTGTTTCAGCCCGCCATGCGGCATCTCGTTGGTCAGCATGAAGTGCGTGTTGATCCAGGTGCAGCCATATTGCAGCCGGGCAGCGGTCGCCATGGCGCGCGAGACGTCCTTGGTCCAGATAGAGGAAGCGAGCCCATAGTCGCTGTCATTGGCCCAGTTGACCGCCTCGTCCGTGTCCGAAAAGCGCGTGACGGAGACGACCGGCCCGAACACCTCACGGCGCACGATCTCGTCTTCCTGCAGAGCACCGGCAACCACGGTCGGCTGGTAGAAGAAGCCGGAGCCGTCGCCCGGCTTGCCGCCGGTGGTGATTTCGATGTGCTTCAGTTCCGAGGCGCGCTCGACGAAGCTTGCGACGCGGTCGCGCTGGCGCATCGAGATCAGCGGGCCGATCTCGTTTTCCGTGTCGTCGGGCCGATTGTATTTGATGGTCGAGACCGCCGACGACAGGTCGGCGACGAGCTTGTCGTAAATCTTCTTACCGGCATAGATGCGGCAGGCGGCGGTGCAGTCCTGCCCGGCATTGTAGTAGCCGAAGGCGCGCAGGCCGCTGACCACGGCATCAAGATCGGCATCGTCGAAGACAATGACAGGTGCCTTGCCGCCCAGTTCCAGATGCGTGCGCTTGACCGATTTCGCGGCCGCCTGAAGCACCTTCTTGCCGGTGGCGACATCACCGGTGATCGAGATCATGTTGACCTTCGGGTGGTTGATCAGCGGGCTGCCGACGCTTTCGCCACGGCCGAGAACGACACTGACCACGCCTTCGGGCAAAACTTCGGCAAAAATCCTGGCCAGCTTCAGCGCCGTCAGCGGCGTCTGTTCCGAAGGCTTGAAGACGACCGTGTTGCCTCCGGCAATCGCTGGCGCCAGTTTCCACGCCATCATCATCAGAGGGTAGTTCCACGGCGCGATGGAGGCGACGATGCCGATCGGGTCGCGGCGCACCATCGAGGTGTGGCCGGGGATGTATTCGCCGGCAACGACGCCGGGCATGGAGCGCACCGCGCCGGCAAAGAAGCGCCAGCAATCGACAATAGCCGGGATTTCGTCGTTGAGAACGGCGTTGATCGGCTTGCCGCAATTCAGCGCTTCAAGGGCTGCAAATCCTTCCGCCTCCGCTTCGATGCGGTCGGCGATCTTCAACAGGTAGCCCGAGCGCTGCGCCGGCGTGGTGCGCGACCAGGTGACGAACGCCTTTTCGGCGGCGGCCACCGCCGCCTCGATCTGAGCGGGGCCGGCTTCCGGCAGGTTGAAAATGGTTTCGCCGGTCTTCGGATTGAGGACGGCCTCCTCGGATTCCGTGCCCTTCTCGAACTTCGAGCCAATCAGCATCTCGGTGTCCATTTATCTTCCTCCTACGGTGATCCAGTGCGTCCTTCGAGGCCCGCTTCGCGGGCACCTCAGGATGAGGGAGTTGGTGCTGCCTTCCTCATCCTGAGGCGTGAGGCGATAGCCGAGCCTTGAAGGATGCACCTTCTCGTTTCATTTGCCCGAACCGGCGATCTGGTCGCCGTCGCGGGTCAGGTAATAGGCGGCAAGGATCGGCAGCAGCGTCACCAGCACCACGACCATGGCGACGACATTGGTGACCGGGCGCTGGCGCGGGCGGATCAGTTCCTCCAGCATCCAGATCGGCAGCGTCTGCTGCTGGCCGGCGGTGAAGGTGGTGACGATGACCTCGTCAAAGGACAGCGCGAAGGCAAGCATGCCGCCGGCAAGAAGCGCCGTCGCGATATTGGGCAGCACGACATGGCGAAAGGTCTGGAAACCGTCCGCGCCGAGATCCATCGACGCCTCGATCATCGAACCGGAAGTGCGCCGGAAGCGGGCGACGGCGTTGTTGTAGACCACGACAACGCAGAAGGTGGCGTGGCCGAGCACGATCGTCCAGAACGAGAACGGGATCTCGGCCAGCGAAAAGGCCGAGCGCAACGCGATGCCGGTGATGATGCCGGGCAGCGCGATCGGCAGGATGACCAGCAGCGAAATCGTTTCGCGACCGAAGAATTTGGTACGGCTGACGGCGGCGGAGCAGAGCGTGCCGAGCACCAGCGCGATCAGCGTCGAAATGCTGGCCACCCGCACCGACAGCGACAGCGCCTGCCATACGTCAGGCCGGTTCCAGGTAACGGCGAACCATTGCGTCGTCAGGCCGGGCGGCGGCCACGCAAAACTCTTTTCCTCGGTGGTGAAGGCATAGACGAAGATCAGCAGGATCGGCAGGTGCAGGAACGAAAGCCCGCAACCGGCGGCGATTTTCAGGCCAAGCGGCGTGCGTTGAGAACGGTCAGAGCGCATCGAAGGCCCCCAAGCGCTTGGCGCCCCACAGATAGAAACCCATGATGACGATGGGCACCACGGTGAAGGCGGCGGCGAGCGGAATGTTGCCGGCGGTGCCCTGCTGGGCATAGACCGCCTGACCGATGAACAGGCGCGACGTGCCGATGATCTGCGGGATGATGTAGTCACCGAGCGTCAGCGAGAAGGTGAAGATGGAGCCGGCGACGATGCCGGGCAACGCAAGGGGAAACAAAACGTTGCGGAAGGTCTGGCCGGGCGATGCGCCGAGGTCGGAAGATGCCTCTACCAGATTGCGGGGTACGCGCTCCAGTGCCGCCTGCATCGGCAGGATCATGAAGGGCAGCCAGACATAGACGAAGACGATGAAGGTGCCGGTGAAGGACACCGACAGCGAGTTTCCGCCGACGATGGGCAGCGACAGCCAGGCGTCGAGCACCCACAGAACATGCAGCTTTGCCAGCACCCAGGTCAAAATGCCTTCCTTGGCGAGGATGAGCTTCCAGGCGTAGATTTTCACCAGATAGCTCGACCACAGCGGCAGCATGACGCCAAGATAGAACAATACCTTCCAGCGGCCTTGCGCATAGCGTGCCGCGTAGTAGGCGATGGGGAACGCGACCACGATCGAAGCAAGGGTGACGCAGGCAGCCATCGTCACCGTGCGCAAAATGATGTCGAGATTGGCTGGCCGGAACAGGTCGCCATAGGTCTTCAGCGTGAACTGGTAGTTGATGAGGCCGGAAAACTCGTCGATGGAAAAAAAGCTTTGCGCCAGGAGTGCAATGAGCGACCCGATATAGACGATGCCCAGCCACAGCACCGGCGGCAACAGCATCAGCATCAGCAAAAATTTCGGCCTGCGCCAGAAAAGGTCAGACAGAGCGCCGCGCATGCCACCGCTGCCGGGCAGAACGGCGGACGCGGCGTTTGGGGGGATGGTGGCGGCGGTCATGACGCCTCATCCATCAGGTGCAAATGCTCGCGGTTGAAAGTGAGCATCACCGCCTCGCCCGCTTCCGGCAAGGCGGCGCCGGCGGGCACCGTGGCGTGCAGTTGCAACCCTTCGACATCGAGCAGAAGCTTGGTGGTGGCGCCGAGATAGTTGGTGGAAATGAGACGCGCGGGCACGCCGTCGCCCGTTGACGTGCGGGCAATGCGGATGGATTCCGGCCTGAGGCTGCCCCAGCGATGCTGGCCCGACCAGCGCTTGACGAAATCCGGTGGCAGGACGTTGGACGAGCCGACGAAATCGGCGACGAAGCGCGTCGCCGGGCGTTGATAAATGTCTTCCGGAGAGCCGACCTGCATGATTTTGCCGTCGTTGAAGACGGCGACGCGGTCGGCCATGGACAGCGCCTCGCCCTGGTCGTGGGTGACGAAGACGAAAGTGATGCCGAGCGCCTTTTGCAGCGCCTTCAGCTCCTCCTGCATGTTTTCCCGCAGCTTGAGATCAAGCGCGCCGAGCGGTTCGTCCAGCAGCAGCACCTTGGGCTGGTTGACCAGGGCACGGGCGAGCGCCACGCGCTGGCGCTGACCACCGGAAAGCTGGCCGGGGCGGCGCGCACCGTAGCCGGGAAGCTGGACAAGCGCCAAGGTGTCCTCGGCCGCCTTGTGACGCTCCGCCTTGCCGACACCCTTGACCATCAGCCCGTAGGCGACGTTGTCGAGCACGCTCAGATGCGGAAACAGGGCGTAATCCTGAAACACTGTGTTGACGTTGCGCCGGTAAGGCGGGACGCCTTCGGCACGCTCGCCGAAGATCGAGATCGAGCCGGCGGTCGGCTGCTCGAAGCCGGCGATCAGGCGCAGGCAGGTGGTCTTGCCGGAGCCAGACGGCCCGAGCATGGCGAAGAACTCGCCGGGCGCGACGTCGAGGTCGACCGCATCGACGGCGCGCACGCTGCCGAAATGGCGAGAGACTTGTCGGAAGGATACGGCTGCGGTCATGGGTTCAGTTTTCTACCGATTCAACGCTGTAGGATTTGATGCAGCGAACACTCCTATCCGCCTCGCTTCGCAGAGCGAGGAAGCGCTGCCGCAATGCCGAGCTTCCCCAGCTTGGGTTCCTCGCCCCTTTAGGGGGAGAGGTGCCGAGCAAAGCGAGGCGGAGAGGGGGATGCAGGACGTAGAGTCCTGTATCCCATCGCCCTAGGCCTCAGCGGCCGCCGATAACGCCGATGTAATCGGACACCCAGCGGTAATAAGGCACGCACTGGTTGTCCTGGCTGGCGCATTGGGTCACCGGCGTCTTCCAGAACTTGATCTTCTCAAAATCCTCGAAGCCGTTGGTCTTGCAGCCTTCGTCGGTCAAAAGCTCGTTGCCCTTACAGGCGGCGGGGACGGCGGGGTTGGAGCCGAACCAGGCGGCGAGGTCACCCTGCAGCTTGGACGACAGCGAATGCTCCATCCACATGTAGGCGCAGTTCGGATGGGCGGCATCGACATGCATCATGGTGGTGTCGGCCCAGCCGGTCGCCCCTTCTTCAGGGATAGTGGAAGCGACGGGCTGCTTCTCGCTGGCCAAGAGGTTGACCTGGAACGGCCACGAGCCGGAGGCGACGACGCCCTCGTTCTTGAAGTCGTCAACCTGGATCATGGCGTCGTGCCAGTAGCGGCCGACCAGCGTGCGCTGCACGCGCAACAAGTCGAGGGCCGCCTTGTACTGGTCTTCGTTCAGCTCATAGGGGTCCTTGATGCCGAGTTCCGGCTTGTGGGCCATCAGATAGTTGGCGGCGTCGGCGATATGGATGGCGCCGTCATAGGCCTGGACGCGGCCCTTGTTGGGCTTGCCGTCCGGGAAATCCATCGGCTCGAACACGACGTTCCAGCTTTTCGGCGCTTCCTTGAAGACGTTGGTGTTGTACATCAAAACGTTCGGCCCCCACTGATAGGGCACACCGTAATGGACGTCGTTGACGGTGAACCACGGCGCATTCTGCAGCCGCTCGTCGACCGTTTTCCAGCTTGGAATGAGATCAGTGTTGATCGGCTGCACGCGCTTGCCGGCAACCATGCGCAGCGAGGAATCGCCCGAAGCGGTGACGAGGTCGAAGCCGCCCTCGTTCATCAGCGCGACCATCTCGTCGGAAGTCGCCGCCGTCTTGACCGTCACCATGCAGCCGGTCTTCTTTTCGAAATCGGTGACCCAGTCATAGGCCTTGTCGCTCTCGCCGCGCTCGACATAGCCCGGCCACGCGACGATGCTGACCGCGCCCTCGCCCTTGCCCAGTTCCTTGAGCATTTCCTGCGCGGTGGCCTGCCCGGCGAAGGTCAGCGCGATGGTAAATGCCGTACACGACTTCAGGAATGAATTCATTGGTCGATCCTCCCATGTGGACGGCCGCTCTCCCGTTGCCGCCCGATGCGTGCGACAAGGTGTCGTGAAATCGCCGCATTCGCAAATTCATTTATCAGAACGTCGCTATCGGTTTTACCGATACCAAGAAGCCTCAGATGCGCTGCCGAACCGTGCGCTGCGATTGCGCGATGCCGATGAAATCGCGCGCCGCCTGCGGCAGACCGGAACCTCGCCGCCACACCATGCCCACCTGCACCACCGGCAAGGAGCCGGACATGTCGCGGCTCTCGATGCGGTCGCCTTCTAGCGACCACGGCCGGTAGACGAGGTCCGGCAGCAACGCCAGCCCGGCTCCCGTCGCCACCAGGCTGCGCACGGCTTCCACCGAGCGGGTGCGAAAGGCGACGTTGGGTTTGGCGCCGATTGCCGCCAGCAGTTTGCCTGTGCTTTCCTCGATTTCGTCCAGGGTCAGCATGATCAGCGGCTCGCCTGCAAGGTCGCCGATGCCGATGATCTCGGTCGAGGTCAGCCGGTGACCGAGCGGCAACCACAACCGGTAGGCCGAGACTTCGAGGATTTCGGATTGCAGCGCCATGCGGTCGCGCAAATTGGTGGTGACCATCACCGCGATGTCCAACTTGCCGCCGATCAGCAAATGTTCGAGGTAATCGCCATTGTCCTCGATGGCCGAAACCTCGACGCCGGGATAGGCTCGGCGGTAGCGCGCCAGGAGGTCGGACAGGACGTAACCGGCGACGAGAGATGTCACGCCGAGGTGCAACTTGCCGCCAGCGGCCACCTGCTCGTCGGAAAAGGCGCGCCGCGCATCCGAGACATCCGCCAGGATTTTCGTCGCGTGGCGCAGGAACTGGTGGCCCTTGTGGGTGATGTTCAGGCCGCGCGAATGGCGCTCGAACAGTTCGACGCCTAGGTCGTACTCCAGTTCCTTGATCGCTTCGGTCACCGACGATTGCGAGATGGAAAGGTTCTGGGCAGCGCCCGATACCGTGCCCTGCTCGGCCACCGCGACGAAAAACTGCAACTGCCGGATCGAAAACGCCATACCGGCACTTAACCACGGATCGGGGGGCGCGCGAAAGCAGCGGGCGGTGGCGGCCTGAACCGCGCGGCAAAGCTTTCCTCACGCCAATGCGTGCCTAATGCCGTGCCCACCAGCAGCAGGCAGAAACCGAGAGCCAGCGGCGAATAGAACGCCTCTTCCTGCAGCACCGCATTGGTGGAAATGGTGACGATGCCGACGAAGGCGAACATGAATTCGGGGTTGCCTGTTTTCAAAAGCAGTTTTCGCGCGGTGTTGGCAAGGGCGGCCAGAAAACCGAAGAACACGACGCTGCCGACGCCCATCTGGTAGAGCATCACGCCCACAGCACTTTCGACCGGGACGGCGGCGACACCGGCCGCCTGCGCACGATCCCAGTCGAGATTGAAGCTGGTGCTTGACAGATTGCCGCCTATGCCCAGCCCCTGCCCGAGCGGATTGCCAAGGAAACCCCGCACGCCGGCGACAAGGCCAAGCACGTGATAGTCGCCATGAGTAATGCCGTAGCCGATCGCCGCGGCGATCCAGGTTCCGGCAGCAACCAGGACGCCGAGCAGGGTCAGCCTCAGGCCCAGCGGGCGCTGCGCGAAGCGTACGAAAAACGCCAGCGCAACCATGAACATCGCACCCTTTGAGCCGATGACCAGCAACAGCGGCAGGGCGGCAAGCGGCAGGAGCCAGCGCCCCTTGAACAACAGCCAGACCGAAAGCACGCCGAGCGCATAAGCATAGGAGATCGGGTGGAAATTTGGCCCGCCGATGCGAAAGACCGGCGGAAACAAATCCGCAAACAACGGCGTGTTGAAAAAGGTGGTGGTCATCACGTCTTGCAGGCCGCGCAGCACGAAGCCTGTTTGCTGCATGGTTTTTTCCCAGTACCCCGTGTCGATCTGGCGATGCATTCCGCGCACGATATAGAGGTCGCCGTTGAACAGACCCAGGAAGTCCATCGTAAACGTAAGCTCGCAATAGCCATAGACGATGATGCCCGCGCCCAGCCAAAACAGGGTTTTGCGCAGATCGATCCGGTAGAGGCTCGCCGCCACCAGCCCGATGTGAAAACAGGCTAGCGGCGTGATGGTGTTGCGGAAATAGATGATGGAATCCTTCGGCGCGCCACGCACCGCGCCCAGCAGCATGTAGAAGACAATGAGGCCGGCCAGCGCCATTCCCCACAACAACCAGGGCCGCGCCTGCGTGACAGCGCGCAGGCGCACCTGGAACGAGGCGGCCAGGAACGCGCCATAGGCTGTCATCAGCACCACGAAATTGGCGCCGCGTAGCGCATCGAAGGCATTGTTGTCTGGTATGTAGGGCGTGAACCAGGCAACGATCATATTCTGGAACAGGAAGGCGCAGGCAATGGCGGTGGGCACGCTGGCAGGAAGGGCGGTGGAAACCAGCAGGGTCAGCACGAAGGCGGCGGCGGCGCCGAAGATCGTCGATACAGCGAAGCTAGATACAGACCCGCCAATGAGCAGCAGCGCCGCGACGATATGCAAGGCCGCTTCCGCGCCCGGTTGCGGCCGGCTTCGCGCCGGGTTTGCGCCAAGGGATGCGGCTGGCGACGCCACTGCTAGGCTCCCGTCAAGGCTTCGATCATCGAAAGATCGAAGCCTTCCGTACTCGTGCGGTTCTTGATGAAGCCGAAGCCCTGGTCCAGTTCCCAATAGGCCCAGCCGACGCCGTTCGCCTCGGCTGCCTGTCGCACCGCCCGCACCCAGGTCGAGCGGCTCGCCGGATCGACGCAGAAATCGAGAACGCCGAATTCATCGACAATTGCCGGGCAGCGGTTCTTGGCCGACCATTGACCGAGCGTGGCGAAATCGGCGGCGATGCTCGCGGTCGTCCACGGGTGGGAAAATTGCTCCTTCAGGAAGGCGGTAGCGGCCTCGTCGCCGGACTGGCCAAGCTTGTCGAAGAGCGCCTGGACCTGCGGCGTATCCACGGTGGCCGGAAACGGCAGATTGGCGAGACGGCCAAGCGGCGAGGCGTCCCAATTCTCGCATTGATGGGTAAAGCCCATCGGCGTGTAGTAATGCACCGCAACGACGGCGTTGTCGTCGGCAAGCCTTGGCGTATCGGCCAGTTCCCATATGCCCTGATACGGAGCCGTCCCCCAGACGATGGTGTGGCGGGGACATCTGGCGCGAACGGTTTGCGCAAGCCGGTCGCGCAGGCGCAGCCATGAAGCCGGCTCCATCGGCGGTTCGTTCAACAGTTCCGCATAGACCTTGCCGGCCGGCGTATCCGCCAGCATCGGCGCAAGCGCTTCCCACGCCTCGACCGCCTGCTGTTCGCCTTCGGGTGAACCGCTGCGCAATGCGGATGCGAACTTGTCGGCCGGATGCAGGTCGACAAGCACCGAAAAGCCCAAGGCGGTCATTTGCGAAACGGCGCTGGCGATCCGCCCGAGCATGATCGCGCGCGCCGAAATTCCCGACAACAGGAGATCGGCGGCGACCGGCAGGCGGACAGTCTCAAAGCCCAGCTTTTGAAGCTTTTCGAGTGTCTCCTTGGCCGGAGCCGCACCCTCCTCGCGATCGACCCAGCCGGGTAGATTGAAGCCGCGAGTCGGCGCGACGGGTTCGACGTCTTGCGAGGCGAAGGCCGGCAAGGATTGCGCGGCAAGGACCGCGGCCAATCCGCTGCCTAGCTGGCGGCGCGTTATCGCCGATGGCAAAGTCGTTTGCTGCCGCTCGCCACCGGACACAGCCCGTCACCCCTGCGCGGCGACGGTTTTCCGGCGCGGGCTTCCGTTGGCGGCGACGGGTCGAGCTTGCGCGCCGGCCATCGCTGGACGATCGCGGACCTGCTCGATCACCAGTGTCGCCGTTCGGGCGATATTTGTAGGAGCAAGCCTTTGCTGCAACCACGCCGCGCCGCTGCCACGCTGGGCAGGCGTGAACGCAAAAATCGCCATATCGGCGCCGGCCGCCAGGGCCGGGTTATAAAGCGGATCGGCCATCGGACGACCGACGACCAGCGCGAAATCGAAGGCGCCCCGCTGCTCGGCCAGTATGCCGGAGACGGCGCTTGAATTGTCCATCGGGCCGTTCTTGCCCATGACGGTGGCGTCCACCAGTATTGTCGGCAGGCCGCTGGCCGGGTCGATCATCGGCCTTCTGCTGCGCAAAGCCGGCAACTGGCGCGCCTGTCCGGCAATCTCGATGACAAGCACCCGCTCCTTTATGTGCTGAAGCCCGATGCCGATCAGCGCGGCGGCAAGGTTGCGCTCGCTGCCCTTTTGGATCGAAGAGAAAAACAGCACGTAGGGTTTCGGGTGCTCGTTCAGGCGATTGGTGATTTGAACCAGCACTTGCTGCATGGAAAGCAGGAACGGCGTGCTGTCGAACTGCCGCACCTTGAGCGCAATGGCATGAACGCCGCCTCGAGCTGTCCCGTCCGGCGTCGCTGGCACCGCATAGACGCCCAAATCGACAAGGCCTGGCGCCCTGGCGACGGCAGGGCGCCTTCCGGATTTCGGCGAACCGCCCGGATTTGTGTTATCCGGCAACTTGTGGGCGCGCGCGAGCAGGCCTTTCGAGCCCGCTTTCACCGGCCCCAGCATCAGCGCAAGCGCGCAACCGATGATCAGCCCCAGAACCCCGCTTACCGCCAGCAGCAGCTTGGGCTTCGGCCAGGTCGGCTGCAAGGGCGGCACCGCTTCGCTGATCTCGCGC
Source organism: Mesorhizobium sp. A623 (assembly GCF_054489405.1). Taxonomy (NCBI): domain Bacteria; kingdom Pseudomonadati; phylum Pseudomonadota; class Alphaproteobacteria; order Hyphomicrobiales; family Phyllobacteriaceae; genus Mesorhizobium; species Mesorhizobium sp. A623. The sequence continues at coordinate 48,803 of NZ_JBTMXB010000012.1, forward strand.
ACCTGCGAAATCTGCATGCCCTGCATATGAAGCGTTTCCTGTGAGCGCTTCAGGAAATCGTCGAGCACGGCGCGCGCCGCGTCCGCGTTGCGCTGCAGTTGGCGCAACTGCACCTGCGCGAGATTGGATTCGTTGGAATTGCCGCGCAGGCCATTGAGCTTGGCCCGCAACTGGCTGACATTCTTGGCAGCGATGTCGCGGCTGGCCTTCAGTTCCTGGGTGATGCGCTGGGCTTCCCTGACCATCAGGCTGTGCATCTTGGCGAGTTCAGCCGAAAGCCGGGCGATCGTGGGATGCTTCGGGCCAAGGTCGGCCTGGGCGCTGGCAAGGCTGGCGGCGCGATCGTTATAATCCTGCCTCAGCTTTTCCGCGGTGGTGGAACTCAGGATCGCGGAAAGCCTGCTCAAGCCCTCAGGCGAGGTTCCGGCGGCCACCGCTTGGTCGTAGCGGCTTTGTGCCTGATCGGCCTGATCCTGCGCGGCGACAAGCTGCGAACTGAACTGGTCGATCTGCGATTGCAGCGTGCCGCCGGCATTGGCGTCGAAGATATTGTTCTCGAACTTGAAATCCTGGATCGCGCGCTCGGCGTTGCTAACGGCGGTCTGCAGGCCGCCGATCTTGTCGGTCAGCATCGTATTGGCTTCGCTATTTGCCGTTTCCTTTTCGCCGGAACGGCTGGCCTTGTAGCGAGCGACGATAGCCTTGACGAGGCGCGCCGCCTTTTCAGGATCTTCCGATTTGAAGCTGATATCGATGACGTAGGTCAGCCCTTCGCGATCGACGGAAACATTGCCGCGGAAGCGCTGGAAAATCGCATCCCGGTCCAGAGGACGGCTCGCCCGAAACAACGAAAACAGGCCGCCGCCCGAAAATTCCGGGTCGTTTTGCAGGCCCTCGGAGTCGAACACGGAGTTGAGCAGGTCGGTCGAGTTGATGACGGCAACCTGACTGGCGATTGCCGCGCTGTCCGCGCCGATGCCCGGCAACACATTGTCGAAACTGGTCGCGCGCGAATCGCGCGGGTCGACGAGGATCGAAGCGGTAGCCGTGTAGACCGGCTTGGTGACGGCAAGATAAAGCACGGCAACCATGACGACAGCGCCGACGGCAACCAGAATCAGGATACGGCGATCCCACAGGGTCTTCAGCACAGCGCCGATATCGAACAAGGGCGGAAGATCGCGATCGTCTGCGATGGCTGGGCTCATCGAGCATGGTTCCTTTCGAGGGCGCGCGCGCCTGATCTTGGGAATACACCATGCTCAATCAACGTTAGCAGTGGGTTAAGGTTATCGGAATTTTAATGTCGGCCTCAATCGTGCCGGCAGCGGCGCAGCCCTATATGGATGCTGTCACGGTCGAGATCTGGGGGCAGTATACAGGTGCTAACCATGGTCGCGGTTCCTTGTGGCGCAAGCCGGCGTGTTTGGACTATGGGTGGGCGCGTTCATCCCGTGGCAGGCCACAGGCGACGCAGCGGCGATGCCGTCGACAGGACGCGCGCATGTATTTTTCCAGAGCCTCCGGCACCGGACCGATGAAAGACCGAGAAACCTCTCCCCTGCCGGCCGCCGATACCAACGGCACAGGCCGCATGTCGATTGCGGTGCTGGCCCGAAGCGGCGCGATTGCGGGTGCCATCAAGCTTAGCAGCGCCGGCCTGTCCTTCCTGATGTTCGTCATCATCGCAACGATCACCGACGCGCGCCAGTTCGGCCTCTACAGCACGACCTATGCGGGCGCGAGCCTCGTCTCGTTCTTTGCCAGTGTCGGCCAGCAAAGCACGGTCCTGCGGTTCTGGCCGCAATATGCCGAAGCCAACGACCTGTCTTCCGCCCATGGTCTGATGCACCGCGCCATTTTCGTTGCCCTGGCCGGCGTCATCGTATCCAGCCTGTTGGTGCTTGCGGTCGGCTTCGCGCCCTATGTCGGCAGTGGCACGCCCGAATGGCTGCCGCTATGCGCATCGGCGGCCCTGCTTTCGCTGGCGCTTGCCTGGTCGGAGTTCGCTTCCGGCGCCTTCCGGGCGAAAGGCGCGCTTATTTCGGGCCTGCTGCCCAGGGACGTGATCTGGCGCGCAGCGACCATCGCAGCCGTCGGTTTGCTATGGTATCTCGACGTGGGGCTGACTGCGGTTTCCGCGACGCTGATAACGGCCGTCCTGCTCATCCTGGTGGTGCTGCCGCAAACGGCGGTGCTGCTGCGCGACACGCTGGGGGCAGAGCGGCAGCCGCTTTCACAGGCGCAGAAATCCGAATTCACCAGCGTGACGCTCGGTCTATGGGGCGTAACCTCGCTGCCGCCGGCGCTGGGGCAAGTCAGCACGCTTCTGGTCGCGGCGATCCTCGGTCCGGAAATCGCCGGCGCGGTGTTCGTCGCCGACCGCACCACCCGGCTGGCCGCGTTGGCGCTGAGCGGCATCAACCAGGCGCTTGCGCCCGAAATATCCAGCGCCTTTTATGGCGGCGACAAGGCGCACGTCCAACGCACAACCAGCTTGACGGCATTGGCCAGCAGCGCCGTCGCAATCGCCACCGTTGCCGTGTTCTTCGTCTTCGGGGCGCAACTCCTCGGCATCTTCGATCATGCCTATGCCACGCCGACCATGCACACCGTGCTTATTGTCTTCGGCATCGGGGTAACGGTGGTGGCGTCCTGTGGGCCGCTGGAACTGTTGATGCAGTTGACGGGCTTGCAGAATTCGCTGCTCAAGCTTTTGATCGTGGTCAATGTGGTGGGCCTGGCCGTAACTGCCGCGATGACCTATCTGTTCGGCCCGGTCGGGTCGGCAGTGGGCATAACCGGCACCGTCATCACCTGGAACATCATCGGCGTTTCGATCTCATGGCGCGCCATCGGCATCAACCCGTCGATCATGGGACTGTTTGCCGGACGCCGCCCTTCAGGAATCGATCCCGCCAGCCAGACCGCCGCATGAAGATCGTTCAGGTTCAGACCCAGGCGGAAGCAGGCGGAGCGCAACGCGTTTCGGACATGATCGGCGAAGGGCTGCGGGCGCGCGGTCACGACGTGCGCACCGTGTTCATGTACCGCAAGACCGACATATACGACCGTGACGCCCACGCCGATTTCGTGCTGAAGGATCGGCCGCGCGGGCTTTCCGGCGAGGCCATGGCGGCATTCGGGCTGATACGCTACCTGCGAAGGGCGCGCCCGGACGCCGTCATTTCCTACCAGCACTACGGCAACATCTTCGGCACGCTGGGCGCGCGCCTTGCCGGTGTTCGCCATATTGTCGCCAACCAGAGCGGCGCGCCGCAATCGAGCGGCGTGATGGGCATGCTCAGCCGGATCGACAAGGCAATGGGCACCGTCGGCGCCTATCAATGGAACGTCGTCAATTCCGGCTGGACCGAGGCGCAATTCGCGGCCTATCCGGCAGCCTACCGGCGGCGCATACGGCGCATCGACCATGGCGTGGCGAGCCCGGACCGGCCCTACGCCAAAATGGCCGCGCGCGTACGGTTCGGACTACCCGGCGATGCCTTCATCGCGATAAGCACCGGGCGCCTGAGCGAACAGAAGAACCATCGCGCGCTGGTAGCAGCGCTTGGCCAACTGCCATCGCTGCATGTCGCCATCGCCGGGGCCGGACCTGAACGCGAGGCGCTCCTGTCGCTGGCCGCCAAACAAGGCACGACGGCGCGCCTGCATCTCGTCGGCGAAATATTGCCCACGCAAATCTTCGAATTCCTGGCGACGGGCGATGCCTATGTCTTCCCGTCGGTCAACGAAACGTTCGGCCTGGCTGCGGTCGAAGCCGCGATGGCCGGCTTGCCGATTATCGCCAACGGGCTTCCCGTGCTGCGCGAGGTCCTGACGGCCGACGACGGCGAACCGGCTGCCTTGTTTGTCGATGCGACCGAGGCCAAAAATATCGCCTCGGCACTTGCCCGCGTCATGGATGAGCCCGGCCTTGCCGAAAGACTTTCAGTGACGGGGCGTGGTCTTGGCGACCGCTATTCCCCGATGACGATGTGCGTCGGCTACGAGAACCTGCTTCTCGGTTCTTGATTATTTCCGCACGGCGGCGATGCCGTCGATGACTTCCAGACGGCCGGCGCGGTTGAGCGTGTGGATTTGCGGATAGGGCCAATCGCCGGTTTCCGAGATCGCGGCCGGCGCGGAAAGCCGGACATTTTCGTCGTTCAGTTCAAGAAGCTCGACCAGGCCAAGACCACCGCCATAGCCAAGCGTGCCATCCTGCACCGGCAGCAGAAGCTTGCCGTCCGTGCGAATGAACGCGCCGCCGGGCCGCGCCGTGCGGCGGTCGATGAGGATCGGGTTCAACCGGTGCGGCGTCCACGGCCCGACAGGCTTGGGCGCCTGAAAGACGACCAGCGTATCGGAGGTGCTGCCATGGCCGTCGCGTTGTGTAGCGAAAAGCCACCAGCGCCCCTGGTGCTCCAGCAGGGTGGCGTCCGAAATCTCACCCTCGAGCAGCGTGGAATGGGCTTCCCAGCGTCGCGGAAATTCCGCCGCGCGGTAAAGCGTCAGCCCGCCGCCGGCGCTCCCCTCCGGCAGCATCCAGACCTCGCCTTCCCAGTGGAAGACCTGCGGATAGGAAAGATGAAAAGGCTCCTCCAGCACGGGGTCGGGAGTTTGCGCAACGCCGCCGGCATCGAATTCCGCGACCGAGATCACCGCCTTTTTAGTGGCGTGCGGGTAGTCTTCGACGAAAATATAGGGCTTTCCCTGCCATTCGAAAGCGAACGGATCGGCATAGAAACGATCACCCCGATCGGCAATCCGCGCCCATCCGGTTCCCAACGCGCCGGTTTGGGCGATGCCGGGGCCGTCGATAAAGCGGTAGCCGACGCGCCAATGCGCGTGGCGGTAGCGGCTTCGCCGCAGGGCTTCGCGGCCAAGGCGCGGCAAGGCCTTGCAGGCGTAAGCCGACATGAAGCGCAGATCGCCTGCCGCGCCGAGGATGCGCGGGCGAGCCTTGCCGGCATCGGCACTCCAGCCACCATCGAAGCGCTTGACCATAGCCAGAACCAGCGTCACGGCGCGGGCAAGCACGTCGTCGGAGCCGAGCGCGGTGGACTCGCGCTTGTCCAGCATCGGAAATGCTCTGCCGACCACGCGGTCAGCGTCCAGCACGGCTTCGATTTCCGGCAAGCGGCCATTGGCAATGGCGACGACCATGGCAGCGTCCGAACAGGCTCCGTCAAACGCCAGCCGGAGCGTCGGTATGGAACCGTTAGGTGCTGCGCCCGACAGGTCTACGCGCAGGTTCGGTGCAGTAGCCGATGACATTTCGGAAATTTCCGGCAGGATGGAAGCCAATCCCGGTTCGTGCCTGCGAAAGAGGCGTCGTTCGAAGCGCAACGCAGCCTTCATCGACGGTGGCCATTGGCCGGCACCGGACTGGTGTACGACCGACACGCCATGCCCATCCGTTCGCAACCGTTCGATCACGATGCGGTGCCACAGCCTCGGTCCAGGGTGCGGAACGATTACCTCAATTGCCGTCACTGTTATTTCCCCTCACCGCCCTCCAGACTAGGGCGAATTTAGTAACAAACCATTGATACGTATAGGACAAGGGGTAAGAGGTCGGTTGGGAGACCATCTCACTTGAGAAGCGCCGGGTAGATCATGTTCGAAGTAGCCGTTGAAAATTCATTCGATTTCCAGTCTTCGGAATATCGAAAATTGTTCGATGAATCAGAGGCTTCTGCCTTTCAGCACCCGCACTGGCTTTCATCGCTCTACGCAAAGCTGATGGAGCCGAATTCGGCTGCCCCGTTGGTCATCGTCGTCCGCATTCAGGCCGACAAGCGTCTGGCGCTGGTGCTGCCGCTCGTGCGGCGGCGCTACGCAGGGCTGCGGGTCATCGAGTTCGCGGATTTGCGCGTGTCGGATTACGCCTCGCCCGTGGCCGATGCCAGGACATTCGACGCGATTGTCGCCGATACTGCCAGCGTCGCGGCCATCCAGCGCCTGCTGAAACCCTACGACCTGCTGCGGATCGGCAAACTGGCCGACCGCTCGCTCCGCCTGGAAAAGCTGCTCGGCATCGACGCGCGCGAAGACATGGGCATGAGTGCCTACGCCTCGAAGCTCGAAGCATCGTTTCCCGAATGGCGGGAAAAACGGATAACGCAGTCCTACGGCAAGGAAATCGCCAAGAAATCCCGGCAGTTGCATCGTCGCGGCGAGGTCCGGTTCGAATGCGTCACCGACCCGGATGCCATGGCGACAGCGTTTCAGGCGATGCGTGTCTATCGCGGAGAGCGGTTCAAGTACCGCGACGGCACCGGCGACCTGCTGCAATTGCCGCCCTATTACGATTTCTACACGGCAATCGCCATGGCGGGACGCGACGGCTCGGCGCGTACCTATGCGATGTGGCTCGATGAAAAGCCTATCGCCGTTGCGCTTGGCCTCGCGCACCGCAACTCGCTGCTCGTCATCCTTGGCGGTTTCGATTTCGACTTCAAGAACATGTCGATCGGAAGCCTGATGTTCGAGCAGGTGGCCCGCGACTGTATCGAGCGGGGTGAGAGCTTCCTCGATTTCACCATCGGCGACGAACCCTACAAGCTCACTTTCGGCTCGGAACCATCGGCCATGTGGCAGATTTCCCGCCACGGCAGCCTGCTCGGCTACGCCGCGGGCCTGGCGGTAGAGAAGTTGCCTGCGGTCAAGAAGCTTGCGCGCCGCATCTTCAACCGCGCCCCGTCGGCGGACTGAGCGGTTTTTTTCAGGCCTGCCGGCGCAAAGACAATCAGATGAAACGTTCACCGCGAACCATTTGCAGGACTGCCACCAGGGCCGCCACCACAGATGGAACGTAGCGTTCCAGGCTGGAAAATGTCCGGCGTTTCGAAAACGACATCAGTCGGCGCGCGCGCCAGCGAAGGTTCGTTTCGGTGGTCAGGCTCCTGCGGTATCGCGCCAGTTCCAGGGAGTGGGCGTCAGCCCCGCGCTTTTGCTCGTCGTCGTAAAATTCGCCGATCTTGGCGGCCGGCATTCCAGGCGTCGACAACCAGGCCGGGACGCAGGCCGTGCACAGCCGTTCGACGTCGCTGAGCAGGCGCGCCACGCCGGTGCCGGCGGCCGGACAGGATGTCTGGTAGGCGTCTCCGATCAGGACGATGCCGTCCTGCCGGCAATTTTCCGACACGGCTATGTCCATCAGCCAGTTCTGCACCGGGGAAACGATCTCGAAATCGCCGAGAACGCCAGCCAATCCGGGCAGGGTTGCGGCCAGCGTCTCCTTCGGGTTCTGCCGGAACGCCTTTACCCAGGGGTCGCCGACCTCGCGGAAGGTGAACAGGTTCGCGCGGGTTGCGCCGCCCACGGGAAACAGGCTGAGATAATCGATGCCGTCGGAAACCTGCTCGCCGTAATAGGTCAAGGCGGGGTGCCTGAAGCCGCTGTCGGCCAGCGATCTGACATCGAAGCCGAAGGTAAGCGACTGCCGCTGGTGGATGACCTGGCGCTCGATGCCGACCGTGCGGCGCAGCATGTCGCCCATGCCGGTCGCCAGCACGACCAGCCGCGCGCTCACATCGCCGAATTCCGCGACAGTCACGCTTTGCCGGTCGGGGCTTGTCGCGATGGTGTCCACCCGGCCGACGACGAAACGGACATTGTCCGGCAGGTGGCGACGCATGGTTGCCACGATCTCGCCGTATCGGAAACCGAAATACGTCCCCTTGGTTTTGTCGAGAATGCGTCCCTTGCGGGCATTGACGATCCCGTCGAACCGGGTGGCGTTCGCCGACAAGATGCCGAGCATGCCCGCCCGTTCCATCATGGCGAGTTGGACGCCGCCAATCTTCTCGACGCGGAATTCCGGCGGGCAGACCGCATTTCGATCGATGAGGACGACATCGTATCCGGCGCGGCCAAGCACGATGGCAGCAAGCGTGCCGCTAAGGCCCGCGCCAATAATGACGATATCGGCGTCGATGGAAGGCGTCCTGGCTGATGCAGGACCAGTACTCACTTGGAATACCTCAAAATGGCATAGATGGCACGGGGATTGGTCGTCAGATAACGCCAGAACAGCCGGCGCGGCTCGATCAGCAGCCGCCACAGCCATTCCAGCCCGGCTTTCTGCATCCAGTTCGGCGCTCTCGGATTCTTGCCCGAAAGATGATTGAACAGGCCACCCGAAGTCTTGATGATGCCGACATGGCCAAGCCGAGTGGAGAAGTCCCGGACGAAAATCTGCTCCAGCGGCACGCCCAGACCCAGCCAGAGGATATCCGGTGCCAGCGCGTCGATCTCGTCCAGCTTGGCTTCGAGTTCCTTGCCCTTCAGGTAGCCGTGCGAATGGCCGATAATTTTCAATGCCGGATAGGTTGCCGCGATGACGGCGACCGCGCGTGCATTTTCCGCTTCGGTCGAGCCCAGCAGATAGAAGGTCGAGCCGCTCTTTTCCGCAAGCTTGGCCACGTCGTGGAACAGGTCGGTCGTCGCGACCCGCTCCGGCAATTTCTGGGCGCAGAGCCAGCGCGAGGCCAGCACCAGCGGTTGCCCATCGGCGGCGATATGGTCGGCACTCCGGAACAGGGCGGCGATCGCCTTGTCGGCGTTTGCCCGCGCGATCGTCTCGCCGTTAACGGACGTGAAGTAGAGCGGCCGGTCGCCGCGGCTGTGTTCGCGGGCAGCCCGGATCATGAGCGCAGCCGTGGCCTGTCGGTCCGCCGTGCTGATAGGCATGCCGCCCACCAAAGCGGTAGGGAAGTCGTCCAGTTTCCGCTCATGCCACTGCAGCACCAAATTCTCCTGTCATCCATGCGGCGCGCCCGCGCATGCATCCGGCGTTACAGCGCTTGGGTAACATATCTATTGCCACCATTGCGCGCATCATCTCCCGAATATTTAGTGAAAAACGTGACTCAGGTGAAGTCTATTGTTAAGAATCAGTTAATATTTACTTCTTTAATCAAATTATATGGATACTCTTCTACCCAACAACTGCGCCTGAAGAAATTCCAGTCCCGCCTCAGCTGACGCCCTTGGGCACGTCCGTGGGAACGACCTCATCGACCACGTTCTTCCGATGGAAGATGAACAGCCCGGCCAGCACGACGATGCCGGCCCCGATCAGGATGCGTGAAGAGGGCACATCGCCAAAGAAGACCAGGCCGAAAATAATTGCCCACAAGAGCAGCGTGTAGTGCAGCGGCGCCAGCGTCGAGGCCGGGGCCAGCTTCAATGCTCTCGTGATGAGCAGATGCGCGATGCAGGAAACGATGCCTAGAAGCAGCATCGCACCGACGTCGAACGCGCTCGGCGTCTGCCATGCGCCGATCGTCAGCACGCCGCCGACGATAAGAGTGCCGACCGTCTGCCAGGTAACGAGCGAGGTGTCGCTGGTGCCGCGAAGCCGGCGGTTGAGAACGATGGCAAAGGCAAACGACAGACTGCCGACAAGCGCGAAGATCGAAGACAGCGAAAGGGCGGAGGTAGACGGCCGGAGCATGATCAACACGCCGCAGAAGCCGATCAGGATCGCCGACCAACGGCGCCAGCCGACTTTCTCGCCAAGCAGGAAGTGCGACAGCGCCGCGACATAGATCGGCCCGGCCATATAGAAGCTCATGACGTCGGCCAGCGGCAGGTAAACCACGGCCGCGTAGAAGAAGGAAGTATCGAGCGTGGTGGCGACGACGCGCCAGAACTGAAGATCGCGCCGCTCCATGTGGAACAGCTTTTCGGTGCCCTGCTTGGCCAGCATCGGCCCAAGCACGATGAACGCGCCGATGGAGCGGATCAGCACGACCTGACCGACGGAAAAGGACGCGACCAGCCATTTGCCCATGGCGTCGTTCAGCGCGAACATGAAGTCGCCGGCCAGCATCAGCAAGATACCGGCCAGCAGAAGATTCTTCACGCCAATCTTTTGTACGAAGGTCATGGCCGGCAAGTCCTTACCGGTCGATGGCCGGTCGGCGAGGTGTTAGCGCAACGCTCCCCGTTTGACGAGGGGAGCCAGCACAGAATCAGTACGCGGACGCGCGGCGCTCTACCTGGTTTTATGCCGCCGGTTGACCGAGGCGGGACGGCCCGGAAGCGACAGGACAGCGTCGCGTTTTTCGCGGCGGGACACCACCTTGCCGCGCGCGACGACCCATAGCCGGTCGGGACGCAGACGAACCGCCTCTATCGCGTTGCCGGCATCGAGCACCACAAGGCTGGCGCGCTTGCCGACTTCCAGGCCAAGATGGTCGAGGCCCATGATGGCGGCGTTGACATTGGTCACCATGTCGAAACACTTCGCCATGTCAGTCGGGCTCGACATCTGGGCTGCGTGCAGGCCCATGAAGGCGACATCGAGCATGTCCGCCGTGCCCAGCGAATACCACGGATCGAGCACGCAATCCTGGCCCCAGCCGACGCGGATGCCGAGTTTCAGCATTTCCGGCACGCGGGTCAGGCCGCGCCGCTTCGGATAGGTGTCGTGGCGGCCCTGCAGCATCATGTTGATGAGTGGATTGGGGATGACCGACAGGTCGGCTTCCGCGATCAGCGGCAACAGCTTCGAGACATAATAATTGTCCATCGAATGCATGGAGGTCAGGTGCGAGCCGGCCACCCTGCCCTGCAGGCCAAGGCGCTGCGTCTCGTAGGCCAGTTGCTCGACATGGCGCGACAGCGGATCGTCGCTCTCGTCGCAATGCATGTCGACCATCAGTCCGCGCTTGGCCGCGATCTCGCACAGTTCGGTGACCGAGCGGGTGCCGTCGGCCATGGTGCGCTCGAAATGCGGGATGCCGCCGACGATCTCAACGCCCTTATCCAAAGCGCGAATAGTATTCGCGCGGGCTGTAGGCGAGCGATAGAACCCGTCCTGCGGAAAAGCGACCAGTTGCAGGTCGATATGGGGCGCGACCGTCTTTTTCACGTCGAGCAGCGCCTCGACCGCAAGCAGCCGGTCGTCGCAGGTGTCAACATGGGTGCGGATGGCAAGCAGACCCATCGACACTGCCCAATCGCAATAGGCAAGCGCGCGGTCACGCACGGCTTCATGCGTCAAAAGCGGCTTTAACTCGCCCCACAGCGCGATGCCTTCCAGCAGCGTGCCCGACGCATTAATGCGCGGCAGACCGTAAGAGAGCGTCGCATCCATATGGAAATGCGGATCGACGAAGGGTGGCGAAACGAGATCGCCAGCGGCGTCGATGACGGTCTTTGCCTCGGCGTCAAGTTTCGGCTCGATCGCCGTGATGGTTTCGCCCCTGATGCCGATGTCCGCAACCCTACCGTCAGGCAGCGTGCAGCCGGCAACGATGATGTCGAAGCTCATTTTTTAGCCCTTGGTTTAGACCGGATGTTCGCGAACACACTGCCATCCGGAAACCGGTGTGCCAATTCCGCCGCTGACTGTCCACGGCTTTGATTTGCGGTCGGTCACGGCATCAGCAACATCGCAGTCCGCACGCCCCGGAAAGCGCCGAAACTACTCCGGCACGTAGCGCACCGCGCCCTTGTCGGCGCTGGTGGCGAAGGCGGCGTAGGCGCGCAGCGCCTGCGTGACCTTGCGCTTGCGCACTTCCGTGGGCTTCCAGCCGGCGGCATCCTGGGCTGCGCGGCGGCTGGCCAGTTCTGCCTCGTCCACAGCAAGGTTGATGGTGCGGTTCGGGATGTCGATCTCGATGGTGTCGCCTTCGCGCACCAGCCCGATCAGCCCGCCCTCCTCCGCTTCCGGCGAAACGTGGCCGATGGACAGGCCGGACGTGCCGCCGGAAAAGCGCCCGTCGGTCAACAGCGCGCAGACCTTGCCCAGGCCTTTCGACTTCAAATAGCTGGTCGGATAGAGCATTTCCTGCATGCCGGGGCCGCCGCGCGGGCCTTCATAGCGGATCACCACCACGTCGCCCGGCTTGATCTTGCCGTTGAGGATAGCGAGCGTGCTCGAATCCTGGCTTTCGAAAACGCGCGCCGGACCGGTGAACTTCAGGATCGATTCGTCCACACCCGCCGTCTTCACGATGCAGCCGTCGAGCGCGATATTGCCCTTGAGCACGGCCAAGCCGCCATCCTTCGAGAACGGATGCTCCGACGAACGGATGACGCCGTTCTCGCGATCAAGGTCGAGATCGTCCCAGCGCCGGTCCTGGCTGAAGGCAGTCTGCGTCGGGACGCCGCCGGGGGCCGCGAGGTAAAAATCGCGCACGGATTGGCTGTTCGTCGAGGAAATGTCCCAATGCTCGATGGCCTGCCCGAGGGTCGCGGTATGAACGGTCGGCAGGTCGCGGTTGATGAGGCCGGCGCGGTCGAGTTGGCCCAGGATCGCCATGATGCCGCCGGCGCGGTGCACGTCTTCCATGTGGACGTCAGCCTTGGCCGGAGCCACCTTGCACAGGCAGGGTACGCGGCGCGACAGCCGGTCGATGTCGGCAAGGTCGAAATCGATCTCGCCTTCATGGGCGGCGGCGAGGATATGCAGCACGGTGTTTGTCGAGCCGCCCATGGCGATATCGAGTGTCATGGCGTTTTCGAACGCACCTTTGGAGGCGATGTTGCGCGGCAGCGCGCTCTCGTCATTCTGCTCGTAATAGCGCTGGGCAAGATCGACGATCACGTGGCCGGCCTCGACGAACAGGCGCTTACGGTCAGCATGCGTCGCCAGCGTCGAACCGTTGCCGGGCAGCGACAGGCCGAGCGCCTCGGTCAGGCAGTTCATGGAATTGGCGGTGAACATGCCCGAGCACGAGCCACAGGTCGGACAGGCCGCGCGTTCGATGGCGTTGACGTCCTCGTCGGACACATTGTCGTCGGCCGCCGCCACCATGGCGTCGACTAGGTCCATCGCCTGTGTCTTGCCGGCGATGACGACCTTGCCGGCTTCCATCGGCCCGCCCGAAACGAACACGGTCGGGATGTTGAGGCGTAGCGACGCCATCAGCATGCCGGGGGTGATCTTGTCGCAATTGGAGATACAGACCATGGCGTCGGCGCAATGGGCGTTGACCATGTACTCGACCGAGTCGGCGATGATTTCGCGGCTGGGGAGCGAATAAAGCATGCCGTCATGGCCCATGGCGATGCCGTCATCGACCGCGATGGTGTTGAATTCCTTGGCGACGCCGCCGGCCTTCTCGATCTCACGTGCAACAAGCTGGCCAAGGTCTTTCAGATGCACATGGCCGGGCACGAACTGCGTGAAAGAATTCACCACCGCGATGATCGGCTTGCCGAAATCGCCGTCCTTCATGCCGGTGGCGCGCCAGAGGCCGCGCGCGCCGGCCATGTTGCGGCCATGGGTGGTGGTGCGTGAACGATAGGGAGGCATGAAACTGTCCTTGAAACTTACGCCGCGCCGATCGAGGTGCGGAACCTGAATTGAGCCGCGAGCTTTATATACGCCAACGTTCAGGCTGGCCACGGTTTTGCACTGCGCCAGCGAGACGGCCGGGAAGAAAAATCGGCAACGATGTCGGATTGCCCGGCTTCGGGACGTCCTCGAAGCAGGCAGCAATAGGATGCCGGCCGCCGAAGCGGGAGCCGGTTTCGATCAAGCGGGATCAACGTCAAGGAGCGGAAAATGCAGAAAATCACCCCATGCCTGTGGTTCGACGGACAGGCGGAAGACGCGATGAATTTCTACGTCTCGATCTTCAAGAATTCCAAGGCCGGCCAGGTCCTGCGCTGGGGCAAGGAGGCACCGGACAAGCAAGGCAGCGTCTTGATGGTGACGTTCGAACTCGACGGGCAGGCGTTCCAGGCGCTGAACGGCGGGCCGGAATTCCACTTCACCGAGGCGATCTCGCTGTCCATCGACTGCAAGGACCAGGAAGAGGTCGATTATTTCTGGGATAAACTGACCGCCGACGGCGGCAAGGAGGTCCAGTGCAGTTGGCTAAAGGACAAGTTCGGCGTCTCGTGGCAGGTCGTGCCGGAAATCCTGCCAAGGCTTCTCAACGATGCCGACAAGGACAAGGCCGCCCGCGTCATGAAGGCGATGATGGAAATGGTCAAGATCGACGTCGCCAAGCTCGAGGAAGCGGCAAAGGGCTAGCTTCGACGCCTTGAATGCCTCGGTGCATTTTCGGCGCCGAGGCATGGATTCCCGACACTCTCCGGTCGCTCACGAGATCGGGAATGACGAAATTCTATCGGCTCTTTGCCAATCGTCAGCGTCGTCGCCTGTTTACGCGGCGTCATCCTCGGCACAAGGCCGAGGATGACGCCGCGTGGGTTTGCTAACCGGTCAGTCGGCCGCGACCGGCATCAGTTTCGGGTCCGGCTTTTCCGCATGTTGCGGAAGGTCCTTGCTGGCGATCAGTGTGTAGAACATCGGAACCACGAACAGCGTGAACATCGTGCCAATCAGGATGCCGGTGAAGATCACCAGACCCATCGAGTAGCGCGCCGCAGCACCCGCCCCGCTCGACGTGATCAGCGGCAGGACGCCAAGCGCCATGGCCGCTGTGGTCATCAGGATCGGACGCAGGCGCACCTTGGCCGAGGCGATGATGGCGTCGCGCCGTCGCATGCCGTGAACTTCGCGTTGCTGGTTGGCGAACTCGACAAGCAGGATGCCGTGCTTGGTTATCAACCCGATGAGGGTGATAAGGCCGACCTGCGTGTAGATGTTCAATGTACCTAGCCCGAGGTTGAGCGGCACGATGGCGCCGAAGATCGACAGCGGCACCGACATCATGATGATGAGCGGATCGCGGAAGCTTTCGAACTGCGCGGCAAGCACCAGATAAATCACCAGAATGGCCGCCGCGAAGGCAATCAGGATGGTATTGCCCTGCTCCTTCTCCTGCCGCGACTGGCCGGAATAATCGACGAAGAAGGTGTCGGGCAGGCTCTCAGTGGCGATGTCCTCAAGCGTTTTCAAACCGTCGCCTGTCGTGACGCCGGGCACCGGCAGCGCGGAAATCGTCGCCGAATTCAACTGGTTGAACTGCTCGATGGCGGCGGGAGAGGCGTTGTTGGATATTTTCACCACCGACGACAGCGGCACCATGTCGCCGGCAGCGCTGCGCACGAAGAAGTCACCCAGTTTCTCGGGATTGTTACGATACTCCTGCGGCACCTGCGGAATGATGTCGTAGCTGTTGGAATCGCGGTCGAATTGCGCCACTTCCGCGCCGCCGACCAGAAGCGTCAGCGTACGGCCGATGTCGGCGATGGGAATATTGAGCGCCGCGGCCCGGTCGCGGTCGATGGTTACCGTGACTTGCGGCGCATCGAAGGACATCGAATTCTGCACGACGATGAAGCGCCCGGAAGCCTGCGCCTTGTTCTTGATCTGCTCGGCAGCCTCATAGACCTGGCTGGAGTCACCAGTCGAGCGCACCACCATGGAGATCGGCAGGCCGCCGCCGGACCCCGGCAAGGTCGGTGGCGCGAACACGAAAGCCTCGACGCCTGCGACATTGGACAGCCTGCCCTGAATGTCAGCCTGCAATTCTTTTTGCGAGCGGGTGCGGTCGGCCCAGTCCTTGAAGGCAAAGCCGACGAAAGCGCTGTTGGTCGCGCCGCCGAAGGCTGTGGCGGCAAACAAGGCGCGTGTTTCCGGCACGTCCTTCACCAGGTCCAGTATCTGGTTGACGTAGGTTTCCGTATAGTCGGCCGTTGCGTAGCGCGGCCCGGTCACCAGCGACAGCAGGAAGCCCTGGTCTTCTTCCGGCGCCAGCTCGCTGGACGTGTTGACGAACATGAAGCCCGTCAGCGCAACCAGCGCTGCGACGATCATCAGCGTTACCGGGCGATATTTCAGCGACCCGCTAACCAGCTTCTCATAGCCATGCTCGACGCGCGAAAAAGTACTGTCGACGATGCGCTGGAAACGGCTGCCCGTCCCTGCCTTCAGAAGGCGGGCCGCCATCATCGGCGTGATGGTGATGGCGACGATGCCGGACAGCACCACCGCACCGGCCAGCGTTACGGCGAATTCGCGAAACAGCGCACCGGTCAAGCCGCCGGTGAAGGCAAGCGGCGCGAACACCGCAGCCAGCGTCAGCGTCATGGCGACAATGGCCGAGGAAATTTCGCGCATGCCGCTGAACGCCGCCTGCATCGGCGACATGTGATCCTCTTCCATGTGCCGGTGGACGTTTTCCACCACCACGATGGCGTCGTCGACGACAAGGCCGATAGCAAGCACCATGGCCAGCAGCGACAACAGATTGATCGAATAGCCGACGGCATAGAGGAGGAAACAAGCCCCGATCAGCGCCAGCGGGATCGTGACGATCGGCATCAGGACCGAGCGGAACGAGCCGAGGAAAAGCAGGATGACAACGACGACGATGGCGACGGCCTCGGCGATGGTCTTGAACACTTCATCGATCGACGCGCTGATCTGCTCAGTCGAATCATAGACGATGACAATAGTCATGCCCTTGGGCAGGGTTTCCTGGATCGACGGCACGATCTTGTGGATCGCTTCCGCCGTGCTCAGGGGATTCGCCGCTGGCGTCGGGAAGATGGCGAGGAAGGTGCCCGGCTTGCCGTTGAAATTGACCCTCGTGTCGGTGCTTTCGGCCGCAAGCTCCACCCGCGCCACGTCGCGCAACCGCACCACATTGCCGTCCTTGGATTGAAGCGGAAGCTGGGCGAAGGCTTCAGGCGTCTGCAGCGTCGAGCGCACGGTGATGGAAGAGACGACATATTCGTTCTCGACCTTGCCGGGCGCGGACAGGAAATTCGAATTGTTGATCGCCGTCAGCACGTCGGTCGCCGTCATGCCGCGTGCGGCCAGCTTGATCGGGTCGATCCAGACACGCATCGAATAATCGGCGGCGCCGAATATCTGCACGTCGGCCACGCCTTCAACCGTCGTCATGCGCGGCCGCACGACGCGCTCGATATATTCTGTGAGCTGCTCGGGCGTCATGTTCGGATTCTGCATCGACAGATACATCATCGCGAATTGCTGGCCGGTACCTTTGACGATGACCGGGTCCTTGGCTTCGGTCGGCAGCGTGCCGCGAACGCCCTGCACTTTCGACAGGACTTCGGTCAGCGCCACGTCCGGGTTGGAGCCGAGCTTCATCTGCACGGTGACCGTGCTCACAGAGGGACTGCTCTGCGAGGTGACGTAATCGACATTTTCGGTGGAGGAAACGGCGCGCGCGATTGGCGCCGAAATGAACCCCTGGATCAGGTCGGCGCTGGCGCCCGGATAGGCGGTCGTGATGGTGATCGCCGTCTCATCGACCTTCGGATACTGCCGGATCGACAGATTGAAGATACCCTGAAACCCGAGAAGCAGGATCATGCAGGCCAGCACGGTCGAGAGGACCGGGCGGCGGATGAATATGTCGGAAATACTCATTGCGCGGCTGCCTGCGGGTTGGCGGGCTTGGTCGGGTCGATGGTGTTGTCGACATGAACGGACATGCCGTTGGACAGCCGGTTCTGGCCGGCGGTGACCACCTCGTCGCCAGCGGCCAGCCCTTTAAGGATTTCAACCACGTCGCCGTTGCGGCGTCCCGGCGTGACGAATACCTGCGACAGCACCAGGTCCGGCCCTTCAGCCGCCGGCTTTGCAGCCTCACCGGCGGCATCCTTGGCCTCGCCCTCCTTGGCGGCGCCCTCCTTGGCAGCAGCAGCCGGTGCCGCTTCACCGGCGTCCGCCGGCTTTGCCTCCGGCTTCGCGTCGGCCGGATGCACCACGAAAATGAAATCGCCGTAAAGGCTGGAAGTGAGCGCCGTCTGCGGCAGCGCCAGCACGTTCTTTTCCGCCGGCAGTTCAACGCGCACCTGAACGAACTGACCGGGGGTCAGCTTGCCTTCCGTATTGGCGACCTCGGCCCGGATCGTGACCAGCCGGCTCGTCGGATCGATTTTCGGATCAATGCCGCGAATGGTGCCTGTGAAAGGCATGTCTTCGCCGCCCGTGCCGAGTTTCACGGCCTGGCCGATCGTAACGAGCGCAAGCTGCTGTTCGGGAACCGTGAAGTCGACCCGCATCGTGTCCAGATCCTGAAGCGTCACCACGGCGGTGCCCGGCGCCAGATATTGGCCAAGGTCGACTTTCGGGATGCCGACCGTACCGGCAAAGGGTGCTTTCAACTGCTTCTGGTCGAGAACGGCTTCAAGCTTGGTCACCTGGGACGCCGAGGCCGAAGCGGTGGCCCTGGCCGTGTCCAGTGTGACTTCTGAACCGACACCGCGCTTTTGAAGTTCGATGGCGCGCGTCAGAGACGTCTGGTCGAGAGCTGCCTGCGCCTTTTGCGCATCGAGATCGGCGCGTTCAACCGCATCGTCGAGTTGGACGAGAACGGCGCCGGCTTCCACCTTCTGGTTCGCCTGGAAAAGAATTTCCTTGACGATGCCGGTGGTTTCCACCGTCAGGTCGACGCCGCGCACGGCGCTGACCGTGCCGATCGCCTCAACGCCCGGTGTCCACTCCATCGGCTTGACGACCGTGGTCGAAACCGTCGCTGCCGGCGGCTTCATGGTCGCGAAATACTGCTTGATCGCGTTGTCGCGGAAAATGTTGAAGCCGACGATGCCGCCACCAATGAGCACGAGCAGGACGAAGGCGATGATGAAGCGCTTGATCAAGAAAAGTCCCCTCGGTCGAATTGAGCTTTGATGGCGAAAAATGCGGGCGAACGTCTTCGCGGCATGTCGGCCTGAAAATTCTCCGGCGCTTACTGTACCGTCTGGACGGTCTTGTCAATTGGGTTTAGGTACTTGGAAGCTGGAGAACGCAATGAAACTGCCAAGAACCAACTCGCGCGAGAAAATCCTTGACGCCGCCGCCGATGTGGCAGCCGAGGCGGGGCCGGGAAGCCTTTCGCTCGATGCCGTTGCCTTGCGTGCCGGCGTTTCGAAGGGCGGGTTGCTCTATAATTTCCCGACCAAGGCTAAGCTGATGCAGGGGCTGGTGGAACGCTACCTGACCGAATTCGAGCATGCTTTGGAAACAGCGCGCGCGGACAATACCAGCGGAGAGAACCTGCTTTCCATCTATATCAAGCTGGCGGCGAGGGAATGCGAGGAGACCAAGCCTTCGGCTTCATGGATATTTTCAGCCGTCGCCGAGGATCCGGAATTCCTCGACCCGATCAAGGCGTTTCGCCTGCAACTGTTTCAGCGTCTCAAGGCGGAAACGCCAAGCAAGGACGCGCTGCTGATCTGCTATCTCGCCATCGAAGGCCTGCGCAGCATGAACCTGTTCGATTCCGATATCCTGTCGCGGGACGAACGCGACACCCTCGTTGCATCGCTGCTATCGGTTGCCGGTTCGCCGGCGGTAGCTTTGTGACGAGACGCAATCAGGGCTGCTGATCGGCAAAAACCAGTCTTGTATCGCCCGGCGAGGGCGAAAGCGCCCTTCGAAGCAGTGCTTCTGCGTGTGCGTTGCGTTCGCGGGCGCTGTCGGCACCCATGACCACAACGACGATACGTCGGCCGTCGGCGTCGTAGGAGGTCACGATGTTGAAGCCCGATGCGCGGATATAGCCGGTCTTGATGCCGTCGACGCCGCGGACGCTGCGGAGCATGTCGTTGTGGCCGCGGATCAACTTGCCGCGGAACATGAAATCGGTAGTCGAGAAGTAGCGATAATATTGCGGGAAGCGCTGGCGCAGCGCCATGCCCAGCACCGCCATATCGCGCGCGGTCGTGTGCTGCGCATCGTCGGGCAGGCCGGAAGCGTTGCGGAAGACGGTGTTGCGCATGCCGATCCGGCGCGCTTTGGCGGTCATCATGCCGGCGAACGCCTCCTCGCTGCCGCCAAGGAACTCACCGACCGCCACGGCCACGTCGTTGGCCGACTTTACGGTCAGTGCATGGATCGCCGTCTCAACGTCGATGGTCTCGCCGACTTTCAGCCGCATCTTGGTCGGCGGCTGCGAGGCGGCATGGGCCGAAACCGGAATTTGCGTATCCTTGGTGACGCGGCCTGAATCCAGCGCTTCAAAGAGCAGATAAAGCGTCATCATCTTGGTCAGCGAAGCGGGATAGCGCTGCGCGGTCGAATTCACTTCGAACAGTTGCTTGCCGGTCTTCGCATCGACGACGATGGCCGCGTATTTTCCGGCCGGTGCCGGCACCGTCAGCACCTGGTCGGGCGGCGTCATTGTCGTGCAGCCGGTGACCGCCCCAAGAAGGGCGATGGCGACGAGGCATTTCTGGATGAGGGAGAAAAGGCTCAAGATTTTTCTATTTCGGCATGCTGTTGCTGAGGCGGGACGTGTCTACAGTAACCGTTGCCCCACGTCCATTTGGTTAATGGCTATTCCGCTTGCGTCGGGCACGCCGGAAAGGCTCTCCTACAATAAAAGCGAATCGAGGGTGCCATGGACACGGTTACGATCGAGGCAAAAGGCATTGCGGTGTCGGTGGATTTGAGCGTCGGCCACCTTGCCGACATGGCCATCGATGCCGGCGGCAGGACATTGCGGCCGCTGCATCGCGCGCCCTGGATCGATGAGCCGGAGGCGCTTTTGCCGGAAAACCTGCCCGAGGGCGTGGTGCGGCTGTCCGGCGATTTCCTGTGCGCGCCGTTTTCGCGCAGCGATGTCGAGGAAGCGCCGCTGCATGGCTGGCCGGCCAACAGCGGCTGGGATTTGATCGAGAGTGCCGCGCTTGCCGATGGCTGGCGCGCGCGTTTTCGCTTGCGCCGCAAGGTCATGGGCGCCGGCGTCGAGAAAATCCTCACTTTGCGCGACGGCCACCCTTTCCTGTATCAGGAGCATGTGTTTTCTGGCGGTTCGGGCGCGATTTCAGTCGCCCATCACACCATGACGGTCATGCAAGGCGGCGGCAGGCTGTCGTTTTCGCCGAAGCGGCTGGCGGCAACACCCGGCGATCCGTTGGAGCCCGACCCTGAACGCGGCCGCTTTCTGCTGGCCTACCCGGCCCAGACCGCCGATCTCACGCGCTTTCCCGATGCAGGTGGCGGCACAACCGACCTCACCGAATACCGGATGGACCGGCGGCATGAGGATTTCGTCACGCTGGTCGAGGCCGATCATGGCGGGCCGGGTTGGACCGCCGTAGCGCGCAAGGACGAAGGCGACCTGGTGCTGGTGCTGAAAAATCCGGCGGAACTGCCCGTAACCATGCTGTGGATCAGCAATGGCGGGCGTGACTATGCGCCGTGGAGAGGACGCCATCGCGGCGTTCTCGGCATCGAGGATGGGCGCACGGCAATCGGCCACGCCGCCTCGATCGGCGACAATTGGCTGAAACGGGAAGGGATTGCGACGGCGTTCGATCTGGGCGGACGCGTGGCGTTTCGCCAGATTATCGGGGGATTGCCGCTTTCGGGCAGCGAGCCGCCGCATACGGTTTCGGCCCAATCCGGCTGTCTGCTGCTGGCGTTTCCCGGCGACTCGACGCTTCAAATTCCGTTCGACGACGATTTTCTAAAGACCGGTTGAAACCCTTCCGCACCCTGCCGCGTTGAATTTTGGGGAAGATGTCGGCAAGATGGCCGGACAGAACTGTGGATCGCCCATGTCTGAAATCGCACACATCGCGGCTACCATCTTCAAGCGGGCCAGCACGGCGCAGCGGTTCGTCGTCGCCATCGCCGGGCCGCCGGGCTCCGGGAAATCGACCTTGTCGGCCAGCCTGCGCGAACTGCTGCCCGAGGGCCTCTGCGAAGTCGTGCCCATGGACGGCTTCCATTACGACGACACCGTGCTCGTTCCGCGCGGCTTGCGACCCCGCAAGGGCGCGCCCGAGACGTTCGACTTCGCCGGCTTCGAAGCGCTCCTGAAGCGCATCCGCGCAAGCGAACCGGACATCGCCATTCCCGTATTCGACCGCGGCATGGAATTATCGCGGGCCGCCGCAGCCATTGTCTCGAAAGACGTCAAATTCATACTGGTCGAAGGCAACTACCTTTTGCTCGACGAGGAACCGTGGTCGCGGCTGGCGCCGCTGTTCGATTTCTCGATTTTCGTGGGTGTCGAGCGTGGGGAACTCGAGCGCCGGCTGATGGCGCGCTGGCGCGAGCATGGCCGCTCCGATGAAGACGCCCGCGCCTGGATCGCCTCGAACGACATGCCCAATATAGAGCGTGTTCTGGCGCGCCGGCGGGTGGCCGACCTGGAGGTCGGCATCCCTGCCGAGCCGGCCATACAGGAACTTTAAGACTTTCGGGTCGTTATGGGTGAGACGGCAATCTTGCCGATAACGAGAGAACCCATGGTAACCAAGGCGAAGAAACCCGCGGCGAAAAAAACCGCATCCGTGCAGTCCAAGACCGGGGCCGGAGCCGCCATCGCGGAGCGTTCCAGGGACGCGGCAAAGCCTGCGGCTTTTGGCAAGGCAGCACCCAGGAAAGTGACACCGGCGCAGAAGAGTGCCGCACCTGCGGCAAAACCTGCATCCAAGAGCGCCAAAAGCTCTAAAAGCAGCCCATCGCTTGCCACCAAGATCGCCCAGGTCGCGACGGGAGCCGTCGTGGCGACCGCCAAGCTTGCCGCCTCGGTGGTCGGCAAGGGTGGCGAAGGCAAATCAAAAACCAAATAAACTGATCTGCCGATTAGGGCACGTCAGGCTTTCGCCGGAATGGTGAGGCCGCGCTGTACCGCTGGGCGGGCAAGCCCACGCTCCAGCCAGGCCGCGACATTGGGGAAGTCGTCGAAGCCGACAAGTTCGCGCGCTTCGTAAAAGCCGATCAGATTGCGCACCCAGCCCAGCATCGAGATGTCGGCGATCGTATAATCGTCACCCATGATCCATGTGCGGCCGGTGAGCCTCGTTTCCAGGACGCCGACGAGACGCCGGGATTCGACGCGATAGCGTTCGAGCGGGCGCTTGTCGGAGATATTTTTTCCTGCGAATTTATGGAAGAAGCCGAGTTGGCCGAAGATCGGGCCGATCGCCGCCATCTGGAAAAACACCCACTGGATCGTCTCGTAGCGCAGGCCGGCATCGGCCGGCAGAAACCTGCCGGTCTTTTCCGCCAGGTAGAGCAGGATCGCCCCGGACTCGAACAGCGCCAGTGGCTTGCCGCCCGGCCCGTCCGGGTCGATGATCGAAGGGATCTTGCCGTTGGGATTGAGCGACAGGAATTCCGGCGTCCAGGTCTCGTCCTTGCCGATATCGATGTAGTGCGCCTCGTAGGGCATCTCGAGTTCCTCCAGCAGGATCGAGATTTTGACGCCGTTCGGCGTGGTTGCCGAATAAAGCTGGAGACGGTCCGGATGCTTTGCCGGCCAGCGCGTGGCTACGGGAAACGCGGAAAGATCGGTCATAAAAGCTCCTAAATGTCGCGCGGGAGACGCGTCAGGCGGCCTTGAAGGCGAGCACGGCGTTGGTGCCGCCGAAGGCGAAGGCGTTGCTGACGGCCGTGCGTACCGGGCGTTCGCGGGCGACGTTCGGCGTGACGTCGAGGTCGCAATCGGGGTCCGGTTCCCGGTAATTGGCGGTCGGCGGCACCAGCCCCTCGCGGATCGCCATGACGCAGGCGATCATTTCCAGCGCGCCGGAAGCACCGAGGCAATGCGCATGCATGGATTTGGTCGAGGAAACCGACAATTTCTTCGCATGATCGCCGAATACGCGCTTGATCGCGGCGGTTTCGATCTGGTCGTTGGCCTTGGTGCCGGTGCCATGGGCATTGAGATAGTCGACGTCTTGCGGGTTGAACCCGGCGTCGTGCAGGCAGGCCCGCATGGCGCTCTCCGGCCCCTCGATGGTGGGCGCGACGATATCGGATGCATCCGCCGACAGGCCAACGCCCGCCACCTCGCCAAGGATGGTCGCGCCACGGGTGGCAGCATGTTCATAGCTTTCCAGCACAGCCATGCCGGCGCCTTCGCCCAACACCAGCCCCTGACGATCGGCAGAGAAGGGACGGCACGTATCCGGCGCCAGAACGCGCAACGCTTCCCAGCCCTTCAGGATGCCCCATAACAGGGGGGCGTCGGTGCCGCCGGCAACCATGACATCGGCGCGTCCGAGCCTGATCTGGTCGACCGCCGAGGCAATGGCGTGGTTGGATGACGAGCAGGCGGAGGTGACGCCGAAAACCGGCCCGCGCAGTCCGAGATCCATGCTGATCTGGCCCGCCGGCGCACCCGGCATGACCTTGGGTACGGTAAAGATGCCGGCGCGGTTCTTGCCTTCGAGCAGGATCGCCCGATAATTTTCCTCGATCGCTTCCCAGCCGCAAATGCCGACGCCGACGACCGCACCCATCCTGTAGCTATCGACATCGCCCCCAACGAGCCCCGACTGCCGCATGGCTTCACGCGCGGCGATCACCGCAAGCAGGCTGAAGCGGTCCATGGAAACGAGTTGCTTGTGAGGAATGCCATGATCGGGAAGCTGCTTGACCTCGCAGCCGATCCTGACCTTGAGCTGATGCAGGTTCGAGTTCGTGATTTCTCCGATCGCCGAGCGTCCGGCGCGCATCTCGCTCCATATCGTGGCGGAATCGGTGCCAAGCCCGCAAATTCCGCCAAGGCCGGTGATGACGACGCGGTGGTGCATGGGGAACTCTCGCTCGGGCTTTACGGCAATCAGGCTTTTTTAGCGATCAGGGCGCGAACCGCCTCGACGATGTCGCCGACGTTCTTCAAATTGCTCCAGGCATCGACCGTGTTCATTTCGATTTCGATACCGTAATCTTCTTCAAGATCGAAAATGATCTCGGTCAGTTCAAGCGAATGAATACCGAGCGCGGTCAGTTCGGTAGCGGACGTGATCTCCTCGCCACCCTCTTCGGCGTGCGTCTTGATCCTTGCAATGATTTCCGTCGCCAACTCGTCAGCCATTCGGTTCCTTTCTCACTTCTTTCCGGGTGCCGACCTGGCAACGCATTCCTGCTCATCAAGCTCGCCTGCTCAATCGAGCCTGGTCGCCATTGTCGCTCCCGCCGGATGCCGGTGAGCGCCACCATGTCCTTCTATAGAAACCGAAACGGTGAGAGGCAACAAGCGATATATCCACAATCGGTTGCCGGGGCGACAGGGACTGCAAACCCGCTGTCACTGCGCTGCTCGCCTTCCCATGCGTCAGTTGGCCGGTTTACCCGCAGCGTAGACGACGACGCGGTCAGAATCGGGAAATTCCACGGCCAGTATGTCCTTGGTCATCACCCGGCGCGAATCGACGGCATGAAACAGAAGCGCATTGGCTTCCAGCTCCTGGCGAAGTGTCGCAATTTCGCTGGCGTGATCCTTCAGCTTGGCCTCGATCTTCGGGGAAGGCACGCCCTGCGCGCGCGCCGCATCGGCAAGAAACACGATATCGACATGCTTGACCGCCGACAATTTGCGGACGGTACTAGTGTTCTGCACGGTGTTGTCGATGGCCGCCAGCACCTTCTGCTCTTCTGCCGAGGTCGTGGTTTCCTCCTGGCGGATGTCCGAGTCTCCGGTAATGCTTTCGACGGCCTCATTCCCGGTCAGCCCCTGGCTTGAAGCGGGGGAGATCAGCGCACCACCGAACAGCAGCGCCAGCATTAAATTCAATCCAAATTGACGCAAATGTCCGCTCCTTTTCAGTTGCGTTCGTGTCCAGACGCAAACGGAAGCTCGCTTGCATGGTTCCATATAGGACGTGAGGCATGCACATTGAAACCGCATACGATTGATTCTTGCACAAGCGAGGGACAGATGGCGGTCCAGGACGCGGCGGTTTCGGCGCACGATATCTTTCCGCATATCCGCATCGTCATGGGCATGGTGATCGGGCTCGGCGTTACCCGCCTGCTCTCAGGGCTGGCGCGTATCGTGCAGCACCCCAAGCAGTACCTGCTTTATCCCGTACATCTGGCCTGGGTGGCGTCGGTCCTTCTGATGCTCGTTCATTTCTGGTGGTGGGAATTCAGCCTCTTTCAGGTCGACAACTGGACCTTCGGAAAATATTTGTTCGTCATCGGCTACGCCGTCGTGCTGTTCCTGCTGTGCGCGCTGCTGTTTCCAGACAGCATGCAGGACTATCGCGGCTACGAGGACTATTTTTACGCGCGCCGCGCGTGGTTCTTCGGCCTGCTTGCCGCGACCTATCTGCTCGACGTGGTCGATACGCTGCTGAAAGGCGAAGCGCATTTCGCCCGCTTCGGCCACGAATATCTGATCCGAACGCCGGTTTTCGTCGCCCTGTGCATCATCGCGATCCTCGTACGGGACAAGCGCTACCACATCGCCTTCGTCGCATTCGCGCTGGCCTATCAGGCGTGGTGGATCCTGCGGCTCTTCGACACCATCTCCTGATGGGCATTGGGTCGCGATGCAGAATGTTCTAGGAAATAGCCGTCATTCATGAATGCCACGGGCTCCGTCCATGATCGTTCTCGCCTTCGCGCTCTCCTTCGTCCTGCTGCTTGTCACCACGCTGCATGTCCATTGGGGCATCGGCGGCATCTGGCCGGGAACGGATGCGGCGTCCTGCGCCCGCGCCGTCGGCGGTTTTCGCGGCGTCGACCAGATGCCGACGCCCGCCGCCTGCTTCGCGGTGGCCGCCTGCCTTGGCCTTGCCACCTTGTGGCCGATGGCGCTGATGGGCGTCTTTGCCACGCCTTTTGCGCTGCAGGGACTGGCGATCACGGCATTTCTTATCGGACTGGTCTTCCTTGCGCGCGGCATTGCCGGCTTCACGCCGGCGTGGCGCCGGCTGACGCCGGAGCAGCCTTTCGCAACCAACGATGTCCGCTATTTCTCGCCGCTGTGCCTGTTGCTCGGGGCCGGATTCATCACGCTTTCCATCGCACGGTTTCCTGCCTGAACCAGCCATAGCCCTGTGCCAACGCAAAGCGGTTGCGCGCGCGGGCTGCCCACGGCACTCTTGGCGCTACCACGGAGGATTTTTCGATGAGCATCGCCCGCCTGCAGACCGAACCGCTGAGCAATTTGCCCTTCTACGAAGAGCGCGTCGACCTCGCCTGCGCCTTCCGCTGGACGGCGCGGCTCAACATGCATGAGGCGGTCGCCAACCATTTCTCGCTGGCCGTCAACGAGGACGGCACGAAATTCCTGATGAACCCGAACCAGATGCATTTTTCGCGCATCAAGGCGAGCGACATGCTGATGATCGACGCCAACGATCCTGAAACGTTGTCCGGCCCCAATGCGCCGGACCCGACCGCGTGGGGGCTGCACGGCGCCATCCACCGCAATGTGCGCCATGCGCGCTGCGTCATGCATGTGCATTCGATCCACGCCACGGTGCTGGCCTCGCTGGCCGATTCCACGCTGCCGCCGATCGACCAGAATTCGGCCACCTTCTACAATCGCCATGTCGTCGACGCGCATTATGGCGGATTGGCCTTCGAGGAAGAGGGCGAGCGCTGTTCGACGCTGCTGTCAGATCCCAAGATCAGGGTAATGGTCATGGGCAATCATGGCGTGCTCGTCATCGGCGATAGCGTGGCCGATGCCTTCAACCGCATGTTCTATTTCGAGCGCGCCGCCGAAACCTACATCAAGGCGTTGTGGACCGGCCGGCCGCTGCGCGTGCTTTCCGACGAAATCGCCGAAAAGACGGCGAAGGAACTCGACGACTATCCGGGCCAGGCCGACCGTCACCTTTCGGAACTGAAAGCAATCCTCGACGAGCAGGAGCCGGCCTACCGCAACTGACGCGGGCTATTCCAGCGCCAGCTTTACCTTGTCGGCAACCGCGCGAAGCAGGGCTTCGTCGTCGGTGCTACGCGCCTTGCGCGAGGCGGCGAGGCAAGCCTGCGAGCGCAGCACGACGCCGTCGACCAGCACTTTCAGATGGTTCGCGCGAAGCGTCGAACCGCTCGAGGTGATATCGACGATGATGTCGGCCGAACCCGCGGCCGGTGCGCCTTCAGTCGCGCCCAGGCTTTCGACGATGCGATAGACCTGGATGCCGTGCTTTTGCGAAAAGAATTTTTGCGTCAGCCGCCAGTATTTGGTCGCGATCCGCAGCCGGCGTCCGTGGCGCTGGCGAAAATCGGCGGCCACGTCGTCCAGGTCAGCCATCGTCTCGACGTCCAGCCACATGTCCGGCACCGCCACCACCACGTCGGCATGGCCGAAGCCGAGCCTCGCGACAATCTCCACCCGGCTTTCCCAGTCGGCGAGGTTTTCGCACAGCAAATCCTCGCCGGTGATGCCGAGATCGACCGCGCCCTGCCCGATTTCGCCGGCAATCTCGGACGCGGACAGGAACGCCACCTCGATGTCGGCGCGACCCTCGATGTGGGCGCGATAGGTCCTCGAATCGTCCGGCAGGCAGACGGAAAGCCCGGCCTTGGCCAGCACTTCCAGCGCCTGCTCTTTCAGCCGGCCTTTTGACGGCAGCGCAAGCGTGATCATCGTGCCGCCCCTCTCAACGCTTCCACGCGGTCGAGCCAGACGGAAAAGCCGACACCGGGGATCGGCGTCTTGGCCCCGAGCAGCGTGAGCAGTCGGTCGTAGCGGCCGCCGCCGGCCAATACCGGGTCGCCCTCATGCGACGACGTGATTTCGAACACCAGCCCGGTGTAATAATCGAGCGGCCGGCCGAAAGCGGCGTCGTAGCGGATGCTTTCGACCGCCAGGCCATGGCCGGCAAGCGCTTCCGCGCGCGCGCGAAAATTCTCCAACGCATTGCCCAGCGCCAGGCCGGCATCGGCGGCAAATTTTTCCAGCGCCGGGGCGGCTCCTGCCAGCGGCACGTCGATGGCAAGAAACGCCTTCAGCGCCGAAAACGCCTCGCTCGACAGCCGCACGCTGCGCAGTTCGGCCTTTTCGATCAGGCGGCGCGCGATGTCGGCCGGCGTGCGCCCGGCAGAAGCTGACAGCCCGGCCTGCTCCATGCCGTGCGCGATATGCCCGGCCAGAAGGGCCGCGTCGCCATCGGCCACAAGGGCTGCCACCGTCCCGGTCAGTTGCCCGTTGTGCGGCGGGTTGGCGAGATCGGCAAGGGCTGCCTCCAGCATCGTCTCGGAGCCGAAGGCACGCGCCAGCCGCATGCGCCAACCACGCGGCAGGCCAAGTGCTGCCAGCACCGCCTCGAACACCGACTGATCGCCGAGCGTAATGGTCAGTTTCCTGCCCGGCAGCACAAGCGCCAGCAGCGCATGGGCGTCGGCGACGGAACGGGCATCGGCCTGCGCGATATCGCGGTCGCCCAGATCCTCGATGCCGGCCTGAAAGAATTCGTTGGCGCCGTCGCGGCGCTGGCGAAACACTTCGCCCAGATAGGAATAGCGGCGCGGCGTGCCGGCCTGACTGGCGATATGGTCGAGACAGACGGGAATGGTGAATTCCGGCCGCAGGCAAAGGCTCTGCCCCGTCTCGCTTTCGGTCAGGAAGATGCGGCGGCGCAAATCCTCGCCGGCCATGTCGAGAAACGGATCGGCCGGCTGGATGATCGCCACCTCGGCCGCGTGCGTGTTTTGTGCAGCGAACAGGTTGGCAATATCGGCGGCGATCGCTGGGCGGGTGGTCATGATGCCACTTTCTGCATCAGTTCGATCCGGTTGCCGAACGGGTCGTAGACGAAGATGCGCGCGTATCCGGCGAGCTGCACATCGGTTGCGACCTGGCAGCCGGCGGCTTCCGCGCGCTTGGCCAGTTCGCGCAAGCCATCCACCACAAAGGCAGGATGTGCCTTGCGGGCGGGATGAAAGTCCGGGTCGACACCAAGATGGACCTTTACGGGACCAGATTCGAACCAGCAGCCGCCCCTGCCGACTAGGCTGGCCGGTTTTTCGCGCTCCGAAAGGCCAAGCACGCCGTGATAGAAGGCGCGCGCCTCACCTTCCCTGCCGGCCGGCATTGCGATTTGGATGTGATCGATCGCGAGCAACATGGCCGAACGTCAGCGCCCGCCGCTGCGATCAGCGGCTTGTGCGGCAAGAATCTTCTGCACCTCCGCCACCAGGTCCGTCTCCGGCACCGTTACCTGGCCGGGCCGCGCTTCTTTGTATTCGGCGTGGCCTGCAATGGCTGAGGCCTGCCGCGCGCCCTCGATCAGGTCCTTGATCTGCACAACGCCCTGCGCGCGCTCGTCGCCGCCCTGGATGACGACGATGGGAGAACCGCGTCGGTCGGCATATTTGATCTGCGCCTTCATGCCGGCGCCGCCGAGATACATTTCGGCGCGGATGCCTGCCCTGCGAAGATCGGCCACCATCTTCTGGGTGCGGCCGAGGCTTTCCGTGTCCCTGTCCATGACCAGCACGACGACGGGTGCAACCACGTCGGACGTGTCCAGCTTGCCGAGGTTCTTCAGCGCCGTCATCAGGCGCGAGACGCCGATGGAAAAGCCGGTCGCCGGCACCGGCTCGCCGCGAAAGCGCGACACCAGCCCGTCATAACGCCCGCCGCCGCCAACCGAGCCGAAGCGCACGATTTTTCCATCCTCGTTGGGGATTTCGGCCAGAAGCTCGGCTTCGTAGACCGGGCCGGTGTAGTATTCGAGGCCACGGACGACCGAGGGGTCGATACTGATGCGTCCGTCGTCATAGCCGGCAGCACGAACCATTTCATAGATAGACAGTAGCTCGCCTATTCCCTCATTTCCTGAGTGGTCCGACCCCACTGGATCGGCTAGGGCAAGCACGATAGGGATTGTCCAGTAGGCATCCGATTTAGCAGCATCTTCTTGGCGGAATATCGGCTCGCCATTCACTTTGAAGCTGCTCAAATACTCAGCCCACGACTGGTTAAAGCTAACGACCTCATCGCCAAATTTGACGGTGAGAGGCTCCTTTCCGACAATACTGGGGATTTCAAAAAGTCTAAGGATCGCATTCGCGGTCTTCGATTCCAATCCGGCGCCTGGCGTAAAATCTCCGCTTTCGTCCTTCCGACCGCTAGTCAGCAACTCCAAGACACCAGCGCGCCCGATCTTGTCGAATTTGTCGAGACTTCTAAGGACGGTGAGCTTCTGATTTTCGTCGATGCCACGGGCCTCCAGCACCCCGTCCAGCACTTTCCGGTTGTTCACCCGAATAACGTAATCGCCGCGCGCAATCCCCAGCGCCTCCATCACGTCGGCCATCATCATCGCCATTTCGGCATCGGCGGCGACGCCCGGCGTGCCGACCGTGTCGGCGTCGAACTGCATGAACTGGCGAAAACGGCCCGGCCCCGGCTTCTCGTTGCGGAACACCCAGCCGGCGCGGTAGGAGCGGAACGGTTTTGGCAGGCGCTCGTAATTTTCGGCGACATAGCGCGCCAGCGGTGCGGTCAGATCGTAGCGCAGCGACAGCCACTGCTCGTCATCGTCCTTGAAGGAAAAAACACCCTCGTTCGGCCGGTCCTGATCGGGCAGGAATTTGCCCAGCGCATCGGTGTATTCGATCAGCGGCTGGTCGGCCGGCTCGAAGCCGTAAAGCTCGTACACGTCCCGTATCTTCGCCATCATCGTCTCGACGGCGCGGATGTCTTGCGCGCTGCGATCGACCAGACCGCGCGGCAATCGCGCCTTCATCTTTTCCATTTGTCGGCCATGGGATTTGTACTCGATGTTTCGTGGGCGCCACCCAGCCAAAGGCCGCATGCGACAGCGCGGCTGTCCTAACCGATGCAGCCGGGAGCGGCAAGGGTTTGCCCCGCACCATTGCTTTTGCAAAAGAAACCAATTCCGCCTTAATCGGGGCTTTGTGCCGACATAATCACAAAAGATAACCGAGCTGAAACACAAACCTCGGGTTCCAACCGATGACCGCGCAGACAATCGAATACAATGAAGCAAGCCTGCCGAACAATGCATGCCGCCAAATTGCCGGGCGGTTCGACCTGGCCGTTCAGAAGCCAGAGATGAGCGGCATGCAGGCGGCGTTGATGACCGGCCTGCTGGTGCTGTTTCCAACCTTCGCGACGGCGGCCGCCATCGTTGCCGGCATGATGCTGACCGGCACCGCCTGAACCTGTTATGCCGGCCGCTTGAAGGCCCGACGCTCTGCTTCCACTTTCTCGCGGCAGGCACAGCCTTCGAGGTGATCGTTGACCAGCCCCATGGCCTGCATGAAGGCATAGACGGTGGTCGGGCCGACGAAACTCCAGCCGCGTTTTTTCAACTCCTTCGACAGGCGCACCGAAACGGCCGTGGTCGGGTTGGCGCGCAGATGGGCGATATCCACGATCTCCGGCCGCTCGTCCGCAGTCGGCTCGAACTTCCAGAACCAAGCGGCAAGGGAACCGCCTTCATCGGCCATTTCGCGGGCACGCCTGGCGTTGTTGATAGTGGAGACGATCTTGCCGCGATGGCGGATGATGCCGGCATCGGCGACCAGCCGCTCGACATCGGCCTCGGTGAACCTTGCTACGCGGTCGATGTCGAAACCGTCGAACGCGGCGCGAAAATTCTCGCGCTTCCTGAGGATGGTCAGCCAGGACAGACCCGACTGAAAACCCTCAAGGCAGATCTTTTCGAACAGCCGCGTGTCGTCGGCCATGGGACGGCCCCACTCATGGTCGTGATAATGGAGATAATCCGGCAGATTGCCGTGCCAGGCGCAGCGCTTGATGCCGTCGGGGCCGACGGTCAGGCCTGAATTCTCGTCATCCATGGCAAAAAACCCATTCGTTAACGTGGATAGAAGCGACTTTACCGGCGCTTTACCAGATTCCTGCACCCGCCGGTAACCACACCGAAAGCTTTACTGACATTCTCGCATTTTACGCATTCCGATTCATGTTTCGGTTGCCGCTCCGCGCCAATGATCACGCAAACCGGAAGGCAAGCCACCCGGTTCATGTGACGATCAGTTCGAGAGTGCGTCCGATGAAATTTTTGTTTCCATCCCTGCTTGGCGCGGTGGCGATCCTCGCCCTTGGCGCGAATGCGGCTGCTGCCAACGACCGCTATGCGGAACGGCCGCCCGTGACGGTCAGCCCCGATCTTTCCGCCCCCTGGGTAATGCAGCTTGGCCAGGAGCCCGGCGTCGTCGTGCGGAAAACCCGCCCGGCGCCCGTCGCCACGCGCCAGCAAAGGCGCAGCGTCCAGCCCGTCGACCGGGTCCAGGTGCAGCCGGACCGGGTTCGGACCGCGGCCGTAGGCGCGCCGACTCGGAAGCTGGTCAGGCACCGGGAAATCAATCCGATCTACCTGCCGCGCGAAGTCGCCTATGACGGTCCGCAAAAACCCGGCACCATCGTCATCGATACGACCCAGAATTTCCTCTATCTGGTCGAGAAGGATGGCATGGCGCGGCGCTACGGCGTCGGCACCGGCAAGCCCGGTTTCGAATGGGCCGGAACCCACAAGGTCAGCCAGAAGCGCGAATGGCCGGACTGGCGTCCGCCTGCCGAAATGATCGCACGCGAAAAGGCCAAGGGCCGCTACCTGCCGACGCATCTGGCCGGCGGCATCGAAAACCCGCTTGGCGCGCGCGCGCTCTATCTCGGCTCGACGCTTTACCGGATTCACGGCACCAACCAGCCCTGGACCATCGGCGGTTCGGTGTCGTCGGGCTGCATCCGCATGCGCAACGAAGACGTGGTCGATCTCTATGAGCGTGTGCCGGTCGGCACGACCGTGGTGGTGATGTAGCGCCCACTCAACAACGGGGGACGGACCGCTTGGGAACGCGGCCGGTCGCGAAAAGGGCAGTCCGGGAAACCGGCTGCCCTTTTTGTTTGTCGGGGTTGGTTGCGACAGAGTCTTCCTCCCCCTTGTGGGGAGGGGTTAGGGGTGGGGGTATCCCCGCTCGAACAAAGCCCTCAGTCGCACCGAAAGCACCGAACTGCGCTTTCGAACTGCCCTTTGCTGCGTCCGTCTGCTATGTAGGCGCAAAATCCACCGGCAGAAGGTCCGCCATGTCCCTCTCAGACGATAGCCGCTACTTGAAGGGCGCTCCGGTCGCGCAGCGCATCATGGCCGAGGTCGCCCGCGACGCGGCGGAGGCGACGGCGCAGGGCTTTCCACCCAAGCTGGTGTCGATCACCGTCGGCGACGTAGCGGCGGTCAGTGTCTATGTGCGCAACCAGCGCGCCAAGGCCGAACAGGCCGGCATCGGCTTCGAGGAGCGGAATTTTCCGGCCGACCTGACGGCTGGCGAGTTGGAAGCGGCGATCCACGGCATGAACGCCGATCCGCGCATCACCGGCATCATCATCCAGCGCCCGGTGCCG
The DNA here is from genome assembly GCF_054489405.1 of Mesorhizobium sp. A623. Lineage (NCBI taxonomy): Bacteria > Pseudomonadati > Pseudomonadota > Alphaproteobacteria > Hyphomicrobiales > Phyllobacteriaceae > Mesorhizobium > Mesorhizobium sp. A623. Next base: position 82,762 of record NZ_JBTMXB010000012.1, read on the forward strand.
CCGCATATCCCGATCAAGGCGATCCAGGCGGCGGTGCATCCGCTCAAGGACGTGGAGGGCATGCATCCGGCTTCCATCGGCAACATCGTCTATAACGAGCTTGACCTCGCGCCCTGCACGGCCGCCGCTTCGGTCGAACTGCTCAAGGAAACCGGCCTCGATCTCAAGGGGCTGGAGGTGGTCGTCGTCGGCCATTCGGAAATCGTCGGCAAGCCGATCGCCTTTCTCTTGATGAGCGAAGGGGCGACGGTGACGGTCTGCCATCACATGACGCGCTCGGTGGCGGCGCATGCGCGGCGCGCCGATGCATTGTTCGTCGCGGTGGGCAAGCCGCGCCTGATCAAGGCCGACATGGTCAAGCCGGGCGCCGCGGTCATCGACATCGGCATCAATTCCGAGATCGGCCCGGACGGCAAGAGCCGCATCGTCGGCGACGTCGACACCGAAAGCGTGCGGCATGTCGCTTCGTGGATCACCCCGGTGCCGGGGGGCGTCGGGCCGATCACGGTATCGATCCTGCTGCGCAACACCATGGTCGCGCTCAGCCGCCAGCGCGCTCTGTACCGGGACAGCTACACGGCGGAAAAACTGGCAGCGGAGTAGCGTTGGAACTGCGCCAAGGGCCCCTCTCCGTCTCGCTTCGCGAGCCACCTCTCCCCAAAAGAGGCGAGGAACCGGAACCCGCGAGGGTTCGTGTTCTTCAAAAAGTACGAAGCGCCACGTTCAGGTGGGCGCACTGTCTTTGCTTGACGTAGATCAAGCCGAACCTGGGTTCCTCGCCCCTTTGGGGAGAGGTGGTTCGCAAAGCGAGACGGAGAGGGGCTCTTGCGCCCTACGCGCCGTCCACCAGCCCTTCCGGCTTCGGTCCGCCATAGGCCCAGTCGAGCAGCTTGATCGTATGCACCACCGGCATGCCGGCAGCGGACGCGATCTGCGTGATGCAGCCGATATTGCCGGTGGCGACAATGGCCGCGCCGGTCGCCTCGATGTTCTTCACCTTGCGGTCGCGCAGGCGGGCGGAAATCTCGGGCTGCATGATGTTGTAGGTGCCGGCCGAGCCGCAGCACAGATGCCCCTCGCGCGGCTCCTTCACCACGAAACCTGCCCTGGCCAAAAGCTCCTTCGGTTCGCGAACGATCTTCTGGCCATGCTGCATCGAGCAGGCCGAATGATAGGCGACGACGGTGCCGGGCTTTTGCGCCGGCTCCGGCAGGTCGAGCGCGTACAGGAACTCGGTGATGTCCTTGGCCAGCGCCGAAACCCTTGCCGCCTTGTCCGCATAGTCCGGATCGAGCCGCAGCATGAAGCCGTAATCCTTGATTGTCGTGCCGCAGCCGGATGCCGTAATGATTATGGCGTCGAGGCCGCCGCTCTCGATCTGCCGCATCCATGCGTCGACATTCTGCCGGGCGGAAGCCAGCGCCTGTTCCTCTTTGCCCATATGATGCACCAGCGCACCGCAGCAGCCTTCGCCTTCCGGCACCACCACCTCGACACCAAGCCGGTTAAGCAGCGAAATCGTCGCCTCGTTGATGCCCGGATCGAGCACAGGTTGCGCGCAGCCGGTGAGGATGGCGACGCGTTTTTTTCGCGCTCCAGCGGTGGATGCGTGAACGCCGGGCTGCGCCATGGGCGATGCGGTGGGCACCGCCGCAGGAGCCAGCCGCAGCATGGCGGCAAGCGGTTTCAGCGCAGGCACCGTGTCGAACAGGCCGGCAAACGGCTTGCCCAGCTTCGCCAGTTTCAGCGCTGTGCGAAACCGTGACGGATAGGGCAGCACGAAAGCCAGCAGCGCGCGGATGGCGCGATTGGGCAGCGGGCGCTTGTAAGTCTTTTCGATATGGGCGCGGGCATGATCGACCAGATGCATGTAGTTGACGCCGGACGGGCAAGTGGTCATGCAGGCGAGGCAGGACAGGCAGCGGTCGATATGGGTGACGATCTCACTATCGGCGGCACGGCCGTTTTCCAGCATGTCCTTGATCAGATAAATACGCCCGCGCGGCGAATCCAGTTCGTTGCCCAGCGTCACATAGGTCGGGCAGGTCGCCGTGCAGAAGCCGCAATGTACGCATTTGCGCAGGATCTTTTCCGATTCCGCGACATGCGGATCGGCAAGCTGGGCGAGCGTGAATGAGGTCTGCACGGTGCTGTCCTAACGGCCCAGAAGCCAGCTATTCGCGTTTGCGATTGGTGCGCCACGCGATACGGCCTGCAGCCCGATGATGCAGCGGGCAATGACCCAAACCACGGTTACAAACACCAGCACAAAACCGATGGCGACGAGCATCAGCAGGCACGAGGCCAGCCCATACAGGAGCCCGATCCAGAACGTGCGGATCAAAAACGTGTAGTGGGTATCCACCCAGGCCTCGGACTTGCCCCGGTTGACATAGGCAAATACCAGCCCGATCAGGCTGCTGATGCCAACGACAAAGCCGGCAAGATAAAGAATATAGACCAGTTGTGCATTGGTGCGCCCCGGCGCGAACCAACCGCCGTCCTGGCGTGATCCGATCGGTTCGTTGTTCGTGTCGCTCATGACATCCCCTCTGTTGCTTGAACGGGTGGCAAGCTAGCAGAAGATGCCGCCCACGCCATCCGGCCGGGGTTGAGGATATTCTTCGGATCGAATTCGGCCTTCAGCCGCGCCGACAGGGCGGCAAGTGCCGGTGCCTGCGGCTCGAAAACCGGTATGCTCGCGCGCTCTGTGGGTGCCGCGCGCACCAGCGTTGCATGACCGCCGCCATGCCGCTTTACCAGCGCGCGTAGCAGGTCGGCTTCCGGCTCGCCGTGTTCCATGCGCAGCCAGATCAGCCCGCCCTGCCAGTCGTATAAAGCCGAAACGGCGGTCTGCATCCGCAAGGTCATCACCATGGCGTGGCCATCGGCCGGAGCCATCGACACGCGCCAGACCGGTTTTTTCCCGGCGCCCGCGAAGGGCACGCAGTCGCGAATATCGGCCCATATTTTTCGCGACGTTTCCCCGGAAATCTCTTCCAGCGCGCCGGCATTCTTCAGCAGGCTTTTCAGCGTTTCGATGCGGTAAGCGACGGACGGGCCAAAGCCCTCGACGCGCAGCACGGTCGCTGCATCGTTGCCGAGCGCACCACCAGCGACACGCGCCACGGCGGGATAGGGCAAATGTGCCGCGCTCGACACTTCGGCGCTGGACCCGACCGCCATTGCCATGGCGGCGGCAGCGTGTTCGTCGAGCAGGCTGCGCACGGCAAGCGTCGTTTCGGTTTCGGCGGAAGGCAGCACCTTGAAGGTGAGGTCGGTGACGACGGCCAGCGTGCCCCAGCTATTGGCCATCAGCTTGGACATGTCGTAGCCGGTGACGTTCTTGACCACCCGCCCGCCGGATTTGAACGCCTCGCCCCGGCCAGAAACCGCATTGATGCCGAGGATGTGGTCACGCGCGGCCCCCGCCTTCAGCCGGCGAGGACCGGAGAGGTTTGCCGCAAGCACGCCGCCGAGGGTCCCCCTGCCCGGCTCGCCGCCCAGCAAGGGTCCATAGTCCATGGGTTCGAAGGCAAGTTGCTGACCGTTGTCGGCAAGCAGGTTTTCGATCTCGGCAAGCGGCGTGCCGGCGCGCGCGGACAGCACCAGTTCCGCCGGCTCGTACAGCGTGACGCCGGAAAGTTGTGCCAGGTCGAGCGTGTGGGCCGTCTGCGAAGGCCGGCCAATGCCACGCTTGGAGCCATGCCCGACGATTTCCAGCGGCGCTTCTTCCGCCAACGCCCCCTGGACGGCGGAGAGAACTTCGGCGGCGGTGGTGGGGGTAAAGGTGGTCAACTCAAAACCTCGGAATGTCGGGGAACGGCAGTTTGCCGCCCGATATATGCATGCGACCGAGTTCGGCGCAGCGGCGCAGTTGCGGGAAAACCTTGCCGGGGTTGAGCAAGTGGTTGGGGTCGAAGGCGCATTTGACGCGCATCTGGTGATCGAGATCGATCTGGTTGAACATCTCCGGCATGAGGTCGCGCTTTTCGACGCCGACGCCGTGCTCGCCTGTCAGGACGCCGCCGACCCTGACGCACAGCCGCAGAATATCGGCACCGAAATCCTCGGCCTTCCTCAACTCGCCCGGTACGTTCGCATCATAGAGGATCAGCGGATGCAGATTGCCGTCGCCGGCATGGAAGACATTGGCGACGCCAAGGCCGTATTGCTCCGACAACTCGCGCATGCCGGCCAGCACTTTCGGCAATTGTCCGCGCGGAATGGTACCGTCCATGCAATAATAATCCGGCGAGATGCGCCCGACCGCCGGGAACGCGGCCTTACGCCCCGCCCAGAAGGTCAGCCGCTCGTCCTCGCTCTGCGAAATGCGGCAGGTGGTGGAGCCATTACGAATGGCGATCGCCTCAACTGCCGTGATGAGATGATCGACCTCGACGCCCGGCCCATCCAGTTCGACGATCAGCAGCGCCTCGACATCGAGCGGATAGTCGGCGTGGACGAAATCCTCGGCTGCGTGGATCGCCGGGCGATCCATCATCTCCATGCCGCCCGGAATGATGCCGGCACCGATGATGTCGGCAACGCACTGGCCGCCCTGTTCGCTGGTCGGAAAGCCGATCAGCAGCGCGCGCGCCGTTTCAGGCTTTTTCAATATGCGCACGGTGACCTCGGTGACGACGCCCAGAAGCCCCTCCGAGCCAGTCATGACGCCGAGCAGGTCGTAGCCTTCGGCGTCCAGATGCTTGCCACCGAGACGGATGACCTCGCCGTTCATCAGCACCATTTCGATGCCGAGCACATTGTTGGCGGTCAGCCCGTATTTCAGGCAATGCACGCCGCCGGAATTTTCCGCGACATTGCCGCCGATCGAGCAGGCGATCTGGGAGGATGGGTCGGGGGCGTAATAAAAGCCCTCCTGCTCGACGGCGGTGGTGATGCCGAGATTGGTGACGCCCGGCTGGGCGACAACCGTGCGATTGGGAAAGTCGATGTCGAGGATACGGTTGAAGCGGCTCATCACCAGAAGCACGGCATCTTCCAGCGGCAGCGCCCCGCCCGACAGCGAGGTGCCGGAGCCGCGCGGCACCACGCGGATGTTTCTTGCGTCGCAATATTTCAGGATGCGGGAAACCTGCGCGACCGTTTCCGGCAGCACCACGACCAACGGCAACTGGCGATAGGCGGTCAGCCCGTCGCTTTCGAAGACGCGCATGGAGTTTTCGGCATCGACGACGCCCTCGCCCGGTACGATCTGGCGCATGTCGGCGACGATTTCGACGCGGCGCGCCAGCGTGGCATCGTCGGGTTTCGGCATGACAAGGCCGGACATTCGCAGCACCCCTCGCTTCACTGGTAAAAAGCTTTTACCAGTTGGATCGATTGCTTGCAAATGCCGCAGTGGATGAATCCGGATGCGACGCCACGCGCCGCTTCCGGAGCGTCAAATGGCCGCTACCGTTCTACTCTCCGGGCGTCTTGCCCGGCTCCGAATGGCTGCGCTGCACGCGGCGCACACCCCACCAGACCAGCAGGATCGCCACCGGCACCGACGCGGCGGTGATGATCTCCGGCGCGAAGGCATGGCCGAATATGGATGCGCCCTTGGCCAGATACCCGATCAGCCCGACGACGTAATAGGAAACGGCCGCGACCGAGAGCCCCTCCACCGTTTGCTGGAGCCGCAGTTGCAGGCGCGCGCGGTTGTTCATCGAGGCAAGCACGTCGCGGTTCTGCTTCTCGAGTTCGACATCGACCCAGGTGCGCAGCAGCGTGGTGGCGCGTGTCAGTTTGCGCGACAGATTGGCTTGGCGTTCCTCGACCGAGCGGCAGGTGCGCATGGCGGGGGCGACGCGGCGCTGCAGGAAACCAGCCCAGGTGTCGTAGCCGGGCACCGGCGCTTCATCCAGCGCCTCAAGCCGCTCGCGCACGATGCCGTCATAGGCGCGGCTGGCGCCGAAGCGGTAGAGGCTCGACGCGGCATCCGCCTCCAGTTCGGCCGCCAATTCGGTGAGATCGGCCAGCAGGGTCTGGCTATCGCGCGTTTCGGAGGCCTTCATTTCGCGGGTGATGGCGGCCAGCCTGTCTTCTATACGGCGCGCCCTGCCCGACAGCGCCAGCGCCAGCGGCAGGCCAAGCATGGCCAGCGTCCGGTATGTCTCGATATCGATGAGGCGCTGCGACAGCGCACCGGTCCGTGCCGGCGTCAGGCCCCGGTCGAGCACCAGAATGCGGGTCAGCCCGTCGCCGTCCTGGCGGAAATCGGTGACGATGGCGGCCTTGCCGTTCTCGACCAGCGAGTAGCATAGGCTTGTCGGGTCGAAGCCGGCGATCAGCTTTTCGGCAGCTGCGGTCCATTTGCGGATTTCCAGCCTGATGCCGGAAATGACCGTTCCGGGCGGCGAAAATCCGTTGCCGAACGGTGATTGCTGCTGGACGCGGCCATTTCCGCCAAGCGGCCCTTCGAACAGATAGGTGGAGAATTCGGTGTGGCGCTCCCAGCGCAGCGAGCCGTTCCCCCATGGCATGGCGTAGTGCCGCGCCTGATGCTCGGGCTCGGCGACGCCCAGCCGACGCGACAATTCGCACAGCACGGCGTGATCGACGCTGGCACCGCCCTCGGTCATGAAGGACAGTTGAACCATGACGCGCGGCGTGCGGACCAGCGGCTGTGGCCGCGCATGAACCTCGCCCAGGGCGCCGGAGCGGCCTTCATGGGTCGGAAAGCCCATGACGCTGCCCGTCGTGCGCGGCTGGAACTGGAGATTGGCAGGGTTGTTCGGCACGGGTGGTTCCCTCGGCTTGGCCAGCCTGCAACGCCTTTGCGACTAAGACCAATTTCCAGGCGACGCAAACGGAACTTGGGAGCGAGCTTGATGGCCGGCATGATAGCAGAAAGAGCCGGGATCGAATAATTGGATAAATAATTTGACCAGTTGATGCCGCTGCCTTTATCCTTGGCGCCGGCCGTCGAACCACAGGCACGCAGGTGAGCGACATTTTCTCCAGGATCGAACATTCGCGCACCGCCGACGAGGTGGTGGAGCAGATCGAGAGCCTTCTCCTGGAAGGGGTTCTCTCGACCGGCGACCGGCTTCCCGGCGAGCGCGAGCTTTCGCTTCAGTTCGAGGTATCCCGGCCGATCCTGCGCGACGCCTTGAAAACGCTGGAAATGCGCGGGCTTTTGACGACACGCCATGGCGGCGGCACGCATGTCGCCGACGTGATTGGCCAGGTCTTTTCGAAGCCGGTGGTGGATTTGTTCGCCACCCACAGCAAAGCGGCACGCGATTATCTTGAATATCGGCGCGAAATCGAAGGCGTGGCGGCCGAATATGCGGCGCGACGCGCTACCGCTCACGATTTCGCGCTGCTCGACGGCATCATGGAGCGCATGGACGAGGCGCACCGCACCGGCAATTTCGAAGACGAAGCGGAGATCGACGTCGAATTCCACCACACGGTCGGCGAATGCGCCCACAACATCATCTTGCTGCACACTTTGCGCTCCTGCTACCGGCTCCTGTCGGAAGGCGTCTTCCAGAACCGCCTGCTGGTGTTCGCATTGCCCGGCGCGCGCGAGGCGCTGCTTGCCCAGCACCGCGCCATCTATTCGGCGGTCAAGGCCGGCGATCCGCCCGGCGCTCGCAAGGCGGCGATGGACCACATCACCTATGTCGAGTGTTCCATGGCGGAAGCCGAGCGCAACGACGAGTGGCAGCGCGTGTCGCGGCTGAGGCTGCGCCAGCGCTCGCCTGCCAATGAAGCCAACTCCTAGCAACCGGAACACGCCATGAGCCTCGATCTCACCATCGCCGACCTGAAGGAAAAGGCACGCCGGCGCGTGCCGAAAATGTTTTTCGACTATGCCGATTCCGGCGCGCTGACGGAGAGCACCTATGCCGCCAACGAAGCGGATTTCGGCAAGATCAAGCTGCGCCAGCGCGTGCTGGTCGACATAACCAACCGTTCGCTCGCCTCCACCATGGTCGGCGAGAAAGTGTCGATGCCGGTGGCGCTGGCGCCGACCGGCTCGACCGGCATGCAGCACGCGGACGGAGAGATGCTGGCGGCGCAGGCGGCGGAAGAATTCGGCGTGCCCTTCACGCTTTCCACCATGAGCATCTGCTCGATCGAGGACGTCGCCTCGGTGACGACAAAGCCGTTCTGGTTCCAGCTCTACGTGATGCGCGACCGGGACTTCGTCTATAATCTGATCGACCGGGCCAAAGCCGCGAAATGCTCGGCGCTGGTGCTGACGCTCGACTTGCAAATTCTGGCCCAGCGCCACAAGGATTTGCGCAACGGCCTGTCCGCCCCGCCCAAATTCACGCCGAGCAGTGTGTGGCAACTGGCGACGCGGCCGGGCTGGTGCCTCAAGATGGCGGGGACACCGCGCCGCACCTTCAGGAACATCGTCGGCCACGCCAAGAGCGTGAAAGACCTGTCGTCGCTTGCCGCATGGACCAACGAGCAGTTCGACCCGCAGCTTTCGTGGAAGGATGTAGAATGGATCAAGCAGCGCTGGGGCGGCAAGCTGATCCTCAAGGGCATCCTCGACAAGGAAGACGCGATCATGGCCGCGAAGACAGGTGCTGACGCGATCATCGTCTCCAACCATGGCGGCCGCCAGCTTGACGGCGCGCCTTCCTCGATCTCGGTGCTGGAAGGGATCGTCGATGCCGTGGGCGACAGAATAGAAGTCCATATGGATGGCGGCATCCGCTCGGGCCAGGACGTGCTGCGGGCGCTGTGCCTCGGCGCCAAGGGCACCTATATCGGCCGCCCCTTCCTGTACGGGCTGGGTGCGGGCGGCAAGGCCGGCGTGACCAAGGCGCTGGAGATCATCCGCAAGGAACTGGACACCACGCTGGCGCTGTGCGGCAAGCGCGACATCCTCGATGTCGGCAAGGACATGCTGCATCGATAGGATGGGCGCATCGATGAGCGGCATACATTTTCGCGATGCGCGCGCGCCGGACGGCATGCGTCTCCATGCCATCGGCGACGTGCATGGCCGGCTCGACCTGCTGGCCGCGATGCATGCCCACATCAACGCCGACCTGGCGCGAGACGGGGTCGCCGACTGGCGCGTCGTGCATCTCGGCGACTATGTGGACAGGGGGCCGGGCTCGAAGGGCGTCCTCGATCTGCTGGTCGCGGCCCGCAAGCGCGATCCGCGCACCGTCATGCTAGCCGGCAATCACGATCTCGGTTTTCTCGAATTCCTCGATCATCCGGACCCGGCAAGCCTGTTCGTGCAGTATGGCGGCGTGCAGACGGCAAAGTCCTACGGCGTCGACCTGGAACAGGATAAGACCGGCCTGTTCCGGCACCCGAAGAACAGCTTGCGAACAAGCCATGCGGAACTGGTCGAGGCCGTGCCGGCCAGTCATGTCGAATTTCTGCGGGCGCTGGCGTTTTCAGCAAGTTTCGGCGACTTCTTCTTCTGCCACGCGGGTATCCGCCCCGGCATCGCGCTGGAACAGCAGGATCGCCAGGACCTGATCTGGATACGCGACGTCTTTCACAACCATTCCGGCCTCTACCCGAAAGTGATCGTGCACGGCCACACGCCGAACGAGGAGGCCGAAATCCTGGCCAACCGGGTCAATGTCGACACCCTTGCCTACCGGTCGGGCCGGCTCACCGCGCTCGTCGTGGACGGCGCGAAAAAGGAAATCCTGACGGTGTCGGAAGACGGGACGGTTCAGCGCAGCGAAGCGGTGACGCCGTAGCCGTCGACGGCATTGTGATTGCTGGCCGCATCGGCGGCATAGATGCCGAGGCCGCACAGCACGATGGCCGAGAGCATGGCAAAAGACAGGAACGCAGCTTTCACGGTCGTCATCTCTGTTGAACTTCCTGCATCCCTGCACGAGTACGGTTACCAATGCATTGAAACGCGCAAATCGCCTGAATGTTTCAACGCTTTTTCACATTATTTGCACTGCATGCACGGCGTTAGCGCATGCCGCAGAACGTGGGTCTTCTAGGGGAGCGGCCGGGCACAAGCCAAGGGTGAATCCCAGCGTTCACAGCGGATTCCGCCCGGCGTGCCAAAATTGCCACGGCTTCCCCAGCGTCATGTCGATCAAGGGTCTACGCCTTCAGATCGTGGCCACCCAGGCGCGGGCGATCGCCAGGCCGGCGGCATCGGCGGCGGGGCCATGCTCGGCCATTTCATCGTCGAGCCTTTCGGCCCAATCGGGGCGGCGCGAAGCGATCAGCGACGCAAATTCCGTGCTCCAGTAACGCACCAGCTGCCGGTCGGCCTCGAAATGGAACTGGAAGCCATAGACGGCGCGGCCGAGCCGAAACGCCTGATTTTCCGCAACGCTGCTGCCGGCCAGCCTGACCGCACCCGGCGGCAGCGAAAATGTGTCGTCATGCCATTCGAAAATCGGAAATTTCTCCGGCAACGCGCCGAGCACGGCGTCTTCTTTCGCTTCCGGTGTCAGCGAAACGCCGCACCAGCCGAACTCGGTGGCCCCGCCGACCTGGTTGAGGCCACCGAAAGCGCGCGCGATGAGCTGGCTGCCCAGGCAGATGCCAAGCACGGCCTTGTTGCGGGCCGCAAAGTCGCGGATCAGGTCCAGCAGAGCCGGGAAATATGGATAGTCGACATCCGCCAGCGCGTTCTGGCCGCCGCCCAGAATCGCCACCGCGTCGTGGCTGGCGGCATTGTCGGGCAATGCATCGCCCAGATAGGGCCGGACATGATCGATTTCGGCGCCGACTTCCGCAAGGGCCGCGCCCACTTGCCCAAGCCCTGTATTGCCGTAATTTTCAACGATAAGGACGCGCATCGATATACCCTGCCGGAAAAATGACCCGATGCGCGATACCACGAGCCGCCCGGACGACCAAGCCGGACACGCAAAGGACAAGCGCTGTGCCACTTCAAAATCGTGTCGACCCGTTCGGCGCCGTCCATGCCGTGCCGGAGCGCGGCCTTTTCACCGGCAATCGCGGCATCATCCACGATCCGGCGACCAAGACGCTGCTGAAAAGGCGCTGGACGCTGAAGGCATGGATCGTCTGCGTCTGCGATTTCAAAAACGTGCGGCGCGATCCGATGGGCCTCAACGGCCCCTTGCAGGGCAACGGACAGGCAGGTGCCGGATGGACCGAACTGTTCTTCCTCGACGAAGTGACCGCACTGGCGGCCGGGCACCGCCCCTGCTTTTACTGCCGGCGCGAGCGCGCGACGGATTTCATGCAGCGTTTCGGCACCGCCTTCGGCATCGAAAAGCCGCGCGCGCCCATGCTCGACCAAAGGCTGCACAGGGAACGGCTGGCTTGCGGCGGGACGCTGGCTTCGGCGCCAGATCTGGCGGCGCTGCCCGACGGCGCGATTATCGCGGATGGCGAAACAATTTACGCGCTGCGCGAAGGCACAGCGCTGCGCTGGTCGTTCGGAGGCTACCGGGACCGGCATGATTTCAGCGCACTGCAAGGCCGCCCCCTGAAGCTGGTGACCCCGCCGACAACCGTCGAAATATTGCGCGCCGGCTATCGGCCGATATGGGCGGCAGCATAGGCAAGGTAAATCAGGAAACGGGTGGCGAGGCCCCAATCCGCAGGCCTAACTGATCTCCAATGCATCTCTGGCTGCGGAGCCCTAAAATGAATGCGCTGCTTTCATTTCACACCCTTTGCGCATCGCGAGGCGACGGACTGTTGCCGGAATTCGTCGCCTTGCTGCAACGCCCGCCCGAACTCGTCCGGGCCGAACTGGAATTTGCCGAGGTGATCCGCCTGCATGCCGAGAGCCGGGAGGAAATCCCCCCTGCACCTCGACTTGGTGCTTCTCCGCCTTGACGAAGAAGCCGCCCTGCCGCATTGCTCGCCGATGCGCGCCAACTACAAGATGCAGCGGCTGTTCGTGCCGGACGATTTTGCCCACGGCGTCGAACTGGAAGCCAGCCCGCAGCAGAGCCATTATCTGCTGCATGTGCTGCGGCTTGCCGAGGGCGCGGTACTGCTGCTGTTCAACGGCCGCGACGGCGAGTGGTCGGCGGCGATCGCTTCAAAAACAAAAAAATCAGTGCGCTTGAAGCTTTTGGAGCCACAACGGCCGCAGCCGCCGCTGCCCGATCTCGTCTATTGCTTCGCTCCGCTGAAACAGGGCCGGCTCGACTATCTGGTGCAAAAGGCGGTCGAGATGGGAGCCGGCGTGCTGCAACCCGTCATCACCCAGCATACGCAGGTTGCGAAACCGTCCATCGAGCGCCTGCGCGCCAATGTGACCGAAGCCGCCGAACAATGCGGCATCCTTGCCGTGCCGCAAGTGCGGGAGGCCGAGAAGTTCGAGCGGCTGCTGGCCGGATGGGACAAGGACCGGCGGTTGATCTTCTGCGACGAGGATGCCTCGAGCGATAATCCGCTGTCCGCGCTCCAATCGCTGACCGGCAACAGCCTTGCCCTCCTGGTCGGTCCCGAAGGCGGCTTTTCCGACGACGAGCGCCGGATGTTGCGCGCGCTGCCCTTCGTGACGCCCATTCCGCTCGGGCCTCGCATCCTGCGCGCCGATACGGCGGCCGTGGCAGCGCTTGCGCTCATCCAGGCGACGATCGGCGACTGGTAAGAGCGGCGGCGCGCCTTCCGGCAGGCGCAAGCCGGCTGGTTCGGCATATTTGCGAATACGGCCGCACGCAACTATCGAAGGATTGTTGACTTCGCTTCAATTGTGGCTTGTCGACCGCCGGAAACGCCAATAGTCTGAAATACATGGGCGGCGGTTGAGGGATCGTCGAGGCCAAAAAAATGTGAATAGAGGGAGTTTCGCATATGACCGGTAAGGCGTTCTGGCTTTCCGCAGCTTCGATTTTGATAACATCGACCACCTTTAATGCCCACGCGCAAGAACGCGTCGTCAACGTCTTCAACTGGTCCGATTACATCGACAGTTCCATCATTGACGACTTCACCAAGGAAACAGGCATCAAGGTTCGCTACGACGTCTACGATTCCAACGAAATTCTTGAAACCAAGCTCCTGGCCGGCGGCAGCGGCTACGATGTCGTCGTGCCGACGGGCAGTTTCCTGCAGCGCCAGATCAAGGCCGGCGTGTTCCAGAAGCTCGACAAGTCCAAGCTGCCCAATATCAAGAACATGTGGGACACGGTGACCAAGCGCACCGACATCTTCGATCCGGGCAGCGAGTATTCGGTCAACTACATGTGGGGCACGGTCGGCATCGGCTATAACGTCGCCAAGATCAAGGAAGCGCTCGGCACCGACAAGATCGACAGCTGGGCCGCGGTGTTCGACCCGGCACAGGCAGCCAAGCTCAAGGATTGCGGCATCAACTTCCTCGATTCGCCGACCGACATGTTCCCGGTGACGCTGGCCTTTCTCGGCTTGAACCCCGACAGCCACGATCCGGCCGACATCGCCAAGGCCGAGGAAACGCTGTCGAAGGTGCGACCCTTCGTTCGCAAGTTCCATTCATCCGAATACATCAACGGCCTCGCCAACGGCGATATCTGCGTGGCGGTCGGCTATTCGGGCGACATCTTCCAGGCGCGTGACCGTGCCGAGGAAGCCAAGCAGGGCGTCGAACTCGCCTATGCCATCCCCAAGGAAGGCACGCAGATGTGGTTCGACCAGATGGCCATCCCCGCCGACGCGCCGCACCCGCAAGAGGCCCTGGAATTCATCAACTACATGATGAAGCCGGAAGTGATCGCCAAGTCGTCGAACTATGTCTTCTACGCCAACGGCAACAAGGCCTCGCAGGAGTTCCTCGACAAGGCCGTCCACGACGACCCGGCCGTCTATCCGGACCAGGCGACGATGGACAAGCTGTTCGTCAACACCGCGCTCGACTCGAAGACGCAACGCCTGTTCACCCGAAGCTGGACCAAGATCGTCACGGGGCAGTAGCGCTCTCTCAAGCAAAACCCCGGCAGCTAATGCCGGGGTTTTCTTTCAGACCGGGTCTTGATGGGACGAGACAAGGGCACGAACAGGGACGGAGAAGTATATGGCATCGCTGGGCAGCATCCGCAGGGATTTCGCACCATGGAGCGACCCGAATGCCAAGCCTTACATCCAGTTCGAGAACGTGACCAAGCGGTTCGGCGACTTCACCGCGGTCAACAATTTATCGCTGACGATCTTCGAGCGCGAGTTCTTCGCGCTGCTCGGCGCTTCCGGTTGCGGCAAGTCGACCCTGCTGCGGATGCTCGCCGGCTTCGAGGAGCCGAGCGAAGGTCGTATCCTGCTCGATGGCCAGGATCTGCGCGGCATCCCGCCCTATCGTCGTCCGGTCAACATGATGTTCCAGTCCTATGCGCTGTTTCCGCACATGACGGTGGAAAAGAACATCGCCTTCGGCCTCAAGCAGGACGGCATGCCAAAAGCAGAGATCGCGGCACGCGTCGCCGAAATGCTCAAGCTGGTCAAGCTGGAGCCGTTCGCCCAGCGCAAACCGCACCAACTGTCGGGCGGCCAGCGTCAGCGCGTAGCCTTGGCGCGCTCGGTCGCCAAGCGGCCGAAGGTGCTTTTGCTGGACGAGCCGCTCGGCGCGCTCGACAAGAAGCTGCGCGAAGAGACGCAGTTCGAATTGATGGACCTCCAGCAGAATCTCGGCCTCACCTTCGTCGTCGTCACCCACGACCAGGAAGAAGCCATGACCATGGCCGACCGCATCGCCATCCTCGACAAGGGCGAGGTGATGCAGGTGGCCACGCCGACCGAGGTCTATGAAGCGCCGACCTCGCGCTTCGTCGCCGGCTTTGTCGGCAATGTGAACATGTTCGAGGGCAAGGTGGCGGCGCGCGACGCCAATACGGTGCGCATTACCGGAGCGACCGGCGCCCAGATCGTCGTGGACAACCCCGGAGACGCGGCTGCCGGCGCCGACATCGCCTTTGCCATCCGTCCCGAAAAAATCAGGATCTCGTCAAAAAAGCCGACGGATGCCGTCAACGCGCTGGAAGGCGAAGTCTATGACATCGCCTATCTGGGCGACATGACCGTTTTCCATGTGAAGCTCGACGACGGGCAGGTGGTGCGGGCAAGCACGATGAATGCGGCGCGCGTGTCCGACGATCCGCTGACCTGGAGCGACCGCGCCTGGATATCCTTCCGGCCAGATGCCGGTATCGTGCTGGCGCGGTAGGGGCGTTCCATGTCGAATGTCGTCTTTTCCTCCGTCGATGCACAACCCACCACCACGACGACGAAACCGGTGCTGGTGCGGCTCGCCTCGGCCTTCGCCAGCCGGCTGGTCATCATCATTCCCTATGTCTGGCTGCTGTTCTTTTTCTTCATCCCGTTCATCATCGTCTTCAAGATTTCGATGTCGCAGACGGCGATCGCCATTCCGCCCTACACACCCGCGTTTGGCTTGGAAAACGGCATTTCCGGCCTTGTCAGCCAACTCGGGGAACTCAGTTTCGACAGCTACATATGGCTGACGCAGGACCCTCTCTATTTCTATGCCTATGTTTCCAGCGTCACCATCGCGGCGATCTCAACTGTGCTGGCGCTTCTGGTCGGCTATCCCCTCGCCTACGGCATGGCGCGCGCGCCGGCTACGATCCGCCCGACCCTTTTGATGCTGGTGATCCTGCCGTTCTGGACCTCGTTCCTGATTCGCGTCTATGCCTGGATCGGCATCCTGAAGCCAGAAGGCCTTCTCAACCAGTTCCTGCTCGGCATCGGTGTCATCAGTGAACCGCTGATCATCCTGAACACCTATACCGCCATTTTCATCGGTATCGTCTATTCGTACCTGCCCTTCATGGTGCTGCCGCTCTACGCGTCGCTCGAAAAGATGGACTACTCGCTGATCGAGGCGGCCAAGGATCTCGGCTGCCCGCCGACCGCCGCCTTCTGGAAAATCACCTTCCCGCTTTCCCTGCCGGGCGTGATTGCCGGCTGCCTGCTGGTGTTCATTCCGGCGGTTGGCGAGTTCGTCATTCCGGACCTTTTGGGCGGCTCGCAGACGCTGATGATCGGCAAGACGCTGTGGAACGAATTCTTCTCCAACCGCGACTGGCCGGTTTCATCGGCGGTGGCCGTCATCCTGCTGCTGCTGCTGATCGTGCCGATCATGCTTTTCCAGCGGGCGCAGGCGCGATCCCAGGAACAGGACCGGTGACATGAACACGAGTTGGAGCCGCTTCAATATCACCTCGATCGTGCTGGGCTTTGCCTTCCTCTATCTGCCGATCGTGCTGCTGGTCGTGTTTTCGTTCAACGAATCCAAGCTGGTGACGGTATGGGGCGGCTTTTCGACCAAATGGTACGTATCGCTTTTCCATAATCAGGGACTGATGGATGCCGCCTGGGTGACCTTACGCGTCGGCCTAGTTTCCGCCACCGTTGCAACGGTCCTGGGAACGATGGGCGCGCTGGCGCTGACGCGCTACACCCGCTTCAAGGGCCGCGTCCTGTTCTCCGGCATGATCTTCGCTCCGCTGGTCATGCCCGACGTCATCACCGGCCTGTCTCTCTTGTTGCTGTTCGTGGCCATCGGGCTGGACAGGGGATTGCTGACGGTGATGCTGGCGCATATCACCTTCACCATGTGCTTCGTCGCGGTCGTCGTGCAATCGCGCCTGATCACAATGGACCGGTCGCTGGAGGAAGCGGCCATGGACTTGGGCGCGCCGCCGGTAAAAACCTTCTTCCAGGTAACGCTTCCGGTCATCCTGCCGGCCATCGTCTCGGGCTGGATGCTGGCCTTCACGCTGTCGCTGGACGATCTGGTCATCGCCTCCTTCGCCTCCGGTCCGGGCGCCACCACGCTGCCGATGAAGATCTACAGCCAGGTGCGCCTGGGGGTGACGCCGGAGATCAATGCGGCCTGCACGCTCCTGATCGGGATCGTCGCGCTTGGCGTCATCACCGCTTCCATCGTCAACAAGCGCCGCGAGGTGCAGCGCCTGCGGGACGAGCAGATCGCGCAAAGAGGTTGATGCGCCACATCGCCCTCCCCCAAAGGCAGGGACAAACGCACGGCGTTCTATTGAGCCGAAAGCCCCGGCTTGATCGGCGAAATGAACGGATTGCTCCAGGTTCCGCCAACAAAAAACGAAATCTGATTGGGCGTGATAGCCGCCTGACCTTCGGCGGGAACGGCCGTCGGGTTCGGCTGGATCACGCCGCCCGACAAAGCAAGGCCGCGGCCGGCATAGGGAACAATGCCCGTGAGCCAGATCTTGCTTTTCGCGGACGTCGCTTCCGCCTTTTCGATCCGCGCCACGCCCTTGGACATGCTCGCCTTCAGTTCGGCGCCGTCGACAGGCACGCTGCCATCAGCAACGTCGTCGAGCGCAAAGAAGCCGCCCTGCTCGCTCCGCTTGAGGAAGGCCGGCAGGTTGAGCCCGGTCAGCGTGCCGGGGCCGAAATTTGCGGAAATGGAGCCATCGGCGTTTTCAAGGATCGAGTCCCACACCTTTCCCGGTCCCTTCAGGATGACGGAAACGGTCCCGGTTCCGGTCGGCACCAGCCTTGTCATGCCGATCGCCGCCGCAAAATCCGCGCCGTGAACGTCCGATGCCCGCAGCCGGAATTCGGCCTGCGTGCCTTCCGGCTTGCGGTCGAAGCGCAGGCTGCTCTGTACCGTGCCGCCAAAGGCGGTGGCGTCCGATATGTCGAATACGGAAAGCTCGTTCTTGACCTGCGCCGTCGCCGCGACATTGGCAAGTTGCAGCGCGCCGGCCGTCGCCTGGGTCGCGGACAGCCGAAGATCGATGTCCAGCCCGCTCGCAAGCGCGCTCTCGCTGTCGTTCGCGTCTTCCTTGCGGGCGGAAGTCAGCGGGGTAAAGGCTGAGAGGAAGGAGCGAAGGTCAAGCTTTTCGAAAGCGAGTGTGCCCGACATTGCGGGACGGGCGCCGCCATAGGAAATATCAAGCGCGCCGGTGCCCGGATTGTTGTCGAGGGCGATCTGCGTGCCGTCGAACTTGACCCGGCCGGCCGCGGCCGTAACCTTGCTCGTCACGGATATGGAGCCGATCGCAGCGCCCGGCGCCACGCCGGCCTGGAGCCATTCCAGCATGCGCCGCAGCGACGGGGCCGAGAATTTCATCGTGCCGTCGAGATAGGCGTTCTGGGAAAAGCCTGCCGTGCCGATGAAAGACAATACCGCAGGCGCTGCCTTCAGGGCCACGCTGACCGGGGCGGCGCCGCCGGCAAACAAGACCAACGGCCTGTCCGACGCCATATCCACGGAAACGCTTTCACCGCGCCAGATTCCGGTAGCTGAAAATTGCCCGGCGCCATTCAGGGCCGTCCAGTTGGCCCTGCCGTTGAGGCTGGTCAAAACCTCCACGTCCTTTCCCGCAACCGCGGTGACTACCTTGCCGTCCTTGAATTCCACGGTGCCGAAGGGATCGGAAGGCAGCTTGTCGGTATCGGGGTTGGTCGGTTGCTCGGCGATCAGTTTGCGCGCCGTATCGATCGAGCGCGCGATGCGGCCGCCGGACGGCGATGCGGGCAGCAGCAAACCGTTGGCCGAGCGCTGGACCCGAAGCGTCGGGCGGATCAACCTGGCGGCGGAAAACACGACATTGCCCCGCAGCGCCGCCATCGCCGAAAGATCGATTTCGACGCGCTCGGCCTCGATGACCGGCGGGCCGTCCTTGCGCGTCCACTCCGACAGGTTCACGTCAGTCAGTGTGGCTTGAAACTTGGGCCAGACGCTGATGCTGGGCGCGCCCTGGATGGTCACGCGAAAGCCGCTCCACGCGCTCATCTCCCAGGCGATACGGTCGCGCACGATACGGGTCGAGGCGATGTAGGGAAGCGCCACATACGCCAACGCGACGACAACCACGGCAGCGCCGATTGTCCAAATGCCCCGCCGGATGAAAGGTGATGGCATCTTGCCCCGTATGTTCGTCTCGAAAATCGCAGCAAAGGTGTAGCCGACGCCCGTCGCATTACAAGTCTTTATGGACAAGTCTTTATGGCCTGCCGATGGCGTTTGCATACATCCATGCCGCAGGCCGAACAAAATCTTGCCCTGCCCGGCGGCATTATGCTTAACCGGAGCCTAATCTGGAGGAGAACGCATGACTGCCAATGAAGCGCTTTGGACGCCGACGCCGGAGCGGATCGAAACAGCCCCGATGACCGCCTTCATGAAGGCGGTAGCGGCAAAATCCGGCAGCGCGCTATCCTCCTATGCGCAGCTTCACCGCTGGTCCATCGACGACCGGGAAGCCTTCTGGGACCTGGTCTGGGATTTTTGCGGCGTTATCGGCGACAAGGGCGACAGGGTGCTTGCCGATGGCGACAAGATGCCGGGCGCTGCCTTTTTTCCCGATGCCAGGCTGAACTTCGCTGAAAACTTGCTGCAAAAGACCGGAACCGGCGAGGCGATCGTCTTTCACGGCGAGGACAAGGTCGAGCGGCGGCTTTCATGGAACGACCTGCACGCGCTGACCTCGCGCCTGCAGCAATTGCTGGTTTCGCTCGGCGTCAAGGAGGGCGACCGGGTCGCCGCCATGATGCCGAACATGCCGGAGACGGTGGCGGCGATGCTGGCCACGACATCCATCGGCGCGGTGTGGTCGTCCTGTTCGCCCGACTTTGGCGAGCAGGGCGTATTCGACCGATTCGGCCAGATCGAGCCGGTGGTGTTCATCGCGCCCGATGGCTACTGGTACAACGGCAAGGCGATCGAAGTCGCGGCCAAGATAGCGGCGGTGGCGGCAAAACTGCCAACCGTGCGCAAGGTGCTCGTGGTCGATTATCTCGGCACGTCCGGCGATGTGGCGGCAAGCATCGAAGGGGCTGAAGCGCTCGATGCCGCGCTTGCGGCTTTTTCGGACAGGCCGGTGGCCTTCGAACGGCTGCCGTTTTCCCATCCGCTCTACATTCTGTTTTCGTCGGGCACGACTGGCATTCCCAAATGCATCGTCCATTCGGCCGGCGGCACGCTGATCCAGCACGTCAAGGAATTGCGGCTGCATGCCGGCATTGTCGACGGCGACCGCTTCTTCTACTTCACCACCTGCGGCTGGATGATGTGGAACTGGCTGATGTCGGGCCTGGCCTGCGGCGCGACGCTGCTGCTCTATGACGGCTCGCCCTTCTATCCGGACGGCAATGTGCTGTTCGACTTCGCCGATGCGGAAAAGATGACCTATTTCGGCACTTCCGCCAAATTCATCGATTCCGTGCGCAAGGCCGGCCTTCGCCCGATGGACACGCACGATCTTTCCACCGTACGCACGATCTCTTCGACCGGCTCGCCCTTGTCGCCGAAGGATTTCCGCTTCGTCTATGACGGCATCAAGAAGGACGTGCACCTCGCCTCGATCTCCGGCGGCACCGACATAGTCTCGTGCTTCGTGCTCGGCGTGCCGACCGAACCGGTCTGGACCGGCGAAATCCAGGCCGCCGGCCTTGGCCTTGCCGTCGACGTCTGGGACGATGACGGCCGGCCGATCCGCCAGGAAAAGGGCGAACTCGTCTGCGCCAAGGCGTTTCCGGCGATGCCGATCGGCTTCTGGAACGACCCGGATGGCAAGCGCTACCACGCGGCCTATTTCGAACGCTTCGACAATGTCTGGTGCCATGGCGACTTCGCGGAGTGGACCGAGCATGGCGGCCTGATCATCCATGGCCGCTCGGATGCCACGCTCAACCCCGGCGGCGTTCGCATCGGTACGGCGGAAATCTACAACCAGGTGGAGCAGATGCCCGAGGTCGCGGAAGCAATCTGTATCGGCCAGGATTTCGACAATGACGTGCGTGTCGTGCTGTTCGTGCGGCTGGCGCCGGGCGTCAGTCTCGACGCCGAGCTGGAAAAGCGCATCCGCGCCAAGATACGCACCGGCGCCAGCCCGCGGCACGTTCCGGCCAGGATCGTGGCCGTCACCGACATTCCGCGCACCAAGTCAGGAAAGATCACGGAACTGGCCGTGCGCGATGCCGTGCATGGGCGGGAGATCAAGAACAAGGAGGCGCTGGCCAATCCCGAAGCGCTCGACCTGTTTCGCAACCTTCCCGAACTTGCAGACTGAGTCAGCTTGCAGATTGGGTTGAAGCAAGCTGTCATGGTTAACAAAACGTATCGCGAGAATTTACCTAAATTTCACAAGTGGTACACACTCGTAAACTTTATCCCGGGCCGGTAAGGACTTGTTAAGGAGCAGCCGCGATAGTCCAAGCCAACTTGAGGGAGAAATCCCGCTCCTCACCCCATGAGGACGCATGTTGCTCAAGCCCGTTGTGACCCATTCATCATTTCAAGGCGTCCTCGCGGACGCCTTTTTTCTTTGCCCGACGGAGCGCGTCTATTCGGCGAGCACCCGCGTCGAGGGAAATGCCACTTCCACCAGCGTGCCCTCGCCGGGCGTCGAATTGATGGAAAAGCGGGCGCGGTTGGCCTCGACCATCGCTTTGGTCAAGGGCAGGCCGAGCCCCGTGCCGTCATTGCGCCCGCGCTTCAGCGCGTTGATCTGCTTGAACGGCTTCAGCGCCTGCTCGATCTCGGCCTGGCTCATACCGATGCCGGTATCGCGCACGCGCATGACGACGTCGCCCGACGGCTCGTAGGCTGTCGAAAGGATGACCTGGCCGCCGGCCTGCGTATAGCGGATGGCGTTGGACAGGATGTTGAGCGCGATCTGGCGCACGCTGCGCAGGTCGGCCACCACTTCCGGCAATTTCGAGGCGAAGCTGGAGCGGATGATGACGCGCTCGCGGTTGGCCTGCGGCTGCATCATCGCCACCGTCTCGGCCAGCGTTTCGTTGAGCGACACCGCTTCATAGTCCATTTCCTGCTGCCCGGCCTCGATCTTGGAAATGTCCAGCAGGTCGTTGACGAGGTCGAGAACATGGTTGCCCGAGCGATTGATGTCACGCAAATAATCGCGGTAGCGGTCATTGGCGACCGGCCCGAATTTCTCGTCGACCATCAATTCGGAAAAGCCGATAATGGCGTTGAGCGGCGTGCGGATCTCGTGGCTGATGCGGGCAAGAAAGTCCGTCTTCTGGGAGGACGCCCGCTCGGCCACGGCGCGCGCCTGCGTCAAATCCTCCTCGGCCCGCTTCCATTGGGTGATGTCGCGCACCACGGCGCAGAATCCGCTTTCGTTGGGCAGCCGGCCGATGGTCATGAACATCGGGATGAAGCGGCCCTGCGCTTCGCGCCCGATGACCTCGCGGCCATCGTTCAGCACGCTGGCGACGCCATTGTCGGAAAGCCCGTTCAGATAGTCGCGCGCCGCCCGCTGGCTCTCGATGGCGAACAGCGAGGCGAACGGCTTGCCCGCCACGTCGTCGCTGTCGAAGCCGAAAAGCGCCTCGGCCGGACGGCTGATGGAGCGGATCGTGCCGTCGCGGTCGATCAGGACGACGCCATCGGTCGCCGTATCGATGACGGTGCGCATTTCGGCGATGCGCGCCTTGAGGTCGGCCAGGTCCGGCTGCGTCTGCGCGGGTGCCTCGACAATCGGTGGCGCGGCAGGCTCTTGCGGCTCCTCGTCGCCGGAACGGCGCACCACCAGCATGAGCGCCTTGCCGTCTCCCCATGGCACCGAGCGCAATATGGCGTCGATCGGGAACTCCAGCCCGTCCTGCGTCTTGAGTTTTAGCGTACGGTCGGCGCTGTCGGGCGCATCCTGCTGGGCATAGGGGTCGGCAAACAGGGCGCCAAGCCCGCCGGCCTGCTCCAGATCGGCAAGCGTTTCATAGCCCGTCAGGTGCAGGAATTCATCGTTGGCATAGTGCAGGCTGTCGCCGGAATGGAACAGCAGCGGCACGGGAAGCTTGCCAAGGATCGACGTGTCGGGCGTGCCTGCGCCTGCCCGCCCGGTCGAGAAGGCCGAGGGCGAGTCTTCGGCTTTTAACTCCGGCTCGGACGCCAAATCATCGGTGCTTTCGTTGCCGTTTTCCGCATAGTCGAGCACCGAGCCGGAAGTCGTTTCGCCGGCCTTGCCGCCAACCTGACGATCGGGTTCATCCGGCGTTTCCGATGCCTCTGACCCAACTGGCAAGTCGGCCTCTGGCGGCGCGGCGTCAGATGCCTCCGGGACGGAAGCGACAGGCCCGGCGTCGGCGGGTTCGGCCGTCGCGGGTGGGCTTTCCGGTGCACGCGGCTGATCCTCACGGGAACCGGGCGTGCTGTCCTTCCTCAGGCGCTCGCCGATCTCGCGAAATGCGCTGCGCTCCAGCGAGGACAACCCCTTGTCGTTGGCCGGTTGGCGATGTTCCGCCAAGCGGATCACCTTGTCGGCAAAGCGGCGCTCCTGCTTGGGAACGATCGTCAGCGCCGGCACTTCCCCTTTGAAAGGATCGGCGGATTCCTTTGGAGCGGCGGGCTCGCTTCCTTCCATAGCCGGTTCTTTCGGCCCGGGCGTCGTCTTGACGAGCGCCAGCCCGACTGCCTCCGGATCGGCCACGGCATCGGCGACCCTGGCTACGCCGAAGCCCCGGAACCCTTCGAAAACCCGGTTGCGGTCATAGACCGGCAACGCCGCCAGATCGACGGGAACGGCGAGATCAGTGCCGGCGACGGGCCACAGCACCGAGCGGCCGGACCAGGTGTCGCGCCGCTCCAGAAGATCGGCAATCTCGCCCGCCGGGTCGAAACCGAAGACGGTGGCAACATCCTTGAAGCGCCGGCCGATGATGTCGGTCGCCGGCGCGCCGACCACCGCTACGAATTCCGGCGACACCATGCTGAACATCCCGTCCGCATCCGTGCGCCAGACGAAGCGTACGGGCGGGGCGTTGCGCTTGATAGCCAGTGCCGGCAGGTCTTGTTTTTCTTCCGTTTTCTCCGCGGCAGCTCGTTCTGCCTCCGCGATGGAATAGGGTGTGGGATGCGAAGGCTGCTGCGCGGCTTCCCCCTCGTTTTCCGTATTGAAATACCAGTGGTCGTGCAGCGACGTGGCGCTTTCGCGGGCCATTTGGCGCGTATCCGCCTCATGCTCCTGCGGTTCCTGCGAACCGGGCGCTACGAGCGCCTCCGCCTCCTGTTCAACTTCCGGGTGGGAAGACGTGGCACCTTCCAGCCTTGCTTCGTCGATGACGACAAGCAAATGCCGCACGGGGTCCTCCGTCAGGCGGGCGAAACCCGCGGGATAGGCGCCGGCCTCGCCCGGAACCAGACGCTTGACGATACGGTCGCGGCCGCCGGCGACATCGGCCACCAGCGCGACCAGCGTCTGCTGCGCGATGCCAAGAGTCGCAAAGCCGGCCGACGATGCCTCGACCTTGCCTTCACCGTCGACAAACGCCAGGAAATGGCCGCCTTCGCTGAAGCCGGCGATGGCGCGGCGCGCGCTTTCTGCGGTGTCCGGGGGTTCCGCCTGCGCCGGGGGCGCGGCCAGCATGATCGCCTTTTCTCCATCCGGCATGGTGACGGCGCTTGCCAGCAACGGCACGGCGTGGCTCGTCACCCCTGTCGCCAGCCTCACCAGAAGGGCGCGGTCGCTGCCAATCTCGGGGAAGCCGCCGGTCGCCATGACCTGCCGCCGCGCAATCAGCGGCAACCGCGCCGAAGCGCCGATGGTCGCCTCGATATCCGGGTAGCCGAGCAGTGCTGCACCCGGCCCGTTGGCCCAGATCACCTGCTCGAGGTCGACTGACAGAATGACGACCGCATCGCCCGAGGCAAAGCGCTGCCGAACCGGGTCAAGCACGGCGACATCGAGAAACGAATAGCTGTCTGGCGGCATGGGCTCGAGAATACCCTCGCGATACGGGCGATTTTGCGGTTAACGCTTTGTTAATTAATAGAGGTCCGCAGCCGGAAGGTCCACAATCCATGCGTTGAGGCCATTGAATTTTGGCCGCGTGGTTAACGTCGCTCCGGCTCGTTGATGGTGCGTCGCAACAAAAATGTTGCAATGCACCATAAATGCCGCTATATAGGTTCCATACATGAACGAAGCGGTGTTTCCTGTCAAAAGCCGCTCCCCAGAAGGATGCCCGAGATGAACAAGCCCAAGACCGCCGAAACCATTGAATTCCCCACGTTCGATGCAAGCAAGGCTACCGACCAGATCCGCGCCTTCGCCGAGAAGGGCGTCGAGCAGTCGAAGGAAGCCTATGCCAAGATCAAGTCCGGCGCCGAAGAGACCCAGAAGGCTCTCGAGTCGACCTATGAGACGGCCAAGTCCGCTTCCGGCGACCTGTCGCTGAAGACCATCGCCGCGCTGCGTACCAATGCCGACGCAAGCTTCTCGCACCTCGAAGCCCTCATCGGCGCGCGCTCGCTGTCGGAAGTCATCGAACTGCAGACCGCTTTCGTGCGCAAGCAGGTCGAGACGACCGTGCAGCAGACCAAGGATTTCCAGACCGTCGCAACCAAGGCTGTCGAAGACGCCTCCAAGCCGATCAAGGCTGCCGTCGAGAAGGCTTTCTCGGAACTCAAGGTCGCCTGATTTTCCTGCCTGAAGGGGTGTGCTGCAAAACGCCGCATTCCTTCGGGCACAATCGTCCCTATCTAGGGGTCAGAATACCCGGCGGGTGGTTTCCTCCTCCCTCCGCCTGTCGGGCGACGCGGCCAGCACCTCCTCCCGCTGGCTAAGTACTGGAAAAGGCCGGCACCTCCTCCCGCCGGCCTTTTTCTTTGTCTGCCGTTTGGGCCCGCCGTTTGGCAAGAGCGGTGCATGAAGGCGCTTTGCCTTCCCAAATGTCTTGAATTAAGATTCGAATGCCCGTAAGGACGCAGCGCCGAACAAGGGAGCATGATCGGCAAGGACGAAATTCCAGCACGATCATGTCCAGGTAATCGTGCCGTTGTAGCTCAGTTGGTTAGAGCGCCGGATTGTGGATCCGGAGGTCGGTGGTTCGAGCCCACCCAACGGTACCAGTCTTGTTGAAGGATTGGACTCTCTTGAATTCTGCATCTTTCCCGAACTACGCCCGCGCATCGAAATGGTGATCTTTTCGCCGCTCTGCGCGTTGACGTCAGCGAACTGCCAAAGCCAGCAACAGGTGCCAGCATGAGCGAACACGCGATCGAATTTTTGCAGGAATGGATCGGCGAGAAGGTTCATGCGCCATGCCAGCTAACCCGCATCGAAACGCAGGCCGAGACGCTCGCCAAGGAATGCACCGCAAAGGCCGCCGAGGCTGGCATTCCGCTTGAAGATATCCAGGAAGAGGTCGGCGACATTCAGGATCTCATCACCGCCAAGCTCGAAGAAGCAGCCGAGGCTGCGAAGCCTGAGCAGAACGCTGATGGCGACCGGAACTCTTCCGCGGCAAGGACCGCCGAAAACGAGAATACGCCTACCGGCAAGCGCTGACCTGCCGCCGAGCGCCACGCGGCGCATTTCGTAGCGCTGGGTAAAAAGCGCTCCAGCCCATCCCACCTATAACTTTACCTGGCTTAAAAAAGCGAGCCTTGGCCGCCACCCTCGCGCGGCTTGGCGGGCCGAGACGCCTGTCTTGGAGCCGGATTCGGCTTGTCTGAACCGCCCGTCGCAACCGCACTTGCGCCGCCATCGGCAAAACGCAGTTCGAGGGCATCGCCGGCCTCCACATTCGCCGCGCGCTTGACCAGTTCGCCGGACGCATCCAGCACCAGCGCGTAGCCACGATCGAGGATGGCCTGTTCGGAAAATTTCAGCGTCGCCAGCAGCCGATCCGCCTGTGTCAGCCGTGCCCGCAATCGGTCTAGCTTGGCAGACATCGCGTGCTCGCCGCGCCTGAAAAGCGCCGTGAGCGCCTCACCCTGCCGTTTTTGCCGTCTTTCGATCGGGGCTGGCGTCAGCCGCAGGGCTGCGTGGGAAAACCGGGTCCGTCGCTCGCGCACAACGGCGAAGAAAGCTGCGCCCGCCCGCGCGAGGTCGCGTTCCGTCAATGTCCGCGCCTCGTTTATGCGCCGAGACAGCGTAGCCGGCGAAAGCCGTACGCCACCAAGCCGCGCCCGCTTGCGCTCGACCCCGATGACAAGCGCCCTGTCGAGCCGGCTGACGGCGTCGTCGAAACGCCGGCGCGGCAGCGCCAGCAACTGGTCGGGCGAAGGCAGCGCCCTAGCTGCCGCGCGAACGGCCTGACGCTTGCGGTCGACGCCGCGCGAAACACAACTGCGCAACCGTGCAGCCAGGCTGGCGAGCGTCGCCTCGAGTTCCGCCCGTACCGGCACCGCGATTTCGGCGGCGCCCGTCGGGGTCGGCGCGCGAACGTCCGCAGCCAGATCGATCAGTGTCCAGTCCGTCTCATGGCCGACCGCCGAAATCACCGGGATGTTCGATGCGGCAACCGCGCGCGCCAGCGCTTCGTCGTTGAAACCCCACAAATCCTCGAGACTGCCGCCGCCCCGCGCCACGATCAGCAGATCGGGGATCGGAATGCCGCCGTCCTGCGGTAGCGCGTTGAAGCCTTCGACGGCGGCCGCCACTTCCGCGCCCGATGTCTCGCCCTGCACGCGCACCGGCCAGACGATGACATGCAGCGGAAACCTGTCCTTGATGCGGTGGATGATGTCGCGGATGACCGAACCGGTCGGCGAGGTGACGACGCCGATGACGCGCGGCATGTATGGCAAAAGCTGTTTTCTGGCCGGGTCGAACAGGCCTTCGGCCTGCAGGCGCCGCTTGCGATCCTCCAGCAGGGCCATCAGCGCGCCGGCGCCGGCCGGCTCCAGATTGTCGATAACGATCTGGTATTTCGACGAACCCGGATAGGTGGTGAGCTTGCCGGTGGCGATCACCTCCATGCCCTCTTCGGGCCGGAACTTCAGCCGCCCCATCACGCCCTTCCAGACCACAGCCTCCAGCCGGGCGCGGTCGTCCTTCAAGGCGAAATAGGCATGGCCGGAGGAATGGGGGCCGCGGTAGCCCGAAATTTCGCCCCGCACGCGCACATTGCCGAATGTGTCCTCGACGGTACGCTTCAGCGCGCCGGAAATTTCGCTCACCGTGTATTCGGCAGCGTTGGTGCGTGATTCGGATGCCAATTCGCTCATGGCCGGATTGAGCTTCTATCGGCGCGGTGCGTCAAGGCCGCCGCTGCTACCATCCCGGCATGAGTTGGGCGGACCGGGGCTTCTTCATTTTCGAAAATGCCAGCGCGGAAAGATCGAAACTTCCCGCTTCGTCGCCGAGCGGCACGGATATGTTGTCCAGGCTCTCCGAAATATGACGCGCAAGCGCCTCGACGATGTCCGGGCGCGAACTCTGTCCCCGCATGATCGCGATGTGGCAATCGGGCAATGCGCCAAAACCGTCGGCCTCGCCCAGGACGCGCATGCCGGGGCGCAGCGCGCATTCAGGCAACACCGATATCGCCAGGCCGGAAAGCACGGCGGCAGCGATGACGGTGGCCGAGAAACTGGTGAAGAGGACGCGGTATTCCCGGTCCATATTGTCGAGCACATCGCAGGCAGCGCGCCGCCAGATGCAGTTCGGACGCCCGAACGCCATGGGCAGCACCGTTTGCTCGTGCGTTGCATGGTTGGCCGAACTTACCCACAGAAGCGGTTCGCGCCGCACCACCTCGGATTGCGCCCGCGTTACGTTATGCGTCACCAGCGCGATGTCGAGATTGCCGCGCTTGAGGTGCTCGACCAAACCCGGCGTCGGTTCGCATATCACGGTCATTTCGACACGCGGGTTGGAGCGGCCAAAACGCGCCATGATCTCCGGCAGGAACCGGTCGGCGTAGTCATCCGGCGTGCCGATGCGGATCGTGCCTTCCAGGCGCTGATCGTCGAAGGCGGCAAGGGTTTCGCGGTTGAGAAAAAGTAGCCGCCGCGCATAGGACAGCAGCTTGTCGCCTTCCTCCGTCAGCTTGTTGGTGCGCCCGTCCTTTTCGAACAGCGGCTTGCCGATGCGCTCCTCCAGCCGGCGCATCTGCATGGACACCGCCGATTGGGTCCGGTTCACTTCGCCCGCGGCGCGGGTAAAGCTGCCGGTGTCGGAGATAGCGATGAAGGTCTGCAACTGGTCAAGATCGAGCGGCGCTTTCATGAGTCCAATCCATCATTGATATTGATCATAAAGATTAGAAACATTCGTTGGATTAATCAATCCGCCGATGGCAAAATACCATCGTCCACGAAAAGGCCCGCATCGAGCCTTGGCGGTCACCATCCTCCCGGTGACCGTTGGGGTTCTGCGTGCCTTTACAGATGAAGGAACATGGCCATGAGCACTTGTGATTTCGCGTCCGACAATACGCATGCCGCCCGGCGTCCAACCGTTGCGGCGCGTGTGTTCGTGAGCATCGCAACTTTCTTTCGCGTGTGGAAAAACCGGCGGGCTTTTGATCGGCTGAGCGAAATGACGGACACCGAGCTTGCCGATATAGGCCTGACGCGCAGCGACCTCCACGCCGCCATCGACGCTCCTTTCGGGAGCGATCCGACCGCCCGCCTGCGCTGCTTGACGGCGCGCTAATTCGGACTCACGCCGGCGACGGCTCTTTTTCGAGAGTGGCCTTTCGCGACGTCGGCTTGCGTCTCGCCATATGCCGGACGGTGTTCTTCAGCCGTACCGGCGCGGCTTTCGTCAAGCCGGCAATCGCCGCTTCCGAAGCACTGGACGCGATGAAATCGGCGCCGATGCTTTCCGCCTTGGCCTCGCCGAAACCGCCTTCGGCTGGAGCGAGAACGCCAACGCGCAGGCCCGGTTGCAGTTTCTTCAGCCTGCGAACCACGATGCGGGCCTGGGTTGCCGATGTCCCGTTGAGAAACGTCACGATGACGGTGTCGACCTTGTCCAGCACAAGCTTGCGGGCCGCCAGAGGCTGAAGGCCCTCATGGGTAATCGACGTAGCGGCGGCACCTTGCACCTCAAATATCTGGGCCAGCATTGCGGCGGCGGCATCGTCGATCTCGCCGCGTCCGCCGGCGCAAAGCACCGTCATGCCTTCGCCGTCGGGCAGCAGGTCGACCGCCGTGTCGTCGTCGTCCTCCCCCGCTGCGTCGGAAGGCTTTGCATTTTCCTCGCTCCCATCTTCTTCATTTTCTTCTTCGTCGGCGATGTCTTCGAGGTTCGTGATGAGCGTCTGGGCGGTCAGTGCCAGGCGCTTGCGTTGCTCATCGCGCAGGGCACCGCGCTGCCGGTCCTGCTCCGCAAGCAGCAGGGCTGGAATGCCGATCGTGTCGTAGTAGTCGACGAGGTATTTCTTCTCCAAGAACTCCT
The DNA here is from genome assembly GCF_054489405.1 of Mesorhizobium sp. A623. Classification (NCBI taxonomy): domain Bacteria; kingdom Pseudomonadati; phylum Pseudomonadota; class Alphaproteobacteria; order Hyphomicrobiales; family Phyllobacteriaceae; genus Mesorhizobium; species Mesorhizobium sp. A623. The sequence continues at coordinate 112,800 of NZ_JBTMXB010000012.1, forward strand.
CGGCATTGTCCGTGGCCTCGTCGACATTGCCCGACAGCAAGCGCTGGTACAGCCTCGTATGCGGGTCGAGCACCGGCTCGTTGCCGAAAAGCACTTCAAGGAATTCGAACTGCGGCACATAGCGGCCAAGCACGACCATGCACACGGTCAGCGGCGTGGACAAAACCAGCCCGAGCGGCCCCCACAGCCACGTCCAGAAGATCGCCGCCACGATGATCGCCAAGGGTGACAGGCCGGTTCTCGAGCCATAAAGCAGCGGCTCCAGAATGTTTCCACTGACCAGTTCCATGAAGAGGAACAGCGCTCCGGTCCACAGGACGAGCGACCATCCGGGTGCCACCGCAAGTGCCAGGAACAGCGGCATCAACATGCCTATAGCCGGCCCGATATAAGGCACGAAGCGAAGAACCAGCGTCAGCAGCCCCCACAGCAGAGCGTTGGGGATACCGAGCAGCCAAAGGCCGGCAGCAATGGGCACGGCATAGAGCGTGTTGACCACCAACTGCATGAGAAGATAGTGCCCTACCCGCTTTCCGGCTTCCTGCAAGGCCTCCGTAGTCCGGTGAACGTCGCCATAGCCGACAAGCCGGATGAAGCGGTCGCGAAGGTCCTCGCGCTCAAGCAACATGAAGATGACGACCACGACGACGAGACCGGCCGTGGCGAACGGACTGACTAGCGGCACGATGACGTTCTTCAACGTCTCGATCGTGCTTTCCTGCGACACGATTTCGACCGGCAGCGGTTCTGCCTTGGGGGCAATATGGGCAGGTTGTGCAGGCTGCGCGCTCGTTTGCAATTCGGCGCCGACACGCTGGACCGCGCCGCTCAGCCGATCGATAATGCCGCCATCGGCGCCCATTTCCTTAAGCGAATGCACCTTGGCGACGATGTTCGACTGATAGGTCGGGATGTTCTGCGCGAGATTGGTCACCTGCGTGGCAACCAATGTAGCCAAAAGGGCAATGGCGGCGAACGCGATAAACACGGTCAGGACGACGGCAATGGGCTTGGGCAGCGATCTCTTGCGCAAGAACGAAACGATCGGCGCCAGAGCGAACGTAAGAAGCAGCGCCACCGCCAGCGGAAGAAAGACGTCCCGGCCGAGGTAAAGAATGGCGGTGACCCCGACCAGCGTTACCGCGCCCGGCAAGGCCATTCTCGGGGCGGCGATACCGTCAGCGGTCACCGAAGAGCCGTAGCCGGACTTCGAGGCGGTATCGCGATCAGCACTCATTCCGGTATCCCCATCCCGCCATCGGTATCGACGTGCCTGCTGCCCTCAACAAACATGACACCCCAAAGGTTCCAAGATGTCAGTTCACAGGCTCAGCCTGTCGCGCAAGCCGTACCACCATGCGCCGAGTGCCGTGAGCGGAACGCGAAAGGTCTTGCCGCCCGGGAAAGGAAGGCTGGGCAGCGATGCCCAGACGTCGAACCGCTCCGCGTGGCCCGCCACCGCTTCTCCCAGCAGCTTTCCGAGCAAATGGGTGGTCGTCACGCCATGCCCGCTGTCGCCATGCGAGAAATAGACGTGGTCCGAGAGCCTCCCGACATGCGGGATACGTGTCAGCGTCAGGGCGAAATTGCCGCTCCAGGCATAGTCGATCCGCGCGCTTGCAAGTTCGGGAAACGTCTTGGCCATGTTCGGCCGTATGATTGCGGTGAGATTCGCCGGGTCCTGTCCGCCATAACCGATGCCGCCGCCATAGAGCAGCCGATTGTCGCTGGTGCGCCGATAGTAATCGAGAACGTAATTTGCATCCTCTACGCAATAGTCGGCCGGAAGCAATTCGCGCAGCAACGCCGGATCAAGCGGTTCGGTCGCCATCACCTGGCTCGAAACCGGCATCATGCGGTCGGTCACGGATGGAACAAGGCCACCGAGATAGGCATTGCCGCAAATCAGCAGATAGGAGGAGGTAACGCTTCCCTTGTCGGTATGGACCGTGGGCTTGCCGCCGGTTTCCACACGGATAGCACGGGAATTCTCGAAGATGCGCGCACCCAGGCTTTCGGCCGCCCTGGCCTCGCCGAGCACGAGGTTCAAAGGATGGATATGGCCGCCGCGCCTGTCGATCATGCCGCCGGCATAGCGGCTTGAGCGGACATAGCGGCCGACGTCCTTGCGCGCCACCATTTCCATTCCGTCAAGGCCATGCGCCTCATAGCCGTGCTTGACCGTTTCGAGATAGCGCAACTGCTTGGGCGTGAAGGCAGCGAAGAAGCCGCCATGGCGAAGGTCGCAGTCGATGCCGTATTTTGAGATGCGCGCGCGAATGATGTCGCCGCCGTCGCGTGACATTGCCGCCAGTGCGTTCGCCTTGTCGCGGCCATAGCGGCCCTCGATCGTATCCAGGTCGCGGCTATAACCGTTGACGATCTGGCCGCCATTGCGGCCGGACGCGCCGAAGCCGATGCGCTCGGCCTCGACCACCACGACGCTGTAGCCGCGCTCGGACAGCTCAAGGGCGGCCGATATGCCGGTGAAGCCCGCGCCGACGATGCAGATGTCGGCGCTCAACGCCTCGGTCAGGGTTTCACGCACGCGACGGTCGTTGGCAGACGCCGCGTACCAGGAGTCGGCGTGCCCCGGATTGGGGACGGGCGAAATATGGGCGGCCATTTCAAGCGGTCCTGATATAGGCGTCGTATTCGACGTCCGTGACGCGCATCGAGAATTCATCCAGTTCCTGGCGCTTGCAGGCAGAGTAAAGCGAACGGAATTCCGGACCGACCGCACCATAGGCGAAGCCGGAAGTGGCGAAGCGCTGGACGGCGCTGTCCCAACTCGTCAGCAGCGGCTCGTTGTCGATGGCATGTTCGTCGCCGCTGATCGGCCCGCCCGGATCCAGTCTTTCCTTCATGCCCATATAGGCAGCCTGCAAGATCATGGCGAGCACGAGATAGGGATTGCTGTCGGCGCCGGCGACGCGGTGCTCGATGCGGGTGGCCGGCCTGCTCGCCGTGATGACACGCACCGCCGCGGAACGGTTGTCGAAGCCCCACGAAGCAAAGGTCGGCGCGTGCTCGCTGGGCTTGAGCCGGCGGTAGGAATTGGCATGGGGCGCAAAGATCGCGGTGCTTTCGCCCATGTAGCGCAGCAGTCCGCCGACCGACTGCATGAGCAGGTCGGACGGCCCATTTTCATCGACGAAGACGTTGTTGCCGTTCTCGTCCAGCATGGAAAAATGCACATGCATGCCGTTGCCGGCCTGCATGCCATAGGGCTTGGCCATGAAGGTGGCGTCCAGATCGTGCTTGCGCGCCACGCCCTTGACGATCCGCTTCAACTGCACGGCGTAGTCGGCGGCGCGCAGCGCATCCGGCACGTGGTTGAGGTTGATTTCGTACTGGCCCGGCCCGTTCTCCCGCAGCGTGGTGTCGGCGGGCACGCCCTGCTCGCGGCAGGTCGAATCGATCTCGTGAAAGACGTCCTCGAAATCCTGCAATTCGGCAATCGACAGAACCTGCGTCTGGCCGGTGTGCCAACGGCCCTCTCGCGTATGCGGTGGACGAACCGGGTCGAGCGCGGAGCGAACAGGGTCGATCAGGTAGAATTCAAGCTCGGTGGCGACCACCGGCGTCAACCGCATCTGATGGAAACGGTCGAGGACTTTCGCCAGCACCTGGCGCGGATCGGCATAGAAATGGCCCCGGTCCGGGCCGTTCATGCTCAACATCACCTGCGCCGTCGGCCGCTTCAGCCAGCTTATGCGGGCCAGCGTTCCCGGAACAGGAACACACAGGCCGTCGGGGTCGCCGGTTCCTTCGGCAAGACCGGCCGCATTGACGTCGCGTCCCCAGACGTCGAGTGCATAGACTGAACGCGGCATCGCCATGCCGTTGGTCAACACCTCCACCGAACGCTCGCGCGGAATCCATTTGCCGCGCGGCACGCCGTTGACGTCGATAACGAAGGCTTCCAGCACTTCGATATCAGGGTTTTTGTCTAGGAAATCGCGGGCTTCTTGCTCATCAATCATGGTCCACCGTGGTTGCGAAAAATAGTTCCGCTATCTGGCCTGTATTGCCGCACTTGGAAATTTTATGATCACAATCTAAGGTAATATGATCATATATGTAAAGGCTTGCGCGGTGCGCTTTGCTAAAGAGCGCCAAATTTGAGGTTAAGGCCAGTGCCAGAACCAAAAGCGACCTCGATCGCCCGCGAAGAAAAGCTCGCCGCCGAGCCCATGAAGCAGTGGGTTTACCGGTGTCTGCGCAAGTCGGTGATGACAGGGCGCTTTCCCCCCGGCCTTCCAATCACGATTGCCGGCATCGCCGAAGGGTTGGAGGTCAGCGCCACCCCGGTGCGCGAGGCCCTGCACCAATTGATCGCCGATGGCGCGCTGGAATATCTCGACAACCGGCGCGTGCGCGTGCCCGACATCGGGCCGGAGCGTTTCGACGAAATCATCGCGACGCGCATCGCGCTTGAAACGCTGGCCGCCGAACGTGCGCTTCCGCATATCGACTATCTGCGGCTCGACCGACTGCAGCACCTGGACGGGCTGATCGACGCCGCCTATGCGGCCGGCGACATCGAACTCGGCATCGAGCGCAACTTCGCCTTTCACCGATGCCTGTACGAGGTCCGTTCATCGGTCCTGCTCGTGCTGATCGAATCGGTGTGGCTGCGGCTTGGACCCTTCATGCGCGAAGCGACCGAAAACCTCGATGAAAGCTATCGGGTGGACCGGCACTTTGAGGCGCTGGAGGCGATCCGCGCCAAGGACGCGCAGGCGTTGAAGGACGCCATCTGCGCCGACATCCAGGAAGGTGCCGGCCATCTTGGCCGCAAGCGCTTCCTGGAAGTCGAGTGGCGTCAACGCGGGCAGCGCTAAAGGTCGCGAACCGCGTCGAAGGCAGGATTCCTGTCGACAAACGCGCCTTGGGCATTTAGGGCCACCAACGACATTGGACTCGAGCAGCGAGAGACAAAGATGACCGGCAAGACCCTGATCGCGCCGTCGGTTCTGGCATCCGACTTTTCGAAACTCGGCGACGAGGTCGAAGCGGTATCGCTGGCCGGCGCGGACTGGATCCATCTCGACGTGATGGACGGGCATTTCGTGCCCAACATCACCTTCGGGCCGGCCGTCATCAAATCGATCCGCGCCCGCACCAAGGCGTTTTTCGACTGCCATCTGATGATCGCTCCCGCGGACCCCTATCTGGCGGCCTTCGCCGATGCCGGTTGCGACGGCATCACTGTCCATGCCGAGGCCGGGCCGCATCTCGACCGTTCGTTGCAGACGATCCGCAATTTGGGCAAGAAGGCGGGCGTGGCGATCAATCCGGCGACGCCGGAAAGCGCGATCGAATATGTGCTGGATCGGCTCGACCTCATCCTGATCATGACCGTCAATCCGGGCTTCGGCGGCCAGGCCTTCATCCCGGCCCTCGTCGAAAAGGTGGCTCGCGTGAAGGCGATGATCGGCGACAGGCCGATCCATATCGAGATCGACGGCGGCGTCTCGCCGGAGACCGCGCCGCTGGTTACGGCAGCAGGCGCGAACGTCCTCGTGGCGGGTGCTGCGATTTTCAAGGGCGACAGCGTCGAAGCATACAGAAGCAACATCGCGGCCATTCGCTCCGCAGCCGACGCGCGGTAAGCCATCAGCTTTCGGCGGCAAACACCTGCTTGCCGTCGATCCACACGGCATTGACGTCAAGTTCGTCGGACAGCGCGACGATATTTGCCGCGGCCCCCTTGGTGAACCGTCCGAGCCGGTGCGACTGGCCGACCGCCTCGGCGGGATAGGCCGATGCCATGCGCAGCGCTTCTGCAAGGTCGAGACCGATAACCCGGTGCATGAAACGAACGGCCGAGATCATGTCGAGGTCGGCACCGGCCAGCGTGCCGTCGGCCAGCGTCAGCTTGCCATCCTTGCGGTAGATGGTGCGCCCGTTCAGCGTGAACGACGCCATGTCGGTGCCGATTGTCGCCATCGCGTCGGTGAGGAGGAAAATGTGCGCCGGCCCCCGCTTGGCCCGCAGGGCGATGCCGATGGTGGCCGCGTCGACATGGAAGCCATCGGCGATCAAGCCGGCAAACAACCTTCCATTATCGATGGCCGCCCCCGCCAGGCCCGGCTCGCGGTTGCCGATCTGGCTCATTGCATTGAACAGATGCGTCACCATCGAGGCGCCGGCTGCCGCAAAAGCGCCGGCCGTCGCATAGCCGGCATCGGAATGGCCAAGACTGACGACGACTCCGGCCTGCGCCAACGCCGCGACACGCTGCGTATCGACCGATTCCGGGGCGACGGTGGTCAAAAGCACCGGCATATGCGCGCGCCCGGCGATCAGCGCCGCCTGGTCGGCATCCGTCATCGGCCGGATCAGCCTTGGGTCGTGCGCGCCCTTGCGTGCCAGCGACAGATGCGGCCCTTCTATGTGCAAGCCTAGGAAACCCGGCACCTTCTTTTGCGCGGCTTCAGCGCCTGCCGAAAGGGCGGCGGCCGTGATTTCAGGCGTGTCGGTAATCAGCGTCGGCAAAAGTGCCGTGGTGCCAAACGGCGCATGCGCCCGACAGATGCGCTCGATGGAGGCAATATCGGGGTGATCGTTCAGCATGACGCCGCCGCCGCCATTGACCTGAAGGTCGACAAAACCGGGGGCGAGCATGCCGCTCGTCTCGACCGTTTCCAGGTCGGCGGGCACGGCATCTGCCGTAATGATGCCCTCGATCTCGCCGCCGCGAACGATCAGCGCCGCATCGTCATGCCAGGCATCGCCGTCGAAGATACGCGCGCCGATCAGGCCGAAACGATCGCTCATAGGGTTTCCGTCACCTTGTTGAGGTTACGCGGCGCATCCGGGTCGAGGCCCCGATGACGGGCGAAGGCCTCGACGAACGCATAGAACGAAACGATCAGCGCCAGCGGATCGGTAAGGGGATGGCCGGTCGCCACGAATGGCAGTTTGTGCGCATTGCCGGCGGCATCGCTGGTCACGAAGACCGATGCGCCCTTGGCGACCAGCCGATCGCCGGCGTCGACGATGGAGGCCTCCGCTGCATCGCGCGCGGCCAGCGCCAGCACCGGGAAACCCGGCCCGACCAGCGCCAGCGGCCCGTGCATGACTTCGGCCGCGCTATAGGCCTCGGCGTGAACGCCGCAGACCTCCTTGAACTTCAGCGCGCCTTCGCTGGCGATGGCGAAGGACGGGCCGCGCCCCAGCACGAACAACGACTGGCCCTGCACTAGCGAACTGGCGAACGGCATCCAGTCACAATCGATGGCTTTGCGGCAATGCTCCGGCAGGCGCGCCAGCGCTTCCAAAAGCGCGGTGTCGTTGGTACAATGCGCCATCAGGGCGAGGCCCGCGACAGCCGAATTGACGAAGGTTTTCGTCGCCGCGACGCTGCGCTCCGGCCCGGCCAGTATGTCGATAGAGTAGTCGGATGCGCGGGCGAGCGGCGAGTCTGCCGTGTTGGTCAGCGCGACCGTCAGCGCGCCGCCGGCCCTGGCGGTTTGCGTCAGCGCAACGATATCCGGGCTCTTGCCCGACTGCGAGATGGCAAGGCAGGCCGCTCCGGCGAGCTTGAGTTTGGTGCCGTAGATGGAGGCGATGGATGGCCCCACCGACGCAACGGCAAGCCCGGCGGTCAGTTCGACCGCATATTTCATGAAGGTCGCCGCATGGTCGGAAGAACCGCGCGCCACCGTCACCACGAAATGCGGGTTGCGCTGGCTTATGCCGCGTCCGGCTTCGCTCAGCGCCGACCCCGAGCGGTCGAGAAGCCGGGCCACCGCCTCGGGTATTTCCTCGATCTCGCGTCGCATATGCGTGATTGTCGCCGTCATTGTCCGTCTCCGATGTCGCTTGGCCCGGTCAGTCTCAGTTCGGCAACGAAATCATAGGCGTCGCCGCGATAGATCGAGCGGGTGAATTCGATGACCTTGCCGCTGGCGAGGTACGAGATTCGCTCTATGTGCAGGCCGGCCGAGCCGGGCGCCACTTCCAGCAGGCACGCGTCCGCTTCGGCAAGGTTCGCCGCGGATATGCGCTGAACCGCCCTGACCGGCCGGCTCCCGGTTGCCTGAAGTGCCGTATAGAGCGATGAATCGACGGCGGCCGGATCGGGCAGAACGCTGGCCGACAGGGCGGCGCGCTCAATGGCCAGCGGCGTTTCATTGGCGATGCGCAGGCGCGCCACACGCGCCACACGCTCGCTGGACGACAGGCCGAGCACCATCATCTCCTCGGGCGATGGGGTGTAAAGCCCCCGGTCAAGCCATTGCGAGCGTACATTCATGCCGCGCCGCGCCATGTCCTCGGTAAAAGACGTCAGCCGCGACAGCGATTGCTCGACCCGCTCCATGCGCGGCGCGACGAACGTGCCGGAGCCATGGCGCTGCACCAATATGCCGCCCTTGACCAGATCCTGCACCGCCTTGCGCACGGTAACGCGCGAAATGTCAGCCTTGACGGCAATGTCGCGCTCGGAAGGCAGCGCATCGCCGGGGCCGATAATGCCACGGTTGACGGCGTCCTCGATGTTTTTCTTCAACTGCAGGTAAAGCGGTGCGCCGCGCCGAGTGGATTGCCGGAGCGAAGCGAATATCTGGTCGGTGGCCTCAACCATTGGTCGCCTCGCCTGCGAAAGCGCGAACCGCCATTTGCACAGCACCTGAAAGCGCATCGCCGAGCGGTTCGCGAAGCAGGCAACGATAGCGCGCCGACAGGCGCGGCGCATAAAGGGGTGCCAACCCGCCGAGCAGGCAGAGCGGCGCATCGGCGGCAAGGTCGAGCGCTGCCAGCGCTGCCTCGACGTCGGCGACAGCCCGGTCCACGATCCACGTGGCGACGGCATCGCCCTTGCCGGCGTGTTCGAACACCTTTGGCGCGAAGCCGCCGAAATCGCCGGGCTTGGCGTTGGTAGTAAATTCCACCACGTCTTCTGGATGGTTGCGGAACACGCCGAGGATCTCGTCCGTCAGCGGCGAACCCTGGCGGATGCCGTCATGGGCCAGCAACGTCTGTTCAAGCAGATCGCGACCGATGCGGCCGCCGCCACCCTGATCGCCTATCTGGAAGCCCCAGCCACCGATGGCGCGCATGCTGCCGCCCCGTCTTACCATATAGGCGGAGCCGGTCCCCAGGATCGCCATGGCGCCGTCATGCGGGCCGACCGCGCCTTCCAATGCGATCTCCGCATCGGTCTCGACGCGGCTCTGGCTGAACGGCAGGATCGCTTCCAGTTGCTGCCGGTAGGTGCCGACATTGGCGCCGGCGAGGCCCAGGACAGCGGGCGTCTTCGACACAAGAGCGGGGTCGTGGCCGGCGTCGATAAAGGCTAGTCGGGCGGATTCGGCGATGTTGGCGCGCGCGCCGGTCAGATCGGTACGGATATTGGCCGCTCCGCCCTTGGCACGACCGACCACGACGCCGTCCGCGGTTGCAAGGGCCGCCCTGCAGCTGGTGCCACCACCGTCGATGCCAAGCACGAAATTCAAAGCGATTTCTCCTCTCGTTTGATGATACCAATAAAGTACCAATATCCAAGGCTTAATTTCTGCTGCAAAAAAGTTAATACGTATTTTATTGATAACATTATGTATTTTTAGTTTTCGACATTTTCTGCACGTCAATTCGTTAATGCGTGTGGACAAGTGGTATTTTTTTGGTATTGTTTTGGAGGAGGAGAAACCAGGATGGCTGAACCGCGCACCGAAGCGCCGCACCAGAATGCGACAGGACTGGACACCGAGACCCCCGACGCTATTTTATCCGCCTTGGCCAACGGCCAGATCGAGGCGGCTGCGAGCGTTCGCAACGCCATTCCAGCCATCGCTTCCGCTGCCGAAATCGTCGCCGAAAAACTCCGGCGTGGTGGCAGGGTCGCCTACGCCGCCGCTGGCAGTTCCGGCCTGATGGCGCTGGCCGATGCGCTTGAATTGCCGGGTACGTTCGGCATAGCGCGCGACCGCATCGCCATCCTGATCGCTGGCGGCGACCAGGCGTTCAAGACGCTTGCGGGCGGACCCGAGGACGATGTCGACGAAGCGGCGCGGGCCGTCGCCGAGGCGGCTTTGGGGGCAAACGACTGCCTGATCACCATCTCCGCCAGCGGGACCACACCCTATACGGTGCGGGCGCTGGAAGAAGCCAAGCGCCGGGGTACAGCGACCATCGCCATCGCCAATAATGCCGGCACGCCACTGCTGGAGCTAGCCGATGTCGCCATCCTGCTGGAGACGCCGCCGGAAGTGATCGCGGGCTCGACCCGAATGGGTGCCGGCACCGCGCAAAAAATAGCGCTCAACATGCTGTCGACGCTCGCCGCCATTCATCTCGGCCATGTCCATGACGGCCATATGGTCAACCTCCTCGCCGACAACATCAAATTGCGCGAGCGCGCCGCACGCATCGTTTCGGCCATTACCGGACGTGACGGCGATGAAGCCCGCCGCCTGCTCGACACCAGCGGCGGCGCGGTCAAGATTGCCGTGCTGCTGGCGGCGGGCGCGCCCGACGCCGAGGCGGCCGAGAAAATACTGGAAGGAACTGGCCACAGATTGCGGCCTGCCCTTTCCGTTGTCGAGGGGAGCAGACGGTAGCAAGCCGCGATCCTCATCAAAACCGAACCTGACAAAGGTCAACAGGGAGAATGAACATGACACCGAAACTACTGACGGCAGTTTTGCTGGGTTCCAGCATTCTGGGTTCGGCCGGCACGGCTTACGCCGAGGACGTGACGCTGACCATCGAAAGCTGGCGCAACGACGACACCCAGATCTGGCAGAGCCAGATCATCCCGGCTTTCGAAAAGGCCAATCCGGGCATCAAGGTGGTGTTCGCCGCCGCAGCCCCCACCGAATACAACGCCGCGCTCAACGCCAAGCTGGCCGCCGGTTCGGCCGGCGACCTCATCACCTGCCGCCCGTTCGACGCTTCGCTCGATCTCTTCAACAAGGGCTATCTCAGCCCGGTCGACGACATCGACGGCATGAAGAATTTCTCCGATGTCGCCAAGGCGGCATGGCAGACGGACGACGCCAAGACCACGTTCTGCGTGCCGATGGCCTCGGTCATCCATGGCTTCATCTACAACCAGGATGCCTTCGACCAGCTCAAGATCACGCCGCCGAAGACCAGCGACGAGTTCTTCGCCACCCTGCAGAAGATCAAGGACGACGGCACCTTCATCCCGCTCGCCATGGGCACCAAAGACCAGTGGGAAGCCGCCACCATGGCCTACCAGAATATCGGTCCCAACTACTGGCACGGTGAGGAAGGCCGCAAGGCACTGATCGCCGGCACCCAGAAGCTGACCGACGCCGACTGGGTCGCGCCGTTCACGGAACTGGCCAAGTGGGGTCCGTTCATGGGCGACGGTTTCCAGGCGCAGGCCTATCCGGACAGCCAGAACCTGTTCACGCTCGGCCGCGCCGCCATCTACCCGGCCGGCTCGTGGGAAATCTCCGTCTTCAACACGCAGGCGCAGTTCAAGATGGGCGCTTTCCCGCCGCCGCTGCCCAAGGAAGGCGACAAGTGCTACCTCTCCGACCAGCCGGACCACGCGATCGGCATCAACGCCAAGTCGGCACATCCTGAAGAAGCCAAGAAATTCCTGGCCTGGGTGGCTTCCAAGGAATTCGCCGAGATCTACGGCAACGCGCTGCCGGGCTTCTTCCCGCTAACCAGCGAGACGGTGGAACTGAAGGGCCCGCTGGCCAAGGAATTCCTGAGCTGGCGCCAGAGCTGCGAGCCGACCATGCGCTCGACCTACCAGATCCTGTCGCGCGGTACGCCCAACCTCGAAAACGAAACCTGGGTAGCCGCCGCCAACGTGATCAACGGCACGGAGACGCCGGAAGCCGCGGCCAAGAAACTGCAGGACGGTCTCGACAGCTGGTACAAGCCGGCCAAGTAGCCGTCAGCGTGTTGCCTCCCCCTCGCGGGGAGGGTCGCAACTGAAGCGAACGGGGTGGGGGTCGAGGACTTCTCGGCATTGACCTCCACCCCGTTTTGCAAGCTACACTCTATTTCGTTTGCTCGCCGCCGCCCCACAATGGGAGGGGTACAAGCCGATGGCTCCGGCGCGCAAGAAGCCTGAATTGACCGGATGGGACCGACCGATGGCCGCAGCGACAAAACCGAAAAGGCCGTTCCGCTGGCACATCGCCGTGTTCCTGGCGCCAGCGGTTTTGATCTACACCGCCATCATGATCCTGCCGCTGGCCGGCACGCTGCAATTCTCTCTGTTTCGCAATGTCGAGCAATCGCAGGTATTTGTCGGCTTCGACAATTTCCGAACGCTGTTCGGCGACCCGCGCTGGTCGACCGGGTTCTGGAACGCGCTTCGAAACAATACCTGGTTCTTCATCGTCCACATGCTGGTGCAAAATCCGATCGGGGTGGTGCTGGCCGCCCTTCTGGCCAGCCCGAGATTGCGCTTTTCAGCCTTCTACCGCACCGCGATCTTCGTGCCGACCATCCTGTCCTTCGTCATTGTCGGCTTCGCCTGGAAGCTGATCCTGTCGCCGCTGTGGGGCGTTGCGCCCAACCTGCTCGATCTGATCGGCATGAAAAGCCTGTTCGCGCCGTGGCTCGGCAAGGAGGCCTATGCGCTGACGACGCTGGCGCTGATCTCGGTGTGGCAGTTCGTCGGCATCCCGATGATGCTGATCTACGCAGCGCTACTTACCATCCCCGAGGAGGTGATCGAGGCCGCCGAATGCGACGGCGTCACCGGCATGGCGCAGTTCTGGAAGATCAAGCTGCCCCTCATCCTGCCCTCCATCGGCATTATTTCGATCCTGACTTTCGTCGGCAATTTCAACGCCTTCGACCTGATCTACTCGGCGCAGGGCGCGCTTGCCGGCCCGAACTATTCGACCGACATCCTGGGCACTTTCCTCTACCGCGCCTTCTTCGGCTTCCAGTTGCAAATCGGCGATCCGAACATGGGCGCGACCATCGCGACGATGATGTTCCTCATCATCCTGATCGGCGTCGCGATCTATCTGTTCGGCATCCAGACGCGCCTGCGTCGGTATCAGTTCTGAGGGGGCGAAGATGAGCCGCGCAACAAAGTCCCTGCCGCGCACCGCCGCTGCCCATGCGGTGCTGATCGCCTATACGGTCATCGCGCTGTTTCCGGTGCTGGTCATCGTCGTCAACTCGTTCAAGTCGCGCGGCGCGATCTTCAGGACGCCGCTGGCGTTGCCCGGCCCGGAGACGTTCGATCTCATCGGCTACGCGACCGTTCTCTCGCAGGGAAACTTCCCGCTCTATTTCTGGAACAGCCTGGTGGTCACGGTCGTCTCGCTGGCGCTGGTGCTGCTGTTCGGCGCGATGGCGGCGTTTGCGCTGTCCGAATACCGCTTTCGCGGCAACACGCTGATGGGGCTTTATCTGGCGCTCGGCATCATGATCCCGATCCGGCTTGCCACCGTCGCCATCCTGCAGTTGATGGTGGCCAGCGGCCTGGTCAACACGCTGACGGCGCTGATCCTCGTCTATACCGCGCAAGGCCTGCCATTGGCCGTGTTCATCCTGTCGGAATTCATGAAACTGGTTTCCGACGACCTCAAAAACGCCGGCCGGATAGACGGCCTGTCCGAATACAGGATCTTCTTCCGGCTGGTGCTGCCGCTGGTCCGGCCTTCCATGGCTACCGTTGCCGTCTTCACCATGATCCCGATCTGGAACGATCTGTGGTTTCCGCTGATCCTGGCGCCGTCCGAAAGCACCAAGACGGTGACGCTCGGGGCGCAATTGTTCCTCGGCCAGTTCGTCACCAACTGGAACGCCGTGCTGGCCGCACTTTCGCTCGCCATCCTGCCGGTCATGATCCTCTATTTCATCTTCTCGCGGCAGTTGATCCGCGGCATCACCGCAGGAGCAGTCAAGTGAGCGAGCAAAAGCCCGTCAGCGTCGTCGTGGCCGGCCTGGGCAATATGGGGCGCAGCCACGCGCTCGCCTATGAAGCCAATCCCGGTTTCCGCATTGCCGCACTGGTCAACCGTTCCGACGTGCCCTTGCCGGCCGAACTGTCAGGCTACGAAATCCGCCACTCCTTCGATGACGCGCTGCGCGATGAAAAACCGGACGTCGCCTGCATCGCCACCTATTCCGACAGTCACGCCGACTATGCCGTGCGGGCGCTGGAAGCAGGCTGCCACGTCTTCGTGGAAAAGCCGTTGGCGACGACCGTGGCCGACGCCCAGCGCGTGGTCGATGCGGCCAAGGCCAACGGCAAGAAACTGGTGATCGGATACATCCTGCGCCACCATCCGTCGTGGATGCGGCTGATCGCCGAAGCCCGAAAACTCGGCGGTCCCTACGTGTTCCGCATGAACCTCAACCAACAGTCCTCGGGGGCGACCTGGGAAACGCACAAGCAGTTGATGCAGACCACCTCGCCCATCGTCGATTGCGGCGTGCATTATCTCGACGTGATGCTGCAGATCACCGACGCCAAGCCGGTCGAGGTTCGCGGCATGGGGCTTCGCCTTACCGACGAGATTGCCGAGGGCATGTATAATTACGGCCATCTGCAGGTGTTGTTCGATGACGGCTCGGTCGGCTGGTACGAGGCCGGCTGGGGGCCGATGATTTCAGAAACCGCGTTCTTCGTGAAGGACGTGATCTCGCCCAATGGCTGCGTTTCCATCGTCATGACGGAGGGCGCGAAGTCCGACGACATCGACACGCACACGAAAACCTCGACCATCCGTCTGCATAGCGCCGCCACCGGGGCGGACGGAAAATTCACCAAGCCGGACGAACTGCTTTCCATGCAGGGCGAACCCGGCCATCAGGAATTATGCGACCTCGAACAGGCGTTCCTGCTGCGCGCGATCCGCGAGGACATCGATCTTTCGCGCCATATGGACGACGCTGTGCGCTCGCTCGCCGTCTGTCTCGCCGCGGATGAAAGCGTGCGCACCGGCAACGCCGTCAAACTATAGGGAACATGCCGTGGGCTCACTCATCATCGAGAATGTGAAAAAGGCGTTCGGCCCGATCGAGGTGCTGAAGGGCATCAACCTCGAGGTGACGGACGGCGAGTTCGTCGTCTTCGTCGGCCCGTCCGGCTGCGGAAAATCAACGCTGCTGCGCGTCATCGCGGGGTTGGAGGATTCGAGTTCGGGCCGCGTCGTCATCGACGGCGACGATGTCAGTTCGACGCCGCCGGCCAAGCGCGGCATCGCCATGGTGTTCCAGACCTACGCGCTCTATCCGCATCTGACGGTAAAGAACAATATGGGTCTCGGCCTCAAGCAGGCCGGCACGCCGGCCGCCGAGATCGACAAGCGCATCGGTGCGGCTTCCACCATGCTATCGCTCGAGCCCTATCTCGGACGCCGTCCGGCCGAACTTTCCGGCGGCCAGCGCCAGCGCGTCGCCATCGGCCGCGCCGTCGTGCGCGAACCGAAACTGTTCCTGTTCGACGAGCCGTTGTCGAACCTCGATGCCGCGCTGCGCGTCAACACAAGGCTGGAAATCGCGCAACTGCATCGCCGCCTGAAGGCGACGATGATTTACGTTACCCACGACCAGGTCGAGGCGATGACGCTGGCCGACAAGATCGTCGTGCTCAATGCCGGCCGAATCGAGCAGATCGGCAAGCCGATGGAGCTTTACAATTCACCGGCAAACGAATTCGTCGCCGGCTTCATCGGCTCGCCGAAGATGAATTTCATCGACGGCGAACGCCTGGGTGAAAGCGTCAAGACGGTGGGGGTCCGGCCGGAACACATCATCGTCAGCCCAGACAGCGGCGCGTGGAAAGGCACGGTCGTCCATGCCGAGCATCTCGGCGCCGACACCAACCTCTATCTCGATTGCGAGAAGACGGGGCTGATCACGGTGCGGTTGTTTGGCGTTTATGACGCCGAGCCAGGGGCGACGCTTTACGCGACGCCAGACCCTGACCGGACATACAGATTCGGGGCGGACGGCATGGCGGTGAAGTAAAAGGCATTTGACTGCCATCCGGGAGGATAAGGCGGGCGATGCAGGCGTCATCCCCGGCGATCGGAGCGAAGCTCCGTGAGACCCGGGACCCATGCCGTGACTTGGCCGGATGGGGCGCGTCGACGCGCAATGCAAATTGTTGCCGTAACGGCGTGGATCCCGGACAACCGCGCCGTCGCTACGCTCCGACGCAGGCTTCCGGGATGACGGCGGTGGTGGTTCTACACGCCAGACTTGAATGTCAGCTTGGGCCGTCAGCCCAAGCGGGCAGCTTGGCCGTCAGCTCAAACGTCCGCCTTGAACGTCTGCTTTTGCGTGCCCAGCCCCTCGATACCCAATTCCACGATATCTCCGGCCTTCAAATAGCACGGCGGCTTCATGCCCATGCCGACGCCGGGCGGCGTGCCGGTCGAGATGACGTCGCCCGGATGCAGGCTCATGAACTGGCTGAGATAGGAAATGAGGAAGGCGACGTTGTACACCATCGTCTTCGACGAGCCGTCCTGCCGGATTTCCCCGTTCACCGTCAGCCACATCTTCAGGTTCTGCGGGTCGGCCACCTCGTCCTTTGTCACCAGCCACGGTCCGATAGGCCCAAACGTGTCGCAGGATTTGCCCTTGGTCCACTGGCCCTGCCGCTCTGTCTGGAAGGCGCGCTCGGAAACGTCGTGCGACACGCAGTAGCCAGCTACGTAATCGAGCGCCTCGGCCTCGGAGACGTATTTGGCCGTCTTGCCGATGACGACGCCAAGCTCAACTTCCCAATCGGTCTTTTCCGAACCGCGCGGGATCAGCACGGCGTCGTTCGGGCCGACGATGGCCGAGGACGCCTTCATGAACACGACCGGCTCGGACGGGACGGCCGCGCCGGTTTCGGCGGCATGGTCGGAATAATTCAGGCCGATGCAGATGAATTTGCCGACACTGGCAACGCAGGCGCCGATACGCGGACTACCCGAGACCGCCGGCAGCGATGCCGAATCGAGTTTCGCAAGCGCGCCAAGCGATGCCGGATCCAGCGCCTTGCAGCCAATGTCGGGCACGTGCTTCGACAGATCGCGGATCACCCCATCCGTATCGAGCAAGCCGGGCTTTTCGGCACCCACATCGCCGTAGCGTAGCAATTTCATGTTTTTTTCCCTTTTAGAGCGACCAGCCCCCATCAATATTATAGGCCTGCCCTGTCGTATAGGCCGCGCCGGCGAGATAGACGGCGAGATCGGCGATCTCTTCCGCCGTGCCGAGACGCCCGATGGGCTGGCGCGCGATGAAGGCGGCGCGGGACGTTTCGTAGTCGCCGGCGGCGCGCATGCGGCCTTCCAGCGACGGACTTTCGACGGTACCGGGGCAAATGGCGTTGCAGCGGATGCCCTTGCCGATGAAATCGGCCGCAACCGCCTTGGTCAAACCGATGACGGCCGCCTTGGTAAGGCCGTAGGCAAAGCGATTGGGCACGCCTTTCTGCGAGCTTGCCACCGACGACATGTTGATGATCGCGCCATCGCCGCGCTCCAGCATGCCGGGCAGCGCCGCCCGAATGGTCCGCACCATGGCGCGCACATTGAGGTCGAGCGCGAAGTCGAGGTCGGCATCCTTCATCTCGAGGATCGATCCGGAATGAACGAAGCCGGCGCAGTTGAACAAGACGTCGATCCTGCCGATGTCCGAGAAGGCCGACCTGACGGCGACGTCGTCCAGAACGTCGAGTTTTCGCGTTGCAACGCCGGCCGTCTTGCCCAATTCGGCAAGCAGCGGCTCGTTGATGTCGGTGGCATGGACCTTCGCGCCGGCCGCCGCGAAGGCAAGCGCGCTGGCGCGGCCGATGCCCTGCGCCGCCGCCGTAATCACCACCGTCTTGCCTGCCAGATGAGCCGTCATTCCGCTGCCTCCCGGATCGCGCGCTGGCGTCGCGGCGCATGGGTTCATGGCACAGCGGCGCTCATATTTGTTTTTTCTGGTTAAAGAACATATTGGGCGGCGTCAACCGATGTTCCAGCGCGAGCCAGGGACAGTGCCGTCCTACAATTGGCACAGCACCTGCGTGAACAGTCGATCACGCGGGTTGTAGTCGCGGTGCACGCCGATGAAGTGCTGTTGCGTGACGGTTATGACCGACAGATGTGCGACGATGAATGTACGAAAGCCCATGCCGCTGCCGCCGGATATCTGCACCGCCGACAGCATGAGCGTTCCGGATGTGTCGTAGCCCAGTATATAGGGTTCGGCCGTGCGGGTGCCGTCCTTGTAGACAAAGGACAGGACCCGCCGGTTCCTGATCGCCTGGCAGATGGTGTCGCTGGCCAGCACCGTCGTCTCCCGTCTCCTCGCGAGGAAATAGGGCGCTTAGTTGCCTGAACCAGCAGAAAAGCCGGGTCTGGTGGTGGGATCAGCCGACGAAGGCGCGCTCGACCACGAAGCTTGCCGGATTGGCCAGCGAACCCTCGCGAAAGCCCAGGCCTTCCGCTATTTCCTTGACGTCCTTGAGCATGTGCATCGAACCGCAGATCATGATGCGGTCGGTTTGCGGATCGAGTTTTTCAATGCCGAGGTCGGCGTAGAATTGTCCCGACCCGATCAGCGCGGTGATGCGGCCCATGCGGGGGGAAGCCTCGCGCGTCGTCGAATTGTAGAGGGTGACGCGGCCATGAACGAGTTCGCCGATCAGCGGATCGTTTTCCAACGCGGCGACCAGTTCCTGCCCATAAGTCAATTCGGCATTGTCGCGGCAGGTATGGGTGAGAACCACCTGCTCGAATTTGTCATAGGTATCGGGGTCGCGCAGCACGCTGGCGAAGGGCGCGATGCCGGTGCCGGTCGAGATCATGAACAGGCGCTTTGCGGGCGTCAGTGCATCCAGCACCAGGGTGCCGGTCGATTTCTGACGCATGATCACGGTGTCGCCGGGTTTGATCTTCTGCAGCTTGGAGGTCAGCGGACCGTCCGGAACCTTGATCGAAAAGAATTCGAGTTCCTCGTCCCAATTCGGGCTGGCGATCGAATAGGCCCGAAAAACCGGCTTCTCCGCGTTGGGCAGGCCGATCATGACAAACTCGCCGGAGCGGAAGCGCAGCGATTGCGGCCGGGTGATGCGGAACGAGAACAGCCGGTCGGTGTAGTGCCGCACGGACACCACCTTCTCGGCGTGAACATTGGCCGGGACCGGATAGTTCGAGGCATCAGCCTCAGCCGCTTCGACCGCCGAAAGATGCTGCATGTACCATTTCCTGATTGGTGCCGGCGAAAGGCCGCCTGACTTTCAACTGCCACAAACGGACGCGTTCTGGCAGGGCAACCTGCCCTTGTAATTAGTCCATATCCGATAATTGGGTCAAGATCGCGCCCGGAAACGGCTTTCCAATTTGGGCCGCTCCAACAGTCGAACTGTTTCAATCTTCGGGCACGAAAGAGAATTCGACGATCCTACGGTACGATCCTGCCTCAACACCACGAAAATTCCTGAAGGCGACGGGGGCGTATCCATCCACCGTTCATTTGAAAATTCCTGTGTTCTAAACCGATGTTTTTGCTATTGTCAGACGATTCCAGACCGATCCACGGCTGGATTTGAACGACAACTGCACAGCCAAGGGGAACGGCCCATGCTTAAAGAATTCCAAGAATTCATCTCCAAGGGCAACGTCATGGACCTGGCGGTCGGTGTCATCATCGGCGCCGCATTCGGCAAGATCGTCGATTCACTGGTCAACGACATCATCATGCCGATCGTCGGCGCGATTTTCGGCGGACTGGACTTCAACAACTACTTCTTTGGGCTTTCGTCGACCGTTACTGCAACTTCGCTGGCCGCGGCGAAGGAGCAAGGCGCGGTATTGGCCTATGGCAGCTTCCTGACCGTGGTACTGAACTTCCTGATCCTCGCATGGATCATTTTCCTGATGGTCAAGGGCGTCAACAATATGCGCCGGCGTCTCGAGCGCGAAAAGCCTGCCGCCCCGGCAGCACCGCCGCCCGCCGACGTTGCGCTGCTCACGGAAATCCGTGATCTGCTTGCCAGAAAGTAATCGCTGCTTTTGACTGGATCAAAACCCCGGTCGCTTGCGGCCGGGGTTTCTGCTTTTGCCGCCTCATGGATCGAACGCATGAACCTGATCGAGACTTTGCGCGCGGAAGCGCGCGCTGCCCCCGAAAGCGGCATCGTCGCCGTGGCAAACCATGGCCGTGGCCGCGAGGGGCTGATCCCGCTTTGGGTCGGCGAAGGCGACCTGCCGACGCCGGCGTTCATCACCGACGCGGCAGCAGCAGCCCTGACGGGTGGCGAAACCTTCTACACCTGGCAAAAAGGCATTCCCGATTTGCGCCAGGCGCTTGCCCGCTACTATCAGCGGCATTTCGGCAGGGGTTTCAGCGAAGACGAATTCATTGTTACCGGCTCAGGCATGCACGCGATCCAGCTGGCGCTGGCGGCGATCGCCGGCAAGGATGACGAGGTCGTCTATCTGTCGCCGTCCTGGCCGAATTTTCCTGCCGCCGCCGAGCTGGCGGGTGCGCGGGCGGTTGCGGTCAAACTCGACTGTTCCGACAATGGCTGGTCCTGCGATGTCGAAAAGATCGAGGCGTCGGTTACGCCGCGCACCCGGGCGATCTTTGTAAACTCTCCCTCCAATCCGACAGGCTGGACCGCCGACAGGCAGACACTGCAGGCGATCCTCGACCTTGCCCGGCGCAAGGGGCTCTGGATCATCGCCGACGAAATCTACTCGCGCTTCTATTACGACGGCGGACGGGCGCCCTCCTTCCTCGACATCGCAGGCGAGGAAGACCGCATCCTCTTCGTCAACAGCTTTTCCAAGAACTGGGCGATGACCGGCTGGCGCGTGGGTTGGGTCAAGACACACCCGGCGCTTCAATCCGTTTTCGAAAACCTGATCCAGTATTCGACGTCGGGCGTGGCGCAGTTCATGCAGCGCGGCGCGGTCGCCGCCCTCGACAAGGGCGATCCCTTCGTCACCGAGCAGGTGGACCGGGCAAGAAAGGCGCGCGATCTGGTCTGCGCGATCCTTGCCGACACCGGGCGCGCCCGTTTCACGGTGCCACCGGGGGCGTTCTACCTGTTCTTCTCGATCGATGGCATTACCGACTCGCGGGCCGCGGCCTTCGACATGGTCGACCGCGCCAATGTCGGCCTTGCGCCCGGATCGGCATTCGGCACAGGCGGCGAGCCCTATTTCCGCCTGTGCTTCAATCGACGCCTCGACCAGTTGGAAGAGGCCGCCGAGCGGCTGGCGAAATGGATGCGGACGACGTAATCCGCTACCTCAGGTTTTTTCCGGGGCCGGTTTGGCGGGTCCGCTATCGTTGTTTTCCATGTCCTTGACGATACCCATGAAACTGCGCAGGAAGCGCTCCATATAACCCATCGTCTTGTTGAACTCTTCCTCGCTGGGCAGTTTCGATTCGAGGCGTGCCGATAACGAGTTCTCCAGCGTCGCCACGCGCGTGTCGAGCGCCTTCACCGATGTCTGGAGGCGGTCGATCTCATCTTGAAAGGCAGCGCGTTCGTCGGCGGCCGTGCGGCAGACCAACTGGCCGTTCTGGTCCTTGCATGTCGACATGGCGCCGGTCTGCGTATCCATGCGGACATAGCCGTCAGCCGATTTCTCCAACCGGTAACGGCCGCTGTCGTCGGCCTGTGCCGATGCCGTGACCAGCAAGGCAGTCGCGGCAGGAACAATGAGGTGTTGAAGACGCATCTCTTCCTCCATCGGTCGGTCGGTCGAGATTATCGCATGTTTCCGGCTGAAATGGGGAAGACCTTTGCCCTGCCCTTTCCCGCAGCCCGCATTGAGACTATAGCGCAGGCATGGCACAGACCATCTACAAGATATGCCCCGCAAGCCTTTGGCGCGAAGCGGAAAAGACACGCCGCTTCCTCGGCGCGCCGGTCGACATCGCCGACGGCTTCATTCATTTCTCCACAGCGGCGCAAGCGCGGGAAACGGCGGCAAAGCATTTTTCCGGGCAGGACGGCCTGTTGCTGGTCGCCGTCGACGGCGACCGCCTGGGCGATGCGTTGAAATATGAGCCGTCACGGGGCGGCGCGCTGTTTCCTCATCTTTACGGCGTTCTCGACCTCGACGCCGTAAGTTGGGTTCGCGCCTTGCCGCTTGCCGCCGACGGCCTACATGAATTTCCTGAAATGGATGGCCAATAAGCGTGCTCGATAAAATCGGCCAGAAAATCCTGTTCGCGCTGGACCCGGAAACGGCGCATGGCCTGTCCATCGCCGCGCTGAAAAGCGGGCTTCCAATCAGGACCGGCAGACCCGCCGACAGCCGGCTGAAGACAAGCCTGTGCGGCATCGATTTTCCCAATCCGCTGGGCATGGCGGCCGGCTACGACAAGAATGCGGAAGTGCCCGACGCCCTGCTGGGCCTGGGCTTCGGGTTTGCCGAAGTCGGCACGGTAACGCCGCTGGCGCAGGCCGGCAATCCGAAGCCGCGCATCTTCCGGCTTGTCGAAGACGAGGCCGTCATCAACCGGCTGGGCTTCAACAATGAGGGACACGAGGCGATGGAGCGCCGGCTGGTCGCCCGCAAAGGACGAGGCGGCATCGTCGGCGTCAATATCGGCACCAACAAGGATAGCGCCGATCGGATCGGTGACTATGAACTCGGCATTCGCCGTTTCGCCCCGCATGCGTCCTATCTGACGGTCAACATCTCGTCTCCCAACACGCCCGGCCTGCGCGCCATGCAGGGGCAAGAGCAGCTTGCCGAACTGCTCGTGCGCGTCATGACGGCGAGAGCGGAAGCTTCCGCGCAGCCGCCGATCTTCCTCAAGATCGCGCCCGACCTTGTCGAAGCGGAACTCGAAGCCATCGCCGCCGAGGTGACGGCCAAGCAGGTGGACGGCGTCATCGTCTCCAACACCACGCTGGCGCGGCAGGACCTTCGCAGCAGGAGCGCTACCAGTGAAGCCGGTGGCCTTTCGGGAAAGCCGCTGTTCGAGCGCTCGACCATCGTGCTGGCCAAAATGCGCAAATTGCTCGGTCCCGACAGAGCCATCATCGGCGCAGGCGGTGTCGGCTCCACTGAAGCGGCGTTGGAGAAAATCCGGGCCGGCGCCGATCTGGTCCAGCTTTATACGGGCATGATCTATGCCGGGCCGGGCCTGCCGGCGCGCATCGTTTCCGGCATGGCCGAATTCGTCGGCAAGGAAGGCCTGCCGTCGATCCGCGACCTACGCGACAGCGACCTGTATCTCTGGGCGGCCAAGCCGCTTTAGAAGGGTGGCTTTAAAAGGCGGTTCGCACGCGCAGGCGCAATATAGCCAGCAGGCCGAACCCGCGCATCAGCAAAAAGATGTGCAGCGCCATCCACAGGCCGTTGTTGCCGAAAGGCGTCAGCGCCAGCATTGCGATCACAAAGGCCGCCAGGGACAGCAGCATCATGTTGCGCATGTCGCGCGACCATGTCGCCCCGATGAATATCCCGTCCATCTCGAACGCCAGCACGCCGCTCAGCGCCGTAAACGCCGCCCATGGCAGATAGGTCGAGGCGACGGCGCGTACGTCCGGCGACGTGGTGATGAGGCCGATCAGGCTGTCGCCCGCCAGCAGCAGAACCAACATGGCCGCTGCCGCCAGTGCGAACCCCCAGATCAGCGTCAGGCGCACGGCCTGCCGGAATGCGGCCTCCGCACGGGCACCGATGGCCCGCCCCGCCAGCTGTTCGGCGGCGGTGGCGAAGCCATCGAGGAAGAAACTGGCGGCCATGAAGAAATTCATCAGCACCGCATTGGCGGCCAGCGTCACCGTGCCGAACTGCGCGCCGTGGCGGGTAAACAGGGCAAAGGCCGCCAGCAGCGAGAACGAGCGGATCATGATGTCGCGGTTGAGCGCCATGGTGGCCACGAAGGCGCGCATGTTGAGCAGGCGGGCTTTCGACACGCGCGGCATACTCGCAAAGCGGCGGCTGAGGATGACCAGCCCGGCCAGCGCGGCGATGAATTCGCCCGAGACGGTTCCCCAGGCGACGCCTGAGACGCCCCAGCCCAGTTTCAGGCCGAGCACGATGGACAGGACGATGTTGATGCCGTTGAGAACGAGTTGCAGGAGCAGGCCGAGCCTGCCCTCGCCGCGGCCCAGCACATAGCCGAGGACGGCATAATTGATAAGCGAGAACGGCGCGCCGAGGAGACGGATTCGGATATAGGTATCCATGGCTTCGTTGACGCGTGGTTCGGCGCCCATGAACCATTGCCCGCCAAGCGACACGAGCGGCGCACATACCGCCAGCACCAGGCCGACCACGACCGCGATGAGCACGGCGCGCCAGAACACCGCCTGTTCTTCCAGCGCATCGCCACGCCCGAAAGCCTGCGCGACCAGCCCTGTCGTGCCGGAGCGCAGGAAATTGAAAGTGGTGAAGACCACGTCGAAGACAAGAGCGCCGGCAGCAAGTCCGCCAAGCAGGGCCGCATCGCCGAACTGACCGATCACGGCCGTATCGACTAGGCCAAGCAGCGGCGTCGTCAGATAGGCAAGCGTCATCGGTACGGCGATCGCCAGTACCGATCGGTTCGAAACCGTGAACGGTCGGGCAGCCAATGTCGAAGCCTGATCCAGGGCGGCTTTCCTCAAGAAGTGTCGATCAACCGAAATATGCGGCCGGTGGTGCTATTTCCGGAAACTGGCAAGCCGCAGCAGGAGAAAGGCCGGAACAACGATCGCGGCCCCCAGCAGGATATAGCCGAGGAAATGATCGAGAGCGCGGAAGCCCATGTTCCAGATGTCGAGGAAAAATTCCTTGATGCGGTAGAGCACGTCGAGTGGCGACCATCCGAAGGCACTCATCACCAGCCCGACGAGGAACGAGATGACGATGAGTTTCAGCAGCACCTTGATGGGACTGTCGCCGAGAAAGCGGTTCAATGCGGACAAGGCGCGGCTCCAAATTATTCCGATCGTGTCAAATAGCACGTGCAGACAATGCTTCAAGCCATCGGCGCTTCAAGCCATCGGCTTTGCGATTGCCCGGCGACCCTGCTTCATGATAACGAGGCTGCTGCGCGGGTATGATGTAATGGTAGCTTGTCAGCTTCCCAAGCTGAACGCGCGGGTTCGATTCCCGCTACCCGCTCCAGCCGCACTCGAAAAGTGCGCGTTTTCACAGGGCGCATTCACTTTCTGGCCCGATCAAGCTTGCTGATTCGCTCTATCGATCGAACCGTGCGATCCGCACCTTACCGGAATCACCGGGGATGCGGTCGAGCCAAGGTACGGGTCTTCATTTGCAGAGTGGGGCTTCCGGCTCGAAGGCTCGCCGGAAGCGCGCCGATCATTTTGAAACGGCAACCAGTGCTTTTTGTCGGCTCCGGCCCGGCCTTGCGCCGTCACCGTTCAGCCGGCTTGGTTCCGCCAGTGCCTTGATCTTCTTTTCCTGGCGCTCACGGCCATATGACGTGATCCCGATCACGCTCGAGGTTCGGGGACCATCTTCGCGGCCGTCTTTCGGCTGCCTGGAGGCGATCTGGCCGTTTGCGCACGCCAACTGCGCTTCCGCCACGCCCGTCGCTGCCACCGCACTTCCGAGTTGCTGTTTCAGCGCGGCGACCTCGCCGGCCTCCGCGATGTTCCTCCTGACTGCGGTTTCGAGCTTAGCCTTCATGACTTCGGCCTCCGCCCTGAAGCGCTCGTTCGTAGCTACGTGGCGGTTCTGTACTTCTTC
Organism: Mesorhizobium sp. A623; assembly: GCF_054489405.1. NCBI lineage: Bacteria > Pseudomonadati > Pseudomonadota > Alphaproteobacteria > Hyphomicrobiales > Phyllobacteriaceae > Mesorhizobium > Mesorhizobium sp. A623. The sequence goes on from NZ_JBTMXB010000012.1 coordinate 138,428, forward strand.
GAGATCGGCTTCCAGGGTCATCATGCGCTCCTGGCCTTCAGCCAACCGCACCTGGGAGTGCTCGGACTGCTTCTGCAGGCGCCGACATTCTTTCTCGGTGTTGTCGTGGCGCATGCGCAAATCCGCCATTTCGGCTGCTTCGGCTTTACGAATCGCGGTGGTTTCGTTGAGTTTCATCTCGAGTTCGGAATAACGCTGCTCGACCGCCGCCAAGCTGATTTGCTGGTTCACGCATTTCTGACGCAGCAACTCGTTTTCGCGGGCATAGCGGTCGACCGTGGTTGTCTTTGTGGCGAGTTCGTAGATGAGCGTCGTCTTCTCGCTGTCTGCCTGCGCAAGTGCGTCGCGTATCTCAACGGCTTCGATCTGGGATCGGCCGAGCGCAATTTTCACGTCGTCATAGTCCTTGATCAGAAGTTCTATCCGGCGCTTGCTGGCTTCCTCCGCGCTTTCCAACTGGCTTTGCGCGTGTTTTGCCTGTTCGAGTTGTTCCGACAGGCGACGATTTTCGCTCGAAAAGGCGTCGTTCGCCTCTTCGAAATCATTCGCCCTGAGAACGCCTGACCGCAGGCTGCCGAGAAGGCGGTTCGCTGTCACGTGAGCGGCCCCTATGGCGGCCAGCGTCGTGTCGAGGACTTCCAGGCCTGAGGCGGAAGCGCGCATCTCGCCCTCGAAAGCGGCAAGTGCGGCAAGGCTGGCCTGGGTGATGGAGGTATGTTTTGGTTCAGTCGGGGCTGCATCCGTCACGTCGTCTCCAGCCGGTTCCAGATCGGGAATGCGTTCCCAGTCACCGGGCAGTTCTTCCGTAACATTATCCTCCAGTACATCTTCCAGCTCGTCTTCGAAGCTGGCAAATTCCATCTCTGGAACTCGAATTTCTTCGTGGGATACCGTGGCTTTGTATTTCGTCATGCCGAACATGCAACTGCCTCCGCTCTACTCAATTAACGGGAGCTTTCATCACATCTCTCGTCGAACTGTTTACGTTGTGTAAAGCATGTAATCTTTATTTCACAGGGATGTTTAATGTCGTAGTTAATATGATCGTTCAAATTTATGCTATTTTTCCTAAATCTGAAAATTAGTATTGGCGAGTAAGGTCGATTCTCTTCACACTCATAAATTCAGCGATGCTACCGGATGCCTCACAGGCATACTTTTCCTGGCACGAGACTGTTGGTATGCCGGGGTGCTCATGGGATGAAAGGGGCGTCATGTTCACCATTGAGGCGCTTGCGACGTTCAGGCAAGAGGTCAAGAAAAGCCGGTTCCTGGCGGTTGCCGGACCTGTGTCGAGCGAAGAGACCGCAAAGCAGTTCGTGGCCGCACACTCGGATCCGGCGGCGAACCACAATTGCTGGGCATGGCGTGTCGGCCAGAACTACCGCTTCAGCGATGACGGAGAGCCAGGAGGCACCGCTGGCAAGCCCATTTTGCAGGCGCTGGACGGTCAGTCGCTCGACAATCTCGCCGTCGTGGTCACGCGCTGGTTCGGAGGCATCCTGCTCGGTAGCGGCGGGCTCATGCGCGCCTATGGTGGAACCGCTGCGGCTTGCCTGCGGGCCGCCCAAAAAATCCCGATCGTCGTGACCGTCGACACGTCGTTCATGTGTGGATTTTCCGATCTGGCAATGGTCCAGGCACGGCTATCGACCTTGCCCGATGTCCGGATTCTATCCGAGAATTTCGTCGCGAGCGGCGCGGAACTGACGGTTGCGCTCCCCGAAGCCGAGGCCTCGTCCATCTTAAAAATGATCGTCGATCTTACCAGCGGTCGCGCGCGGGTCTTGTAGGGCACCAGACTTCGCGGCCAATCGACAGTCGGGCTATGCCGCCGGCAAAATGCCGAACTCTTCAGGACTGAGCATAAGGTCCGCCAGCGTATAGCGGTCGACCGTGGCCGTGAAGGCCGCAAGCGCCTCTGATAGAACGCCGCGCAGGCGGCAGCGCGGCGAGATGAGGCAGCGGTCGTCGCTGCGGAAACATTCGACCAGCGCGAAATCCGGCTCGGTCGCCCGCAAGACGTCGCCCAGGCAAATCCTCTCCGGCGCCATCGCCAAAGTAAGGCCGCCAGAGCGGCCGCGCACTGCCCTCAAAAAGCCCCCGCGCGTCAATTGATTGGCGACCTTCATCAAGTGGGCGCGCGAAATTCCGTAGAGTTTCGCAGTCTCCTCGATCGTGACCAGCCTGTCGCCCCGTGCGCCGGCATACATCAGCAGACGCAGCGCGTAGTCTGAAAAATCGGTCAATCGCATCTTGAATTCCTTGGCAACGGGTGCTGCTCGACAATAGACCATAGCCAATAACGGCAGGTCGCGCTCCGATCAAACATGCCTCGCTCAACGCGCAAGGCGGCGCGCCGCCGCTGCAGCCAGCACGCAAAGCACCGCCAGCTTGACGATTTGCAGCGCGATATAGACGACATGCAAGCTGGATTCGGGCGGCTGCTGCCCGGTGATGATCAAGCCGACGCGCTGGTCGAGAACCGGCAGCAGCCAAATCGTTTCGACCACGACCATGGCGGCCACGACGACCGCGACGGCAAGCGAAAGCCATGCTCTTGGCCCGCTCACGACAAGAGCAAGCAACAGGATGGCCAGCGCCCATTCGACCTTGTTGAAGACGCCGAAGGTTTGACGTCCGACGTCGAGCGCAACGGCGAGCAACAGGCTGGGCGCCAGGAATTTCGCCGGCGTCGCCAGAAACGAGACGCCGAGCAGGAGACCGATCCACAGCATGGCCACCACCAATTCGAGCACCAAACGACCGCGCTTGTCGACCCGATCCGCCATTGCAATTTCCTTGCCGATAATAATATGTATGTTAAATATATCTTTTTATGGAGGCACGCAAGGAACCCTCGATGGCCGGAGCGCGGTTGCCGACGATTGTCGAGGTCTTACAGGAGGATAAAACGATGGCACCGAACGTTCGCCTGAAAACGGTCGAGGACGCTAGCCCGATGCCGTCGCCAGTAACTGCTGCACCCGGCGCGACGATAGAATTCGCCACCGAAGACATCGTCGTGGACGCGACGCTTGTCGCAAGCCTGCTGAAACTTGCCCCGCAGGATGTTCCCGAACTGATGCGGAGCAAGGCCATCACGTCGATCTGCGAACGCGGCATCGACGACCATGAAGGCGAATACCGCCTGAGCTTTTTCTTTCAAAATCGCCGCGCACGCCTCACAATCGACGGCAAGGGCAATGTCCTTCGCCGCTCGGTCATCGATTTCGGCGGCAATTGCACAGCGTGGGTAGCTGAGCGGCCTGGCCGGTTCATGCCCTGACGCAAAACGAGGATCCGTCATGCCTTTCAACGAACGTTCCAAACACATCACGCAAGGCGTGGCACGCTCGCCCAACCGGGCCATGTATTACGCGCTCGGCTACGAGGAGGCCGATTTCGACAAGCCGATGATCGGCATCGCCAACGGCTACTCCACCATCACGCCCTGCAATGCCGGCCTGCAGCCGCTCGCCGATGCGGCCATCGCCGCCATCAGGGACGCGGGCGCGAACCCGCAGGTGTTCGGCACGCCGACCATTTCGGACGGCATGTCGATGGGCACCGAAGGCATGAAATATTCGCTTGTGTCGCGTGAGGTTATCGCCGACTGCGTCGAGCTTTCAGTGCAGGGCCAGTGGATGGACGGCGTTCTGGTGCTGGGCGGCTGCGACAAGAACATGCCGGGCGGCATGATCGGCATGTTGCGCGCCAACGCGCCGGCCATCTACGTCTATGGCGGCACCATCAAGCCCGGCCGCTGGAAAGGGCAGGACCTGTCCATCGTCTCGTCGTTCGAGGCGGTCGGCGCTTTCATGGCCGGCACGATGAGCAAGGAAGATTTCGATGGCATCGAGCGCAACGCCTGTCCCTCCACCGGCTCGTGCGGCGGCATGTATACCGCCAACACGATGAGTTCCTCGTTCGAGGCGCTCGGCATGTCGCTCATGTATTCCTCGACCATGGCCAGCCCCGACCATGAGAAGCTCGAAAGTGCCGCCGAATCCGGCCGCGTACTGGTCGAGGCGGTGAAGAAGAACATCAAGCCGCGCGATATCGTCACCCGCGAAAGCATCGAGAATGCGGTGGCGCTGATCATGGCGATCGGCGGCTCGACCAACGCAGTGCTGCATTATCTCGCCATCGCGCATGCCGCCGAAATCGAATGGACGCTGGACGATTTCGAGCGCGTGCGCCGCAAGGCGCCGGTGTTGTGCGACCTGAAGCCGTCCGGCAAATACATGGCGGTCGACCTGCACCGGGCCGGCGGCATCCCGCAGGTGCTGAAGCTGTTGCTCGACGCCGGACTGCTGCACGGCGGCTGTATAACCATCACCGGCCGCACGCTGGCCGAGGAACTGGCCGACGTGCCCGACGTACCGCGCGCGGATCAGCATGTCATCAAGCCGATCTCGGAAGCGCTATACCGCGAAGGTCATCTCGCCATCCTGAAAGGCAACCTTGCCAAGGATGGCGCGGTCGCCAAGATTACCGGCCTGAAAAACCCGGTGATCACCGGCCCGGCGCGCGTCTTCGACGACGAGCAATCGGCGATGGAGGCGATCCTTGCCGACAGGATCAGGCCGGGCGATGTGCTGGTTCTGCGCTATCTCGGGCCGAAAGGCGGACCGGGCATGCCGGAGATGCTTGCGCCCACCTCCGCGCTGGTCGGGCGCGGCCTCGGCGAAAGCGTCGGCCTCATCACCGACGGGCGCTTTTCCGGGGGCACCTGGGGCATGGTGGTCGGCCATGTCGCGCCGGAGGGCTATGAGGGCGGTACGATAGCGCTGGTCGAGGAGGGCGATCAGATCACCATCGACGCGCACAGGCTCCTGCTGCAACTGGACGTAGACGAAGCCGAGATCGCCCGCCGGCGGGCGGCATGGGTGCAGCCGGAACCGCGCTACAAGCGAGGGGTTCTGGCCAAATTTTCCGCGCTGGCTCGCCCGGCCAACGAGGGCGCCATCACCGGCTAGGCCCACCCTGCCCGACGGCCGGACCGGCCTCTATCTTCCGGACCGCGCCGTACTATTTTCAGGCAGGACCGTCGCTTCTCTTAAAACATACATTGACGATACCTCTTTTGAGGCGTAGACAAAATCACCAGCCACCGGCTGGCCCTGTAGAGCTTTTTCCAACGTCCTTTCTCGTGTGAGCAATCCGATCTGGGCCGCGCCTACGAAGGATTCTGGCCGACCTAAATCAAGGAGCAAACCCATGTCCGATGCCACCGAAACCATTGTCGATGTGCGCATGCTGGTGCCGGCGCAGCGCCACGCCAAAATCTTCCAGCTCGTCGACGACCTCGCGGCGGGAGCGTCTTTCACTCTGGTGAACGACCACGATCCGAAGCCGCTTTACTATCAGCTGGAGGCCGAGCATCCGAAGCAGTTCTCATGGACCTATCTGGAGCGCGGTCCGCAGGTGTGGCGGGTCGCGATAGGCAAGCTCGCCGCCTGAAAGCGCCGCCGAGCGGGCGTGCCGAAACGGCGGCGCACGCTCAGCAGCGCTCCGATTGCCGAATGTCGATCGGTCCCAAGCCCCAACCCAAGGAGAACCTCCGTTGAACGGCGTCTCGCTGTCCCGCTGGACAATGTCTTACTTCGCCGCGGCGGTCGTTTCTCTCATCGCCGCCTTGAGCCTGATGGCGGCGGGTTTTGGCTTCCCCCACGCACCCATCGACGCGCCCGAAACGCTCGTCGTCGTGCACCTTGTCGCGATCGGCTGGTTGAGCCTGCTCATGTGCGGTGCGATGTTCCAGTTCGTGCCGGTCCTGATCGCCCGTCCGCTCATCTACGACCGACTTCCCCTGCCGGCGCTCGCCTGTCTGCTTTGCGGGCTTGCCGCGCTGCTTTGCGGTTTTCTGTGGCTCGGCGGAACGATCGATACGGCGCTGCCCCTGTTTCCCATCGCCGCAGCGCTTTTGGGTTGCGGCTTCGCGCTTGTCTTGTGGAGCCTCGCGCATACGCTGATAGTGGCCCGGCCGCTGCCCTTGCCGGCGCGGTTCGTCGGCATCGCGCTGGTCAGCGTAGCGCTGACTGCGGCCCTTGGCATCGTCTTTGCACTGGTACGCGGCGGCATGCCGGTCGCACCGCACCTGGTCGATCTTGCCGTGTCAGGCGTACCGGTTCACGCAATTGCCGGCCTTGGCGGCTGGCTCACCTTCGCGGCGATGGGCGTCAGCTACCGCCTGCTGGCCATGTTCATGCTGGCGCCGGAGCTTGACCGGCGGGGCAGCCGCGCGGCGCTGCATCTTGGAACGGGTGCGCTCGCCATCGCCATTCTTGGCGGAATTGCCGCCATTTGCCTCGGCTGGAACCGCAACGCCTTCCTGCTTGTCGCCGGCGTGCCGGCGCTCGGGGCGTTGGCGCTCTATGGCCGGGATATGCTCAGCCTCTATCGCCAGCGCAGGCGGCGCGTCATCGAGCTGAACGCCCGGATGGCCGTGCTGGCTTTCGCTTCGCTTGGCCTTGCTGTCCTGCTCGCAATCGTCCTGCTGGTTCTGAACAGCCTTCAACAACAGGTCGGCGCGCTCGTCTTCCTGATCGCTTTCGGCTGGCTGTCGGGGCTGGGGCTGGCCAAACTTTACAAGATCATACCGTTCATGACCTGGCTGGAATGCTACGGGCCGATCCTCGGCAAGAAGCCGACGCCACGCGTCCAGGACCTTGTGGTGGAGAAGCGGGCGCGAAAGTGGTTCTACCTTTATTTCCTGGCCGTCTGGTCCGGCACCATTGCCCTTCTGTGTGGGCAGCCGCTGGCGTTCCAGCTTGCCGTTGGCGTTATTCTGGTCGCGGCGCTGGGGATCGTCGTGCAATTCGTGCGCGCCCGCATGCTCGCCGACGTGAAGGCGGAAAGCCGTCTGGCCAACGAGGCGCCCAGGCCGGCGCTGCTGTATTCCTTTGCAAGCAAACCATGATGTGAAAGAGGATGACGCAACCATGACGACGACATTCGTGGATCTCGATGTCCGCCCCGCGCTGAAGGCGGGCGAAGAACCTTTCGGCCAGATCATGGCGGCGGCCTCGGCGCTTTCGCCCGGTCAAGGTCTGCGGCTTCTGGCGACATTCAAGCCGGTGCCGCTGTTTCAGGTGCTGGGCTCCAAGGGCTTTTCGCATGAATCGCGGGAGATCGGCGGCGGGGATTGGGAAGTCCTGTTCACGCCCACAAATCAGACCAAGCCAGCCGACACACCACCGGTCTCCGCCGAAGCTTCCGATAGCGGCCATTGGCCCGAACCCGCCCGCCACCTCGACAACCGGGATCTCGACCCGCCGGAGCCGATGGTGCGCATTCTGGCGGCGGTCGAGGCGATGAAACAGGGAGAAGTCCTGTCGGCGCTGTTGTGTCGCGAGCCGATCTTTCTGCTGCCCGAACTCGCCAAGCGCGGCCATGAATGGCACGGCGGTTTCGAACCCGACGCGACGAGCTACAAGCTTCTTGTCCGGATCGGGGCGACGGAGGCAGTGGCCAAATGACCGTGGAGGCAACCGACAGCCTCACCGACCAGATCAGGGAAGCGCTGCGCCTGGTGATCGATCCCGAGCTTGGCGACAACATCATCGAACTGGGCCTGGTTTACTATGTCGCGGTGCAGGATGGCGGCGTCGCCAATATCGTCATGACGACGACCACGCGCGGATGCCCGACGACCGAATATCTCAAGAACGGCGCCCGCGAAGCGTCGCGGCCTTGGCGGCCAGCGGAAACGTCGATCGCGCTTGCCGGCTCGCCGGCCGCGCCTATGTCGCATTGCGGCTGAGCGAGCCGTGGACAGCGCGCCGCTTCGACGTTCTGTTGCACCGGTTGACGCGCCCGTCTGACCAAGCATGAGCGGCCATATTCGCCGCATGGCAAACTCATGAGGGGTTGGCGGTTCACACAGGCTCGTCAACGCGGGTGCGGCCGTCCGAAAGTTCGTCGCAACGAACCTACTGGCCTGCCCCTTCCTTGACGATGCCGTCCAGCAGGTCGTTGACTTGGTCGCGGCCATCGCCCTTGGGCAGGCGGCGGAAGCCGACCACGACCGTGCCGGGCTTGGCTTGCGCCTCATAGGCGAAGACGATGTAGGGACAAAAGGCGATGTTGCCGATATCGGCCTCCATCACCGCGCGCGAGACCACCGCCGAACAGAACTGCATGAACTCGGCGTTCTTGTAGAGCGCCTTGGCCGCGCCGACATCGCCGGCAGTGCGCTTCAGCATCTCGCCGATATGGCCGTGATAATCGACATTGTAGCCGCGATTGATGATGGCGTCCTGAATGTCCGCCGTCACATCGGCGAAGGGGACGTCCGTCTCATAGGTCGTGACCAGTTCATCGGCATTGGCAGCACCGGCAAGTCCGAGCAACGAACCGGCAAACACGGTGGCGGCAAGGGCCGCGATCCTCAGTCTGGTCATTTCGTCCTCCTAAGCACTGCCCGGCTTGCTTTTGGCACCGGTCTCGCGATTATACATAGAAGAGTCGCTATGTTTAGACCTAATATCGTACGCCGCCTGTTTTAACGGTCGCGGCCGAGAGGAGCGCCTATGAAAAATCGTCAGACGCAATTCAGGCGCGCCTTCGGGCGCAGGGACGTGCTCAAGCTGGCGGGCGCGGCGGCCGCATCGCTGGCATTTGCCGGCCGGGCGCTGGCCGTCGGCCGGCTGACGCTGGGCGACGCGGAAATCGTCACCGTCAATGACGGCACGCTGACCTTGCCGATGAGCTATTCCTACGGCGACGCGCCGCAACCGGAACTTGTCCGCCTGCTTGCCGACAACGCCATGCCGACGGACACCTTGCGGCCGGACTGCAACGTGACGATCCTGAAACGCGGCGACCGCGTCGCCGTCTTCGACGCCGGTTCCGGGCCGAATTTCATGGCCACCGCCGGCCGGCTCGTCGCCAATCTCGCCGAGGCGGGAATAGACCCGGCCGACGTCACCGATGTCGTCTTCACCCATGCGCATCCAGACCATATCTGGGGCGTAACCGACGATTTCGACGAGCTGGTTTTCGCCAATGCAAGCTATCACATCGGCCAGGAGGAACATGATTTCTGGTCGTCGCCGGACGCGCTGCAGACGGTTCCCGCCGACCGGCAAACCTTCGTCGTCGGCGCCCAATCCCGCTTCGAGGCAATCCGCGACCGGCTGACTTTCCTGAAGGCCGGAGCCGAGGTTCTGCCCGGCGTCGAGGCCGTATCGACGCCCGGCCATACGCCCGGCCATATGAGTTACATCGTCCATAGCGGGGCCGACCAGCTTGTCGTCATCGGCGACGCGATCACCCAATCGATCGTCTCGTTCGCGCATCCCGAATGGCCGGCCGGCGCCGACCAGGACCCGACACTCGCGATCGAAACACGAAAGGCGCTGCTCGACCGGCTGGCCGGAGACCGCTCGCGCGTCGTCGGCTATCATTTCCCGCATCCGGCGACGGGCATGGTGGAACGCGGCGGCGGCGCTTACCGGTTTGTCGCGGGTTAAAGCATGTCTCCCGAAAGTGGGAACCGGTTTCGGGGTAAAGACATGCGAGAAAACAAGGACCTGAAGCTCGGCAAGAATTTGAAAAATCTCGACGGGCTTCAGGAATTCCTGAACCGCGCCGCCAGGCCGCCGAAGGCGGCAAAGGGCGAGCCTTCCAGCAGATAGGCGAGGCCCATGCGCGCGCCGAGCACGATGGAGGCCATGGCGAGTGGCGCGGAGACGGCCAGCACCGACACCGCGCTGATGCCCTGGCCGATGGTGCAGCCCATGGCGAAGATGCCGCCCGCGCCCATCAGGAAGCCACCGACCAGATGGCGGCCGAGTTCGCGGGCATCGTCGCAGGCTTCCCAGCGGATGTCGCGGCGGCGCCACGCGCACAGCGCCGCGCCGAGAATGACGCCGACGACGAGGCCAACCCCGTAGTCCGGCAGAACGCCGGTGAAGGCGACAATCTGCAGGATGGAATCGGCGACCGGGGCGACGAAGGAGGCTGATTCGATCTGTACCGGATTGAAGGAATGGCGGCTCGCCAGTGTCGTCGCCAGCCAGCCGAACGCGATCACCAGGCCGATTGTCGTTCCGGTCGCGATCAGGCCCGTCCGGGCGCGGTAGGAGCGCGCCGCAAACACCCATGCCAGCATCGCCACGGCGACCACTGCTGCGACCACCAGGCGCATGTCGACGCGGGCAAGGTTTGACAGGATTGACCCGAGCGACTGGTCGCCGGCGAAGGAAAGGTCGGCCGCCAGACGGTCGACGATTTCGACCCGTCCCTGCGCGACAAGACCGCGCTGCGCCGACAGCGCCGACAGGCCGAGAACGGTCAGCACCACCAGCGAGCGCAGGCTGCCGCCGCCAAGCCGCACCAGCGCGCCGAAGCCGCAGGTTCCCGCCAGCGCCATGCCGAAGCCGAAGCCTAGGCCGCCGATGATCGCGCCCGTCCAGGCAAGGTTTGGCGACAGGTAGAAGCTGGCGCTTGTGTCGGCGAGGCCGGCAAGTTGCAGCGCCTGGGTCGCGACCAATGCAACCGCCGCCGCAAGCACCCAGGTGCGCACGCCCGAACTGTCGTCGGCGTGCCAGTGCCGCTCCAGCGCGCTCATGGTGCAAAAGTGCTGCCAGCGCGCGACGAAGCCCATGCAAATTCCGGCCACAAGCCCGGCGAGCGGGAGGAACCAAGACGAGGCGATGAATTCCAAGGCTTCCTCCCCGTGGTGCGTCCTAAAGCCCGTCGCGATTTTTCATAGTCGCTTGCCGCGCTTTTGGTCCTTGTTTTCTCGACATGCTCTAGCCCAATTCGCCGCGCACCGGCGCGCAGAACAGCTGGTAGAGCGACCCGATAATGGCCGAAACCTCCGCGCCGGCGATCGAATAGTAGATCACCCTGCCGTCACGCCTGGTCTTGACCAGCCCGTCGAAGCGCAGCCGGGCCAATTGCTGCGACACCGCCGCCTGTGGCAGGCGCATGATGTTTTCGAGGTCCGTCACCGATTTTTCGCCCTCCGACAGGATGCACAGGATGAGCAGCCGGCTTTCATGCGACAGCGCCTTCAGAAGGTCGCTGGCCTTGCGCGCCTGCGCCAGCAGGAGGTCGAATTCCTCCTGCGATTGGTCGGGACTGAGTTTCGGCAGGTTCAGCATGGCGCGGCCACTGTTCGGGTAAAAATCGTGTCGGTCCATGACGGCATTGGCAGGGGCCTATCCATTGCCTGGCGGCAGCTTGGCGAGCATGTCGTTGACAAGATACCAGAAGAATTGGTCACCCGGATAGCCTCTGAGGCGGGCGACCTCCCTGCCCTCGTCCAGCAGGATGAAGGTGGGGGTGAAACGTTCGGCCGAAATGCCCGCAAGTTCCTCCGGCCAGGGGGCGGTGATGTCGACGCGCCGCAGCGGCGCGCGCATCCCCTCCGGCGTGTTCGGCCAGGTCGGCGCTATTTCGGCGTCGAAACGCGCGCACCACGGGCAGCCGGGCTGGACCAGCATGAGCATTTCGGCCGCGCCGGCGATGCCCGGCAGGGCCATGAAAGCGAACCAGCAGATGACAAGTTTGAGTGCGCGCACGGCAGGGAACCAGTTTGTCGATTGCAATATATAGTCATTTCTGAATATCTTGGTAGCCCATTGCAGTGCGCGCTTGAGATATGGGGAAAGCGCGCCGGACCGCGGGGAAGAAAAATGCTCAACGTCACCATTGGCGGCGCCTTCCTGGCCGGTCTGCTGTCCTTCGTATCGCCTTGCGTGCTGCCGATCGTGCCGCCCTATCTGGCATGGCTGGCGGGGGTAAGCTTCGACCAGCTCAAGGCCGACAAGCAGGCCTCTGCGCAGCGGCAAAAGATTCTGCTTTCCGCGCTGGCCTTCGTGCTAGGCTTCACCACGGTCTTCGTCGCGCTGGGTGCAACCGCAAGCTTCGTCGGCAAGGCGGTCGCGCAGTATTTCGATACGCTGTCCATCATCGCCGGCGTCGTCCTCATCGTCATGGGGCTGCATTTCATGGGCGTGTTCCGCATCGCGCTGCTGTTTCGCGAAGCGAGGGTTCAGGTCGCGCGCAAGCCGGTCGGGCTGGTTGGGGCCTATGTGGTGGGCCTTGCCTTCGCCTTCGGCTGGACGCCGTGCGTGGGGCCGGTGCTGGCAGCGATCCTGTTCGTGGCGGGTTCGGCCGGCACGGCGGCCAAGGGCGCGATGCTGCTCGCCGTCTATTCGCTCGGCATCGGCATCCCGTTCCTTCTGGCAGCCGCTTTCGCCGGCCCGTTCCTGCGCTGGGCGACGGGATTCAGGCGTCACATGGAGAAGGTCGAGAAGGCGATGGGCGGGCTGCTGGTGATAACCGGCATCCTGTTCGTGACCGGAAAGATGTCTGTGATATCCTACTGGCTGCTCGAAACATTCCCCATATTCCAGTCGATCGGATAGGATTTCGTCATGCTCAAAGCCGCATTCGCCCTTCTCGCGCTCCTGATCGTCGGCACCGCCCCGGCCTTTGCCGAAACGGGCGACGACGGCCTGCACAAGGAGGACTGGTTCAGCCTGACCTTCCGCGACGTAGGCGAGGACATCGCGCAGGCAAAGTCGCAGGGCAAGCGGCTCGCCATCGTCATCGAACAGCGCGGTTGCATCTATTGCAGGCAGATGCACGAAAAGCTGTTGAGCGATCCGGAGGTGCGCGACTACATCAAGGCCAACTACATGGTCGTGCAATACAATATGTTCGGCGACGAGGAGGTCACCGATACGGACGGCGCGGTGCTGACCGAAAAGACGGCCACGCGCAAATGGGGCTATCTGTTCACGCCGACCATCGTGTTCCTGCCGGAGGACGCGCCGCAAGACAAGTCGGTCGCGCAGGCGGCGGTTGCGGTCATGCCCGGCGCCTTCGGCAAATGGACCTTCCTCGACATGTTCAAATGGGTGCGCGAGAAGGGCTATGAGACAGACGAGCCGTTCCAGATCTATCACTCGCGCCACATCGCCGAGGCACGCGCCGCCGGCAAGCTGGACGCGGAATAGCCTTCCGCCGGCCCGGTCGGTCGGCATATATGCAGAAATTCATATTTTTCGATTGACCTTTCCCGGTCGGCGTTTATCTTGCGAACCGGAGGGATGGAACCGCGCGCGGTTCCGCAAAAATATTGAACGCGACATGGGAGGGACTGCCGTTATGCAAGCGGGGAAGGTTATTGTCGTCGCAGCGACCCTGTCGATGCTGGCGGGCGCGGCCTGGGCCGCCGACGCGGCACCGAACGACGTGAAGTTCGTCGACAATGCGGTTTCTCAGTCGCTGACCGGTAAGCCCGGCGACGCCGCCAAGGGCGCGGAAGTTCTCGTCAGCCGCAAACTCGGCAACTGCCTCGCCTGCCACCAGGTAAGCGCGCTGAACAAGGAACTCTTTCACGGCGATCTCGGTCCGTCCCTGGACGGCGCGGGAAGTCGCTGGAAGCCGGAAGAACTTCGCGCCATCGTCACCGATTCCAAGCATGTGTTCGGCCCCGATACGGTGATGCCGGGCTTCTATTCGCTCAATGTCGGCGTGAACGTTAGCAAGGATCTCGTCGGCAAGACCATTTTGACCGCCGAGCAGGTCGAGGACGTGGTCGCCTATGTGGCGACGTTGAAGGACTAGCGCGGCAAGCGCGGGAGACGGACATGAATTTGAACAGACGGCAGGCATTGGCGGTTTCGGCGGGCGCGGCGGCGTTCGTCCTCGCGGGCGCGCGGGTTGATCCCGCCAGCGCGACGCCCGAGGCCACAGCCAAGGCGATCGCCGACTTCGCAGGCGGCAAGACGCCGGAAACAGGCAAGCTCACGCTTACCGCGCCGGAAATCGCGGAGAACGGCAACACGGTGCCGATCTCGGTCAGCGTCGACAGCGTGATGAGCGGCGACGACATGGTGCAGTCGGTCATCATCCTGGCCGAAGGCAATCCCAATCCGGCCGTCGCGACATTCAACTTTACCGCCATGAGCGGGGCCGCGGAGGCGACAACGCGCATGCGGCTGGCCAAGACGCAGAACGTGATCGCCGTCGCCAGGATGGCCGACGGCTCCGTCTACATGGACAAGAAGGAAGTCAAGGTCACCATCGGCGGCTGCGGCGGCTGACGGCGGCAAGATTTTAGGAGCATTGACAAATGGCAACACCCAAACCGCGCGTCAAGGTGCCGAAAACGGCGAAGGCGGATGAGATCATCGTCATCAAGACGCTGATCAGCCACACGATGGAATCCGGTCAGCGCAAGGACAAGGACGGCAAGGTGATCCCGCGTGAGATCATCAACAAGTTCGCTTGCGAATTCAACGGAACGCCGGTGTTTTCCTGCGACATAGACCCCGCTGTCTCGGCCAACCCGTATTTCGAGTTCAAGGCAAAGGTAACGGAGAGCGGCACGTTCAAGTTCACCTGGGTGGACGACAACGGCTCGATCTACACCGACGAGCAGAAGATCGAAGTGAGCTGAGACGGCAGCACCGGCCGACTGCCGGAGCGGGTTGACAGGGAACTGGGGAGGGAAGGCAAGTTGAACAAGACAGTGCTGGCAATCGCGGCCGCGGCGATATTCACGACCGGCCTTGTCGCCGTCGCCTATTCCGATCCGGTCGACGATCAATTGGTCATCGACGGCAAGGAGATGATCACCAAGACGAAGGCGCCGGAGGGCTATCCGATCGACACCGTCTATTCCGGCTGGCTGTTCCGCGAAGCCGAGACTCGCGCGCTGGAGGCCGATTCCTTCGCCAACCCCGGCATGCTCTATGTCGAGCGCGGGCAGGATATCTGGAACACGGTGGACGGAACCATGGGCAAGTCCTGCGCGTCCTGCCACAATGACGCCGCCGAGATGATGAAGGACATCGCCGCGCACTACCCGAAGTGGGACGACGATGCCAAGCGGCCGGTCAATATCGAGCTGCAGATCGACAAGTGCCGCACCGAGCACATGGGCGCCGAAGCCTACAAGTTCGACACCGCCGACCAGAAGGCGCTGACCACCTTCATCAAATACCAGTCTCTCGGCACGCCGATGTCGGTCGACCTCAAGCAGGGCGACATGCAGAGTTGGTGGGACAAGGGCAAAACCGAATACTACACCCGCACCGGTCAGTTGAACCTCGCCTGCGCCTCCTGCCATGAGGCCAGCATGGGCAAGCACATCCGCGCCGACCATCTGAGCCAGGGCCAGGCCAACGGTTTCCCGACCTATCGGCTCAAGCAGGCCGACATGGTGTCGCTGCACAACCGCCTGCGCGGCTGCATTCGCGACACGCGCGCCGAAATGCCCAAGGCGTTCTCGGACGAGTTGATGGCGCTGGAGGTCTATGTGACCTGGCGCGGCACGGGCTTGTCGGTGGAAACGCCGGCGGTGAGGCAGTAGCTCTCCCCTGCCCGCGAAAGTTCACGCTGCCCCCCCTCATCCGTCACTGGGTGACACCCTCTCCCCGCAAACGGGGAGTGGGGAAGGCGTTGTTTACCCCGCGCCATACCCTTAAATCGACAAGGAAGCCCCATGTTCTCACGCCGCGAATTCCTGATGGCCGCGACCGCGCTTTCGGCGATCGCCGGGCCGGGGCTGGTCGGCCGCTGGTCGCGCGCGGCCGCAGCACAAGCGCTGAAGGAAAGCGACCTGCTCGACTTCGAGCCGATGGGCAATGTCACGCTTGTCCACATCACCGACATCCATGCGCAACTCATGCCTATCTATTTCCGCGAGCCGTCGACCAATCTCGGCGTCGGCGCGGTGGCCGGCCTGCCGCCGCATGTCACCGGCGCGGATTTTCTAAAACTCTACAATATTGAACCGGGTAGCCCGCACGCCTATGCGCTGACCTCCGAGGACTTTTCGGCGCTGGCCAAGACCTACGGCAGGATGGGCGGGCTGGACCGCATCGCCGCGATTGTCAAGCGCATCCGCGCCGAGCGCGGCGACAAGGTGCTGCTGCTCGACGGCGGAGACACCTGGCAAGGCAGCTACACCTCGCTCCAGACCAAGGGGCAAGACATGGTGGACGCCTTCAACGCGCTCGCCCCCGACGCCATGACCGGCCACTGGGAATTCACCTACGGCACGGACCGGGTGAAGGAGATCGTGGACGGCCTGCCGTTCTCCTTCCTCGGCGGCAACATCTTCGACACCGAATGGGACGAACCGGCCTTCGACGCCATCAAGATGTTCGAGAAAAGCGGGGTGAAGATCGCCGTCATCGGCCAGGCATTCCCCTATACGCCGATCGCCAATCCGCGCTGGATGTTCCCCAACTGGTCGTTCGGCATCCGCGAGGAGGAGGTGGCGAAGAACGTCGCGGCGGCGCGCAAGCAGGGGGCCGACCTCGTCGTGCTGCTGTCGCACAACGGCTTCGACGTGGACCGCTCGCTGGCCGCGCGCGTCGAGGACATCGACGTGATCCTGACCGGCCACACGCATGATGCGCTGCCCGAGCCGGTGCTGGTCGGCAAGACGCTGCTGATCGCCTCCGGATCGCACGGCAAGTTCATTACCCGCCTCGATCTCGACGTGCAGGACGGCGCGGTGAAGGGCTTCCGCCACCGCCTGATCCCGGTGTTTTCCGACGTGATCGCACCTGACGCCGACATGACAAAACTGGTCACGGATCTGCGTGCGCCTTACGCGGTGGAACTCAAGCGCGAGCTGGCCACCACCGAGGCGCTGCTTTACCGGCGCGGCAATTTCAATGGCACCTTCGACGACCTGATCTGCGCAGCGCTCATGGAAGTGCGCGAGGCCGACATCGCGCTCTCGCCCGGCTTCCGCTGGGGCACGTCGGTGCTGCCGGGCGAAACGATCACGGTGGAGGACCTCTACAATGCCTGCGGCATGACCTATCCGGCCGCCTACCGCTCGGCCATGACCGGCGCGACGCTGAAGACCATTATGGAAGACGTCGCCGACAACCTCTTCAACAAGGACCCCTATTACCAGCAGGGCGGCGATATGGTGCGCGTCGGCGGCATGGGCTACGCGATCGACCCGAACGGCGAGATGGGCGGCCGCATCTCCGACATGACGCTGTTGAAAACCGGCGAGGCGATCGACCCCGCCAAGGAATACCAGGTGGCCGGCTGGGCCTCGGTCAACGAAGAAACGCAAGGCCCGCCGATCTGGGACGTGGTGGAGCAGTACCTGACGCGCCATCCCACCGTCCAACTCGAAGAAAACCGGTCGGTAAAAGTGGCCGGCTGAGCCGCTGCAACCGGTAGACAGCGCAGGTGCGCCCTGATACATATAAACAATCATATGTATCTATGAATGTGGAGGCGGCGATGGCGGAGCGGAGCGGGAGCGGGCAGTCGCGGCGCGGCTTCCTGAAAGCCGGGCTGGCCGGCGGGGCGGCGCTTGCGGGGGGGCTGGCGTCCGGCCGAGCGCTAGCCGCCGACGATCCGGCGATCACGCAAATCCAGGACTGGAACCGCTATTCCGGCGACGGGGTGGACGCGCATCCCTACGGCATGCCTTCGCCCTTCGAGAAGGATGCGGTGCGCCGCAACGTGCCCTGGCTGACGGCCGATCCGATCTCCTCGGTCAATTTCACGCCCCTGCACAAGCTCGACGGCATCATCACCCCGAACGGGCTCTGCTTCGAGCGCCACCACGGCGGCGCGGCGGTGGTCGATCCGGCAAAGCACCGGCTGATGATCAACGGGCTGGTCGAAAAGCCGCTGGTCTTCACCATGGACGATTTGCGGCGCTTCCCGCGCGTGAACAAGATCTACTTCCTCGAATGCGCCGCCAATTCCGGCATGGAGTGGCGCGGCGCGCAGTTGAACGGCTGCCAGTTCACGCACGGCATGGTGCATTGCGTGCTATATACCGGCGTGCTCCTGAAGGACATTCTGGCCGAGGCCGGTGTCAAGGCTGCTGGCAGATGGGTGCTGGCCGAGGGCGGGGATTCGGCTGCCATGACGCGCTCGATCCCCATGGAAAAGGCGCTGGACGACTGCATGGTGGCCTTCGCCATGAACGGCGAGGCGCTGCGCGTCGAGCAGGGCTATCCGGTGCGGCTGGTGGTACCGGGCTTCGAAGGCAATATGTGGGTGAAATGGCTGCGCCGGCTGGAAGTCGGCGACGAACCCTGGGAGCAGCGCGAGGAAACCTCGAAATACACCGACCTTCTGGCCAACGGAAAGGCGCGGCATTTCACCTGGGGGATGGACGTGAAGTCGGTCATCACCAATCCCAGCCCGCAAGCGCCGATTACCCATGGCAAGGGGCGGCTGGTGCTGTCGGGGCTTGCCTGGTCGGGCAATGGCACGGTCGCGCGCGTCGACGTCTCGACCGATGGCGGCCGCAACTGGAAGCCGGCCCGCATCGACGGGCCGAGCCTGCCGATGGCGCTGCACCGCTTCTATTATGAGATGGATTGGGACGGGTCCGACATGTTCCTGCAGTCGCGCGCGATGGATGAGAAGGGCTTTGTCCAGCCTACAAAACAGCAACTCAGGGCAGTGCGCGGCGCCAACTCCATCTATCACAACAACGGCATTCAGACCTGGTACGTGGACAAGAACGGAGCGGCCGAAAATGTCGAGATTTCCTGAAAGCGCGCTCGCTGCCGCGCTGGCGGCGTTCTGCCTGGCCGGAACGGCTTTCGCCGGCGATCCGGCCGCCGGCGAGCAGGTGTTCAAAAGGTGCAAAGCCTGCCACGCCGTCGGCGAAAGCGCGAAACACCGCGTCGGGCCGGAGCTTAACGACCTGATCGGCCGCATGGCCGGCACCGCCGAAGGCTACCGCTATTCGTCGGCCATGGAGAAGGCCGGCGCGGGCGGGCTGGTGTGGAACGCGGAAACGCTGGCCCAGTTTCTCGACGACCCGAAGGGCATGGTGAAGGGGACGAAAATGTCCTTCGCCGGGCTGAAAAAACAGGCCGACATCGACAATGTGATCGCCTATGTCGCAACCTTCTCGAAGCCGGCCGATGCGGGCGAGACAGCGCCGAAGCCCGAGGACAAGAAGACTGAAACGACGCCGGCGGAACCGAAAGAGGCGAGCGTCGAGGCCGAACCCGGCAAGCCCGCCGTAGTCGCGACGCCAGCCGGCGAAGGCGCCGGATTAACCTATCATCTCGGCCGCGTCGCCACCGCCGGCGAGATCGCCGCCTGGGACATCGACGTGCGCCCGGATGGCGTTGGCCTGCCGGAAGGCCACGGCACCGTGACCCAGGGCGAAAAGCTTTTCGACGAGAATTGTTCGTCGTGCCACGGTGATTTCGGCGAGGCGGTCGGCCGCTGGCCGGCGCTGGCGGGCGGCCAGGGTTCTTTGAAGGACGACCGCCCGGTCAAGAGCGTGGGCTCCTACTGGCCGTATCTTTCGACGGTTTACGACTACATCCGCCGCGCCATGCCGTTCGGCAATGCGCGCTCGCTGTCGGACGACGACGTCTATGCGCTGACGGCCTATGTGCTCTATCTCAACGACATCGTGACGGATGAGGATTTCGAGTTGTCGAAAGCCAATTTCGGTACGATCGAGATGCCCAACAAGCAGAATTTCATCGCCGATGATCGCGCCGAGGAACCGGAATATCTCGCCAATAAAAACAATCCCTGCATGACGGACTGCGTTCCGGGGGGGGCCAGGATCACCATGCACGCCGAGGTGCTGGATGTTACCCCGGAAGTCCAGGAAGGCGACGACAAGAAGCCGAGCGCAGGGATCGAATAGGTCCGAGGCTGGGTCCGCGACGGCATTGGTGTCCGCTCGTTCATTTTGAGCAAAGCCGGGCGGGCTTGCGCCCGCTTCGCGCGGGAACGAAATTCCAAAACTCGCCGCCGATAGGAGCCCGTTCCACGAAATAGGCAGGATCGGCATTATCTTTATCGCCGTGGCGCGTATTTCGAAAATCCATACCTGCCCCGGCACGCCAGCCATGACTATCCTGCGTCGGAACGTAGGAGATTGCCGTGGATATGGTCCCGCTTATCGACGCCTTTGGCGAAACGCAGGCCGCGGCCATAGGCGGTGCCGTACTTGGGCTTCTCTTCGGCTTTTTCGCCCAGCGCAGCGCTTTCTGCACCCGCTCGGCCGTTCTCGACATCACGCGCGGCCGCGACTTGAAGGCGCTCGCCGTCTGGTCGGCCGGCTTCGCCGCTGCGATCCTCGGCGTGCAGTTTCTGCTCTATGGCGGCGTGCTCTCCGCCGTCGACACGCGCTTCTTCGGCACGCCGCAGAGCTTGTCGGGCGCGCTTGCCGGGGGCCTCGTCTTCGGCGTCGGCATGGCGCTGACGCGCGGCTGCGTGTCGCGCCTGCTGGTGCTTGGTGCTTCGGGCAATCTGCGCGCCGTATTCTGCATCCTCGTCACCGGCCTTGTCAGTTGGGCGACCTATGACGGCATTCTCGTGCCGCTGCGCGACTGGCTCTCGTCTCTCGCCAGAACCGGGCTGATCGGCGGTAACGACCTGCTGGCCCTTGGCGGTCTCGACCAGCGCGCGGGCGTGGCGATCGGCGGCGTCCTCGCCATTGTCGCGCTGGCTGTCACCCTCAAGGCGCGGCCTGCCCTGTGGCGCGTTGCGGGCGGCGTCGGAGTCGGCCTGACGGTGGTGGGCGGCTGGTACTTCACCTATCAGCTTTCGCTACAGGTGTTCGAGCCTATCCAGGCCGAAAGCCTGTCCTTCATCCGACCGCTGGCGACCAGCGCGAGCCTGGCAACCGACGCGGCGTCGGGCTTCGGGCTCGATCAGGGCCTGCTGGCGGGAACGCTGGTCGGCGCTTTCCTGGCGGCGATCCTGTTTCGAGAGTTCCGGATCGTCACCTTCGCCGAACCCGGCGCGCCGTCGATCCTGCGCTATGCGGCAGGCTCGGTGCTGATGGGATTTGGCGGCATTCTCGCGGTCGGCTGCACCATCGGCGCAGGCTTCACCGGCGGCGCGGTGCTTGCCGCCACCTCTCTTCTGGCGCTTGCCGCGATGATGGCCGGCGCGGCGCTCGCCGACCGTCTGGTCGACGGCCGCGTCAACAAGGCCGCCACCGTTGGAGGAGCAGCGGTACCGGCCGAGTAGCGGCGGCGCAGCGCCCGCCTGACAACCCAAGGTCGCCACGACGAGAATTTCAGCTGAGAGACGGCGGCCCGGGGAGATTGTCCCCGCCGTCCAAGGCATCGGCGAAGCTGTGGTTGATGTCCCTGTGCAGGGCTTCGTCTTCCCGGATCGCAGCAATGGCATCGCTCAACCGCGCGTCGGGCGGCAGGTTCCAATAGGCAATCGCCAATGCCGGCGCCGGCGGGTTGTCCTGCCGGCCATCCTGGATTTCATCGAGATATTGTCCGTAACCACGCACGGCATCTTCGGCGAAGTATCCGGCAATGCGGTGGCCGGTGCGCGGGGAAAAAAGATAGAGCAGAAAGTGGGCATTGTAGAAAAGCCCTTGCGCGATCAGCACGACAAAACGCTCGAACACGTTCGGGCGGTCGATTGCCACGAACACCATCAAATGCGCCCGCTGGGTCTCGGCCTCGTTCAGCAAGGCGCGAATCCAGCCGCGATCGTCGATCATGAGACGCAGGCATTTGAGATGAAGCAGCGTTGCCGCCACCATGCCGGGAACCGCCGCAATCGTCTCAAGCACGATCGTACGGTGGCGATAACGCCGGCCAAACAACGCGCCGGCAACGAACTGGACCATGCCGACCAGACGATAGGCGATGCGATCGGAAACCGTCCGCGGGACGTGGTGGCGCGACAGATCTGTCTTGTCTATGGTCAACATGGCTCGCAACAACATCCTATGGCGTCTCTCACATTATAATCAGATCGATCGCTGACAAAGGCCGACAATGAATTCCGCAGCAATATCTGTGGAAGGCACCGGTCGCGAGCCGTTCTAGGCTGCCGCAGCGTATCTGGTTTTGCGGCAAAACAAGATATGCTGATTAAACTGCGCAAGCGCTGCAAGACCCGCCGGCCGCGTGACCGCCACGTCGGATGAACAGGAGATCGGAAACACAGGCGATGGTGGGCGGACAAACGGACCTGAACATATTGGCGGGTACCGAAATCTTCCGCTCGCTGCCGATGGAGGCCATCGAGGAGGCCTGCCGCCTGGCCGTCCGCAAGCGCATTGCCAAGAGAACGGTGCTTTACCACCAGGGCGATGCGGTTGACAGTTTCCACGTCGTCATTGTCGGGCGCCTGCGCGCGGTCCAGACCGCCCCGGACGGCAGCCAGGTCGCGCTGCGTTATCTGGGACCGGGCGAGTTGGCGGGCTATGCCGCTCTCGCGGGAATTGCGGCCTATCCCGGCACGGTAAGCGCCGTCGAAGACACCCACCTGTTTTCCTGGTCCACGCATACCATTCAGCAGTTGATGGGCAAGCATGTGCAGATCGCGATAAACGCGGTTGCGGTGCTGGGAACGCGTTATCAGGAAACACAGACAAGGTTGCGCGAGCTTTCCACGGAAACCGTCGAGCGCCGTATCGCCCATACGTTGACGCGTCTGGCAAAACAGGCCGGACGACGCACTGCCCAGGGGATCGAAATCTGCTTCCCGCTGTCGCGGCAGGATTTTGCCGAACTGGCGGGAACGACGCTGCATACGGTCAGCCGAACGCTTAGCGCCTGGGAAAAGGACGGCATCGTTTCGAGCACGCACCGATATATCGTCATCCACCGGCCCGATGTCCTGGAAGAGATCAAGGAGGATGTGACCTAGCCGGGGCTCGTCATCTCACCTGGGGTGCGGCGGCGCGCCGCCGCCTGGCGAAGAATCGAAATTTTGTCCGGCAGCAAAGATTCCGCCAGGCATCGGTTTAGGACTGGCGTCAACAAAGGCCACGAAGGAGAGTGGAAATGTTGACGAGACGCGAAGCCCTGTTTGGAACGATGACCGGAGCGGCCACGGCGGCCCTCCTGACGGCGGTGGCGGCAACGCCCGCAAACGCACGGCCCCCGATAGCGGATATCAGCACCCTGCCCCACGAACGCATAATGCTGGTCAAGCCGCCCTTCGTGCACGCGCACCGGCAGGTCGCTATCGACGGCCCCAAGATCGTCGAATTCCAGTTGACCGTGAAGGAACAGCCCATGATCATCGACGACGAGGGAACGACCATGCAGGCCATGACCTACAATGGCTCGATCCCGGCGCCGATGATGGTGGTGCACGAAGGCGACTATGTGGAACTGACGTTGGTCAATCCCGAAACCAACGAAATGCCGCACAATGTCGACTTCCATGCCGCCACCGGCGCTCTGGGTGGTGCCGCGCTGACGGAGGTCAATCCCGGCGAACAGGCGACTTTGCGTTTCAAGGCGACGCGCGCCGGCGCCTTCGTCTATCACTGCGCGCCGGCCGGCATGATCCCCTGGCATGTGGTGACGGGCATGAGCGGCACCATCATGGTGCTGCCGCGCGAGGGGTTGAAGGATGAAAACGGCAAGCCGCTGCACTACGACCGCATCTTCTACATCGGCGAGAACGAGTTCTACATCCCGCGTGACGAGAACGGCAAGTTCAAGGACTACGCATCGCTTGGCGAGAGTTATGACGACACGCTCAAAGTGATGCGCGGCCTGATCCCGACCCATGTCGTGTTCAATGGCAAGGTCGGTGCGCTGACCGGCGACAACGCGCTCAAGGCCAATGTCGGGGAGACGGTCCTGTTCGTCCATGCGCAGGCCAACCGCGACACCCGCCCGCACCTGATCGGCGGCCATGGCGACCATGTGTGGGAGTTGGGCAAGTTCCACAACCCGCCGGCCAAGGACCTCGAAACCTGGTTCGTGCGCGGCGGCTCTGCGGGAGCGGCGCTCTACACTTTCCGGCAGCCGGGCGTCTATGCCTATGTCAACCACAACCTCATCGAGGCGGCCGAACTCGGCGCCACCGCGCACATCATGGTGGAAGGCGAGTGGGACAACGACCTGATGGCGCAGGTGAGCGCGCCATCCCCGATCGCCTCCCTCTGACGGGCCAAAGCTCGAAGACGAATGGCGGCCCGTCGATTTCGGCGGGCCGTTCTTTTGAGGGCAAAACCATGCGATTGCCGATAATGGCGGCGGCGGCACAGCCGCAATGGCACTGGCCATCGGTGCTGTGGCCAAAACCGCGAAAGAGGCAGTGGTGCCGCCCGTTGCGACGGTTTCGGTGAACCCTGGCGCTCAGGCGCCCTTCGGTGCCGCCGCTTTTTCCATTTCCTCAAGCGCAAGCGCGGAATGGGCATAGGCACCCCCTGCCCGCATTTCGGCCGCGATCCAGATCGCTTCCATCAATTCCTGCTCGCTGGCGCCATGGCGCAAGGCGGCCTTGGTGTGTCCCTTGATGCAATAGGGGCATTGCGTGACATGCGCCACGGCAACCGCGATGAGTTGCTTGACCTTTACCGACAGCGCCCCTTCGGCAAAGACTTTCTGGCTGAACGCCTGGAACGCCGCCTCGGTATCCGGCGCAAGCGCGCGGCGCTTCTTGGCAAATTCCGCGGTAGCGGTCGGATACATTCCTTCGGACATTTGTATTTCTCCTTTTCAAGGCGCCATGAATAGTTCGGGGCCATGCGGCGCTTGGCGTCGGCCGTTACCGCAGATCACCAAGATCATGCGGTGCTATGCCACCAAGCCTGCATGCTGGGATGCAGGCGGCAAGTTGTCGGTGACGACATCTCGGCCGGACAGTCTTTTCCGTCTCCGGCAACTCGATCATTCAGCGGTGATCAATGCTGGTTCGGCGATGCGCTCCGCCTCTGCCCGCGCCACCGCGATGGCCATCCAGTCGCGATAAAGGCCCCGATCCTCCCGCGAGAACGCCATTCTCCCCTTCATATCGTCGAATGTCTCGCCGACGCGGCACCGGTCATAGTCTGCTCGAATGAGGGCTTCCAGATATGTGCGTTCGGCTTCACCGGCCGGCTTGGCGAAATCATGCGAATTGGTCAGCATGACAGCTTCCTTTCCTCCGCATCGGAGACATGAATATCGGGACGCTCGGCCCGTTCGATGGCGGTGAGCACCCATGAAAGGCATTCGCCAAGAGATTGGCCGGCGACCCTCAAGAGCGCCTCGAGTTGCTCGGGGTGCGACGGTTCGAACCCGTGGCGCACCGGGGCGAAGATCGCTCGCGGCATGTCCAGTGTCCGCCACATTGCGGCCGCAGCGGAGGCAAGCGCGCTACGCATCCGACGTCTCCCTCGCACGCCTGTTGCGAAGTCGAACGTGCCAGACATCCGGTCCCTCTTCCAGATAGGCCCACAGGCAATGCGCCGCGTGCTTCGTCTCAAGCTGGAACCGCAAAGGTTTTGGATCGTGGTCGGCTATGAGCTGCAGGGTTCCTCCGTCCGGCAGATGCTCGAACAACTGGAGAATGACCATGTGGCGGTGTCGCGGATCGATTTGCCTGACGTCGATCACGCGCTCATCTGCGGGAATCCATTCCATCATCGCCTCGCCCTTAAAGATACATTATTTATGTATCTTTAAGGGCGAGGCGATTCAAGGCGAAAAGCGCCATTTCCTGCCCCAGCAGCGCCGGCGGACGAGTCGCTCTGGGCCGCCTGATCCGTCACGGTGTCAGCTTGCCTGACTGGCCAGCAGCCCCGCCTTCGTTTCCTTGAACGGGACGAAGCCGGGAAGGTCTTCTATACGTTTGAGCCACGCTCTGACGGAAGGATACGGTTCGAGTGAAACCCCGCCCTCGGGCGCCTTGGCGATGTAGCTGTAGCCGGCGCCGTCGGCGATCGTCGGTGTGTCGCCGACGGTGAAATTGCGATGGGCCAGTTCAGCGTCGAGCACTTTCAGCACATGGTTGGCCAGCGCCTTGGCCTTCTCGTGATCGATTGACGCTCCGAAAACGGTGACCATGCGCGCCGCCGCCGGACCGTTGGCGATCTGGCCGGCGGCCAGCGACAGCCATTGCTGGATGCGGGCCGCCGAAACCGGATCGGCGGGAAGCCAGTGCCCGTCATCGTATTTCTTGGCCAGATAGGTCAGGATCGCGTTGGAATCGTAGAGGCAGGCATCGCCGTCCTCGATCACCGGAACCTGGCCGAGCGGGTTCTTCGCGAGAAAATCCGGGCGCTTGTGGGCACCATGGGCGAGGTCGACGTCGATCAGCGTGTAGGGCAGACCGAGCAGGCCGAGGAACAATTGCACCCGGTGCGAATGGCCCGACAATTCGGCGCGGTAAAGCTTGATGGGTTGAACCGGTTTGGAGGACGCCACGGCAAGTCGCCCTGCTAAACGGAGGTTGGATCGTGAGCCTGTTGCTGCGAGGTGCGATCCGTCCGCCGGGCGAGCATGGGTCGAAGGCCGACCCTTGAGCGCCATGAGATGGCTCCGACGCCTCGCTGATGTCAACACTGGAATCTTCAGGCGAGCACTTGCCATCGATCCCGCCCTGATCGCTTGACAAGCCGCCCGTTAAGCCCAGACTTCGGGCGACCCCGAACTGCCGGTAACGGCTCGGGGTGTCGGCGGCCTTGACCTTGCCCCCTTTCCTGGGCGAGGGAAGATCAGGCGGTTTGATGCCGACCTTTGGAATAAACGGGCAGGGTAAAGAATATGATTGCAAACAAACCCACTATTCTCGTCAGCAAGACAGACCATGACCGCCTGACCCTGCTCGCCAATGGCCTGCTGGACAAGAAGCCCGAACTGGCCGACGAACTGCTCTCCGAACTCGAGCGCGCGGAAGTCGTCGAGGCATCGGCGATCCCGGCCGATACCATCCAGATGGGCACCCCGCTGGAATACGAACCCGATGACGGCCACAAGCGCCGGGTGACGCTGGTCTATCCGGCCGAAGCCGACATCGCGGAGGGCAAGGTCTCCATTTTAACGCCGATCGGCACGGCGCTGCTGGGTCTTCGCCCCGGACAATCCATCGACTGGGTCGCCAACGACCAGCGATCCCACCGCCTGACCGTCGTCTCCGTCGGTTAAGCTGCCGAAGAAACTCCGGATTGAAGGCCGTGGCCGCGATCACGGTGACGCCACTGGCTCGGCCGATCAAGGCCGAGGCGGACGCTGTCCGAGAGCGCTGCCGGACAGCGTTAAGGCTCCACCTTTGTGAGCCACTACATGGTCGGTCTTGTCGCTCTTGATTGAGGTGGACCCGCCTGCTGAGACAGTTTGGCGGGCGGCTTGGCTAAGGTGGATCGGGTTGTTTCTACGCCGCCAACTGCTCCGTCATTTCCGCCATAGCATAGACTTCGTCGGGCTTCCTGCCGCCGAAGTTCGAGTGTGGGCGTCGCTGGTT
>NZ_JBTMXB010000120.1:0-1119 GCF_054489405.1 Mesorhizobium sp. A623
AAGCTTTGGTGCACGGATCATTTATTGGCGATGGCGTAGTCGAGCGGCGACTGAAATAGCCGGTTCGTCATCTTCATGCCCTTCAAACATAATGCCTCCCGCCGCCATCGCATCGGCAAGATGAAGTTCCAGGTAACGAACTGGCGAGAATATGAGGCAGGCCTTCGCCGACGAGGAAGCCTGACGCTCTGGCTCACGCCGGAAGCCTTGTCGTCTTGGCGAGCGCCGAAGAGGACGACCCGCGGTGGCCAGCCGCGCTACTCCGATCTGGCGATTGAAACTGCTCTGACGCTGGGCCTGGTGTTCGGCCTGCGGCTGCGTCAGACGGAGGGCTTGCTGGCATCGGTGCTGCAGTTGATGGGACTGGATCTCGCCGTCCCTGATCATACGACGCTGAGCCGTCGGGCAAGCATCTCGCGATTGCCTGACAGACGGCAAGGTCGCCGGTTTCCAGGAGACGGACCCGTACATGTCCTCATCGACAGCACCGGGCTCGAAATCTATGGGGCCGGGCAGTGGCTGGAGGAGAAGCACGGCGCCAGATCGCGGCGAAGCTGGCGAAAGCTGCATCTGGCGCTGGATGCCGACAGCGGTGAAATCATTGCTCACGTCATGACCGATCAGAACACTGGAGATTCCTCGCAGGTGGAACCGCTGCTCGACCAGATCGATGGAGAGATCGGCCAGTTCACAGCCGACGGCGCCTATGACGGCGAGCCAACCTACAAGGTCGTCACCAACCATAGCGGCAGTGCAACGATCGTCATACCGCCGCGTGCAAACGCAATCGAGCGGGCAGATACCGAACCTCTCAGCCAGCGGGACCGGCATATCGCGGCGATCAACAAAGATGGCCGGATGAAATGGCAGGCTGCGACCAGCTACGGTAAGCGCTCGCTCGTTGAGACCGCGATCGGCCGCTACAAATCCATCATCGGTAGCCGACTGCGGGCAAGATCGTTCCGGACCCAGCAAACGGAAGTCGCCATTGGTTGTGCCGTCCTCAATCGTATGTTGGCATGCGCACGCCCGAAGTCTGTCCGGTACAAGGCAGCCACGGCATAGCCAACGGCATCAAAGGTTGAAATCCGTCCGCACCCCGATCAATGCACCAAGACC
>NZ_JBTMXB010000121.1:0-1109 GCF_054489405.1 Mesorhizobium sp. A623
GGCACCATCGACACGACAGCACGGAGGACCGAACCTATGAGCGAAGCCCTGAGCCCGGCCGGCGTTCCCCGCATGTACGGCGACGTGCCGCCCTTCATGGCGTTCCCTCACGTGAGCGATCTGGCCGGTCTTGTCGCCGACGCGGTGGTGGTGGGCATGCCCTATGACGGCATCGCCACCTTTCGCGGCGGCGCGACACGCCGCGCCCCACAGGAAATCCGCAAATACTCGCTCCTCTACGGCAGCTACAGCTTCGACTGGGACCTCGACATGGCGGCGCACATCACCGTCGCCGACGCGGGCGACATCGATGTCGTGCCGGGCGACAACGTCGCCAGCTACGCCCGCCTCGAAGCGCGGCTTGGCGCGGTGCTGGCCAACGGGGCGGTGCCGCTGACCATCGGCGGCGATCACGGCATCAGCTATCCGGCGGTGCGCGCAGTCGCCGATGACGGCGACACCCCGGTCGGGCTTATCGTCTTCGACACCCATCTCGATCTCAGCGAATCTTTCGGCGGCGACCGCCTCACCCGCGCCTCACCCCTGCTGCGCATTGCGGAACTCGACAAGGTCGACCCGCGGCGCATCGTGGTCATCGGCGCGCGCGGCCCACGCAACCTGCCCGAATGGACGCCGCTCTACCGCAAGCTCGGCATTACCGTGTTTTCCATGGAGGAAGTCGAGCGCCTCGGCATCGAAACCGTTGCCAAACGCGCCCGCGCCATCGCCAGCGCCGATGGGGCCCGGCTCTATATCAGCCTTGATATCGACGGCGTCGACCCCGCCTTCGCCCCGGCAACCAACAGCCCGGAACCAGGCGGCCTTACCTCGCGCGAGATCATTCGTGGTGTGAGAATCGTGGCTCGGGATGGCTTTGCCGGGTTCGACCTGGTGGAGGTGTCGCCCGACTTCGATGCTTCCAGCGGCACCACCAGCATCCTGGCTGGCCGGTTGCTGGCAGAGGCCCTGTTCTGTCTTGCGGCCAAGCGCGCTGGCCGACAGGATGCCTGGCGCGACGCCCACAGGACGGAAGCGCAACAGAAATAGCATCACCCTTCGGAATGCCTCGCGGTCGAGCGACCCGATGCACTAACAGGACACAAGCTCAT
>NZ_JBTMXB010000122.1:0-1078 GCF_054489405.1 Mesorhizobium sp. A623
GCTATTGTCTACGGCGGTTATTCGAGACTCTTCGGCTCTTGGCGACTAACCTGATTGAAAATTCTTGTGCGGATGTCCGTCCCGCCGCGCTGTAAAGGAACGGGAATTGAGTATGGCCGTGCGCAAGCCGCTGCCGACGCATTTTCTGGCCGTGCGCTCGCCCATGACGGCAATGCCGGCCGCTCAGTCTATGAGACCCGGAGCATCCTGATACTGTGAAGATCGACTACCGGACTACCAGTACGGGAATGGTTGTATTCGCCAGCACCTCAGATGTCTGACTCCCGAGAAGAACCTTCCGTATGCCACGCCGGCCATGCGAGGACATCACTATGAGATCACAGCCTTTGAGCTTGGCAAACCTGACGATGGCCTCGGCAGGAGATCCATCGATTTCATGCACTAGATCCACTGTGACGCCATGCTCGGACCCGCGCTGTTCGATGAAAGCAAATCGTTCCTTCATGATTGCATCTATCTGCCGGTCGTAACGAGAAACGGGATCATGGACACCCCCCAGACGGGCAGCATTCGCCATTTCGGGTCGCAGGGGTTCCGAAACGGCTAGAACCGTAACTTTCGCCTCGAGCGGCTTGGCAAGCGACAGACCGTGCTCAAGGCCCTTGCGGGCAAGTTCGGAGCCATCCGTTGCGATCAGAATGTGCGTGTACATTACTCTCTCCGGCGGGGTTCTTCCGGCATCGTGCACGATGCTTATTGGAAAACAAGCGATCGCTGCTCAATCAGGGGCGACATTCTGATGCTGTAACGGCATCGCAGTCCCGATCCATGGCGGCGCAATCGATGAGCAGCGCGGCCAAACATAGAAACGCTACGTGGGATTTTGGTCGAACTGAATTGGCGGCGCAAAACCGCCGACTACCCCTCCGCGCGCTTCGTTCAGGATACTGGTGAGGGATCGTCATTGCGCGAGCCGCCAGTTGGAAGGGGCGCTGCGGTCCAGATCGCTGGCAGCGTCGGATATGCGGTCACACCGAACAGCGCCATGCAGAAGGCTTGAGGAATACCCGATGAATGGGAGAAGTTGCGTACGGTCGAGGAATTCGCATACAACGAG
>NZ_JBTMXB010000123.1:0-1071 GCF_054489405.1 Mesorhizobium sp. A623
GTCAAAGGGTTCGGTGACTTTGTAGCTTGATCAGCGAACGCGCTCGGACAGGGGCCTTGCGAGGACCATGTTACGGTTCGCGATTTTGATGTGAATGGCGACTTCGTTTTGCTGGGCGCCGAAAGTGCGGGAGGTCAGGTGCCCGTCGTTGATACGTTTGATGCGGGAAATGGCAGTCTCGACCAGAGAGCGTTTGCCGTATTCGTGTCGTCGCTGCCACGCCATTCGGCCATGAAGCGCGATCTCTGCGGCATGGCATTCCCGCTCGCTCCCACCATGCGGCCGTCCCTTGTCCGGGATCGAACGCTTGCCCGGCGGGATGACGATCCTGGGCGGAGATCGGGCTGGACGTGCGGCACGGATCGCCTGATATGTGGGCTCCCCGTCATAGGCGCCATCGACAATGACCGATCGGATATTGCCGCCCGAATTGGCCACGAGTTTGCCGATCCTGGCGCTGTCTGATGTGTCGTCATCAGTGAGCTCGTGGGCAATGATCTCATTGTCGTCAGCATTCACTGAAATATGCAGTTTACGCCACGAACGGCGCGTTTCACCGTGTTTGGCTCTTGCCCATTCACCTGCGCCGTAGAATTTCAGGCCAGTGCTGTCGATCACAATGTCGACCGGTCTCCTGCGTGGACGTCGGACCGAGCAGACATCAACCGTTCTGCGCCGGCGTGCCAGGGTCGTATGATCGGGAACGGTCAGATCAAGGTTCATCAAAGCCATAAGCGAGCGCAAAAAACCTCGGTCTGGCGCAGTGGAAACCGGGTCAGAGCGCCGAGCATCAGCGTTGTCTCGATCGCCAGATTGGAGAACCGGCGCTGACCGCCGGGCGTATTCCGGCACGATGGGCGCCACCCTTCAATCGCCTCAGCCGAAATCCACATCCTGATATCGCCGCGCAAAATCAGGCCGCGGTCATAGGCGCTCCAATTTGTCACCCGATACAGGGCGCGTGGAATGTGATGACGCCGCGCTGCGTTGAATTTAAACGGCATGCAAATCTCGGTTAGCTTGTGATCGAGGCCCTCATACCATCACTGGCCTATCCGTGCACCAACGCCG
>NZ_JBTMXB010000124.1:0-1068 GCF_054489405.1 Mesorhizobium sp. A623
TCAACCCCAAGATGAGGCCGACACTTCGCTAATCTGCGATCCAATCTGAGCCAAATGATCTGACGACGGACAATCATCGTCCAATCGGGTTGGCTCAGACCCTGGGGCGGACGGCCCACCCGCCGGAATAGGAAGCCCTTCAAGCGCCGCGTCGTCATCACAGCCCTGCGGTGCGGCCAGCCAAAAGCCCCGCCTCTCGCGCCCGCAACAGATAGGTTGAAGGGGGGTGAAGACCCGATCCGGCACATGAGAAGCCGAATTAGTTCGCCCCAAAACAAGAAGGCCCGCGCATCCATCAGGACACGCGGACGAGTTTCAATCCAAGCCGCCCTGAAACGGACGGGCAGGTCATTGACCTGCCTCGTAGGCTCACCTTGCCAGTACATCCGTTGTCAAGGGAAGCGTCTGCACTCAATGTGGCTACCGATCCAGAGAAGGCAAGGTCCACTGGAACACATCCATCTCTTCGGCATTTCTCCTTCAAAGGGAAATGCGCGTATGCCGAAGTTCCGGTTTGAGTTTCTTGAATTCGCCAAGACAGAGACTGTCGAGGTTAATCTTGCCAACGTCGAGGCCGCGTGCGCCCAAGCCGTACAGGAGGCACGGGAAGCACTCACCGATGGTGCTATCCAAGGGATCGACCGAACGAGTTCTGTCACCAAGGTGTATGACGAAGCTGGTTTCTGGTAGCGACCATTAACTTTGCTGATCTGATAAGCGACGTGCCATTACCGAAGCCGGAAAACGAAGAACCGCCTACAGAAGAGCCTGGCGTGATGCGGTCTGGCTAACGACCTCGGATTTGTTCGGCGTTGGCCGTCCAGCGGAGCGAGGAGAGGAGACTAGCATGGGCAAGAGAACATTTATCTACGGCGTGGGAGTGGGGATCGCTCTCGCATTCCTATCGATATTCGCCCTCAATTCTAATCCTGCGAAGAGCGTAGAAACTACCGACAGTAAGATCATTGTGGGGCAATAGGCTGCCTGAAACTGAGGTGGTGCCGGTTTCTGAGACAGGGGCATAAGGTGGATCGCCCGATGAAAAGGACGATCCAGAAGGACGATCCA
>NZ_JBTMXB010000125.1:0-1047 GCF_054489405.1 Mesorhizobium sp. A623
GAGTTCGACGTTCCTCCGTTGTTGGATCACGTCGTAATCATCTATCTCAACAGCCCAAAAAGCTTCGGTGCGGCGGTAGGAGGTGGGCTAACGCGACCTTTAAGTCCGCGACATGGATACGTCTCAGTGGTTCCAGCGGAATCCGATAGCCGCTGGTACTCATGTAGCGGCGACGTGGATTGCCTTCATCTACATCTTTCCCCCAACCGTCTGGAGCAACTGTTGGGCAGTGATACCATAGAAGGCCGAGCAGTAGAGCTCGTGCCGAACTTATTGGCGCCGGACAGGGTGCTTGCGAACATGGGCCATCGTTTCGCCGAGGAGTTGCGGCAAACTCAACTCGGCATCAACGCTATGATGGATAGTTTCGCGCTCGCCGTTGGGGTCAGGTTACTTCGTGCCTACTCGTCCACGTACAACGCGCTACCAAATACGGACCACGTTATTGCGCCTTACAGGCTGCGACGCACCGTCGACTTTATTGAGGCGCATCTAGGAGAAGACATCGGGCTCGCCGAAATCGCAGCTGCAGCAGGACTTTCCGCGTTTCACTTCTCTCGAGGCTTCAAGACCGCCGTTGGAT
This sequence comes from Mesorhizobium sp. A623, assembly GCF_054489405.1. NCBI lineage: Bacteria > Pseudomonadati > Pseudomonadota > Alphaproteobacteria > Hyphomicrobiales > Phyllobacteriaceae > Mesorhizobium > Mesorhizobium sp. A623. The sequence goes on from NZ_JBTMXB010000125.1 coordinate 584, forward strand.
GCTCGCCATACCAATTCCTCATTCGCCGCCGGATCGACAAGGCACAGGAGCTCCTTGCGGCAGACGACCTGACGATTTCACAGATCGCGCTGATATGCGGGTTCTCATCCCAGCAGCATCTTACGTCGACGTTCGCGAGACATGTTCAGGACACCCCCAGCCGCCGCGCGTTGTTGGGCAGCGACCCTAAACTTGATGTCCCGAATGATCGGGCCGAATAAATTGCTTACTGGCCTGCAGACATGGGAGCGAGGCGTGGGCCTCCAGTCAGGCGCCGGTTAGTTTGTCGACGAGCGTTCGGCATCCTTGGTTCGGTCTTCGACGACAGCGGCAAAGGGGAAGTTGCGACCCGTCGACAGTCTGTTCGGTCGGAGGCGCGGACAGGTGGGTTGCGGTTCCGCTTTCGCTCCCGCCATCGCATTAGCAACGGCCACGATCACCGCCGTTTTGCTATCTTCGCTGAA
>NZ_JBTMXB010000126.1:0-1016 GCF_054489405.1 Mesorhizobium sp. A623
GCCCTACCGGCGACCTTGTTCATGCTACGCGTTCGAACTCGGCCCGGCCGAGCCTGGTCATTCGGTTCAAGATGTTGACGCCAATAGTGGCCTCGGTTCGTTGGTTGGCAAAGGTCCTCGCCTTCAGTTTCGGCCCGATGACGGTCTTCCAGCGACCCATCCGGGCCTCGATCCGAGAGCGCTGATTGTAGCCACTGGCTTTTTGCCAACCCATTCCTGCCTTGGGTTGCGATCGCGTCGATATGGCGGTCCCGTGAGGTTGAATCATGCGTCGCGTCGGTGCTCAGCACGGCGTTCTTCGGCGGAGGGATGATGATGTCGATCTTGTGCCAAACCGCGCGTCGACAAGATCGCTGACGGATGCCCCGTCATAGGCGCAGTCGGCAATGAACCGGGCGACAGGCGCGTCGATCTGAGCCAGAAGCTCCGGAAGTGCTGTAGTGTCGCCGATGCTTTCCACCGTCAGATCGGCACACAAGATCTCGCCGCTGAAAAGGTCGAGCCCAAGGTGCAATTTACGCCAGGAGCGGCGTTTCATTCTGGTCTCGTGCTTTTCCTCGAGCCATTCACCCGCGCCAAAGACTTTCAGGCCCGTGCTATCCACCACCAAATGCACAGGTTCATTGGTCGGCGAGCGCTTTCCAACGCATGCCCTCAAGCCTGTGCCTCGCCGAGACAAGGTCGAAAAACACGGCACAGAAATGGAGGCGCCAGTCAGTTGCCCGATGGAGCGCACGAAGCCTTGTGTCTACCGCGGTGGCAGCCCTAATACAAGCCGCAGGGCCAAGCAGATTTCGATCGCCAGATCCGAACACCGCGCCTGACCGCCCCGTGTCAGGCGACGTGGCGCCGACCATAAATCGGCCACGCCGTCCTCAATCCAGATCGTCAGATCTCCACGATGGCGAAGGGCTTCATTGTAGTCCGTCCAGTTCGTCACCCGGTGCGGCTGCTTCGGGAGCATCTGGCGGAGGGCGTCATTGAACTTGTGCGGCATTCAGGCGATCCCGTCAGGC
>NZ_JBTMXB010000127.1:0-1014 GCF_054489405.1 Mesorhizobium sp. A623
GGCCGTGTTGCAGGGATCAGAATTTGATCGGAGAGCGCCCTGCCGGTGACAATTCTCATGCCACGCGTTCGAACTCGGCACGGCCGAGTCTGGTCATTCGGTTCAAGATACTGACGCCTATGGCGGCCTCGGTTCGTTGGTTGGCAAGGGTCCTCGCCTTTAACTTCGGCCCGATGACGGTCTTCCAGCGACCCATCTGGGCCTCGATCCGAGAGCGCTGATTGTAACCGCTGGATTTCTGCCAGCTCATTCTGCCTTGGGTTGCGATCACGTCGATATGGCAGTCCCGCGAGGTCGGATCGTGTGTCGCGTCGGCGCTCAACACGGCGTTCTTCGGCGGCGGGATGATGATTTCGATCTGGTCACCAAACCGCGCGTCGACAAGATCGCTGACGGATGCCCCGTCATAGGCACCGTCGGCAATGAACCGCGCGACGGGCGCGTCGATCTGGGCCAGAAGTTCCGGGAGCACCGTGGTGTCGCCGATGCTTTCCACCGTCAGATCGGCACAGAGGATCTCGCCGCTGAGAAGGTCGAGTCCAAGGTGTAATTTACGCCAGGATACACAGGCTCATTGGTCGGCGGGCGCTTTCCGACGCGTATCTTCAAGACGGCGCCTCGCCGAGACAAGGTCGAGAAACAAGGCGCAGCGATGGTGGCGCCAGTCAGCTGCGCGATGGAGCGCACAAAGCCCTGCGTCTGTCGCAGTGGAAGGCCGAATACGAGCCGCAGAGTCAGGCAAATCTCGATCGCCATATCTGAATATAGCGCCTGACCACCCCGAGTCTTCCGGCGTGACGCTGACCATAAATCGGCCACGCCGCCCTCAAACCAGATCGTCAGGTCCCCACGACGGCGAAGGGCCTCATTGTATTCCGTCCAGTTCGTCACCCGGTGCCGCTGCCTCGGGAGCATATGGCGGCGAGCGTCATTGAACTTATGCGGCATGCAATCAATCCTGTCCGGCAGGTACAACCTTAATACCCGCCAAAGCCCGATCCCTGCAACAACGTC
>NZ_JBTMXB010000128.1:0-995 GCF_054489405.1 Mesorhizobium sp. A623
AGCGCGGACGTCAGCGAATGGGAATATTCATAGACGGCGCTGCCCCTGTCGGTCAGTTCGAAGCCACGCCTGCCGCGCTGGCACAGCGAAAACCCCAGCCGCTCCTCCAGCGCGTTGATCTGGAAACTGATCGTCGACTGGCTCATCGCCAAAGCAAGCTGCGCCCCGGTGAATCCGCCATGCTCGACCACGGAACGGAAAACCCTGAGCGCACGAATATCGGCTGCCGACAAACGCAATTCTGACACTCCTCCCTGAGCCCCTGCAGGCGGTGTTCGACATCAGCCTTACATCGCCAATTTCGATGTATAGTCTATTCCTTCCATGTTTATCAAAGATTCAATCCTGCCATGCTGCCCTACCAGATGGCGGCGTGCCGTCCTGCCGCTGGGAGTAAACAACCGGGCCGGCATTGCAGCCGGCTGGCGACCTGGAGGTTTGAGGCTCGTCACGCATGTGAGTATCCTGAGCGCTTACAGAAGCCTTGGACTCCAAATAATTCATAATAAACGGGAACATACGAAACTGGAGGAAGTCATGCGATCCGCCCTGAAACTGTGCACTTCGTCGCTGCTGGCCGCGTCGCTCTCGCTCGCTGCAGCGAGCATCGCCACCGCCGCCGATCTTCTGGATCGGATCAAGGAGAAGGGCGAGATCACCATCGCGTCCGAAGCCCGCTATCCGCCATTCGAATATGTCGATAACGGCAAGGTCGTCGGCTACGGCGTCGACCTTTTCGAAGAGGTCATGAAGGCGCTGCCGGACGTGAAGGTGAACCGGCTCGACCTGCCGTTCCAGGGCTTGCTGCCCGGTTTGCAGACGGAGAAGTTCGACGCCATCATAACGTCCGTCACCGTCAACAAGCAGCGTTACGATACCTACAGGCTGTCACTGCCGATCGCCGACGCGTCGTTCTCCTACGTCAAGCGCAAGGGCGATACGGCGCTCAATACGCCGGAAGATTTGAGCGGAAAGTCCGTTGGCACGCAGGCCGG
>NZ_JBTMXB010000129.1:0-940 GCF_054489405.1 Mesorhizobium sp. A623
CCAGCCTGCCAAAGCAGATTGCCATCACTGTCGCGAAGGCCGCGCACAACGCGCATGGTCTTGCGGTTCATGAGCCAAGAGCCGTTAAGGGCGTAGGCGCTCTTGATGCCGTAAAGCACGTCGAGCAAGGCGTCGGTCGTGATCGCGTCGGCCTCGATTTCCTCGACTTCCGTCGAGGTCAAAACGCCTTCGGCCTGTGTCGTGCCGTTGCCGGTCACAAACCACTGGGATTCCAGCGTGGCGAATTCGCTGACGATATGGTTCTGAAGCCATGCGACAAGATCAATCGCGCTGTCCTCCAGCGTCGTGCGCGAAACCGGCGTCTGCGAACCCATGGCAAACGGCTTGATATCGATCTGCTCGAAGGTCGGTTCGGACTCTGGCTTGGCCGCGATTTCGGTTACGCTGCCGGGAACGACGCGAGTAACCAGCCGGGGAATCTGCAACAGCGCGCCGCCGACAGGAACGACATTGGCAAGCTGGCGAATTGGCGACTGAAGGCGAATCTTTTCCAAGATGCTCGCCGAGAATTCATCCGGTGCAAGTGCGCCGCCGGTGCCGGGCGCTGCAATCGTGAGCGCCTTCTTTTCGAGCATCGTCTGGCGAAGCGATTCACCGAACGCCTTTAGCTCAAGGTTATCGTTTTCGCCTGCCGGATGATTGTTGTTGGCGGCAACCGGGCGGTTCGCCTTGGCCTCAAGCTTGTCGATCCGCGCCTTGTCGGCGTTGATCTGGGCCTTGAGGGCATCAAATGCCTTCTGTTCGATCACCGGGTCGGCTTTGACTTCCGGTGCATTCTCAAGTTCGTTTTCCATAGGGTTTTCCTTGTTAATGGATTTGACGATGGTTACGCGCGCGCCGGCATTGACCGGCCTCTTGCAAAGCGAAATTTCGTTGACGGTTAGATCGGTGAATTCACGCCCGCCATCGGATCGCCGAT
>NZ_JBTMXB010000013.1:0-152663 GCF_054489405.1 Mesorhizobium sp. A623
TGGTCGCAACGGCTTCATGTCCGACTTCCACTACGCATCAGCCGCCTGACGATGACGGGAATGTCGTTGCTACGAGACAGCATCCGGTCCGGCCGCGCTGCGGTCTGGACCGGAATGGCGGCGATCGTCGCGCTCGGCTGGCTCTACATGCTGCGCATGAACGCCGGCATGTCGGCTATGCACGGCATGGCGATGCCCGCCGCGGCAGGCCTTGCCGCGCTTCTCATAGTCTTCGCCATGTGGGCGGTGATGATGGCGGCAATGATGCTGCCGTCGGCGGTGCCCGCAGTCTCCGTATTCATGATGCTGGCGGGCCGACGCGGTGTTTCGGCGAGCGGACGGCTGACGGCGATGTTCGTTGTCGGCTATGCGCTGGCCTGGCTGGGTTTCTGTGTTCCCGCCGCGCTGGCGCAATGGGGCCTGTCACGCACCGCACTGCTGACGCCCATGGGCGAAAGCACCTCGACGGCGATCAACGCGGCGATCCTGGTCGCTGCCGGGCTATTCCAGTTTTCCGCGCTCAAAAGCGCCTGTATCTCCAAGTGCAGGACGCCTTTCGCCTTCCTGATGCATGAATGGCGCGACGGCGCGGCCGGCGCGCTCGTCGTCGGATTGAGATACGGGATGTATTGCGTCGGATGCTGCTGGGCGCTGATGGCGGTGATGTTCGTCGTCGGCACCATGAATTTGATCTGGATGGCGTTGCTGGCGGCCCTGGTGCTCTCTGAAAAGATCATGCCGGCGCGCTGGCGCTTCGACTGGGTGGTGGGCGCCGGCTTGATCTTATGGGGTGGGGCGCTTGCCACGGCGAGTTACATTTAGGTCGCAGGGAATCGGAGAGGCGGAATGCCCTACAGCGTGGCGGGCCCTTATTATGAAGCGTGCAACTGCGAGGCTATCCACCACATCGAGCCATCCCTGCATGCGGCTGCGGCGTTGGGTTCGCAATCCGGCAGGTTTCGACCTCATGTCGGACGTAGACATCCGTTTCGTGCTTGCCCGGAAGCGGACATTCATATTAACGCAGTACCGACGGCTATGCGCCCTCTAACTGGTCTTCGCACAGTTCCCGGCCCGTCTCGAAAGCCGACGTTCATCATCATATGAATATAGAGATTGGGCGACGCAATTCAGAAACTCTTCGCGCATGGCGCGCAGTGGGGACACCGCAGCCGCCTGTTCAGGAGTAAGCAGGTCGGATGGTTGATAGGTCGCCGTCTGCTGACGGGGGGAGCGTGGTTTCTCTGGATTCTCCAGGAAATTGAACGACAAATCATAATCCCTGACCAGATGATCAGTCAGAGAAAGGTAGGTCTGTTCAAGTGAAAGCTTACTTGTCCGGGGGGCGGCGTTCTTCGCCATAACCATATTCCTTAGCGCCTGCGGTTTCCTTATCGCTTGCGATGGGGAATGGTCGGATCAATAAGCAGGAAGCCAACGTGATGATCGACCACATCCCCAACGCAAGCGGATTGCGTTGTTGAAGATGATCGAAGCACCAACTCCATCCTGATGACGCACCAGCAATGCATCACAAAGGGATGAAGCGCCGCACGACCTGCTCTTGAAGAGCATTTTACAGGCTGCATTCGCGCAGACCGGATCGCGAAGTCTGTATCGGGGGACAATAAAAATTGTAGCCCGACTCGTTGTACCTCTAGCAGAAACGCCGCTGAACTATGCGCCCTGATACCGAAGATCTCGGGTGAAATGGGCTCGGTTGTCAACTAGCCGCAGCATAATTTCTTGCTCAAGAGGGTGGGCTGGCCAGCAACATAAATATGCCAATTACACTGCTGACAGGAAGTCGAACTGGTGATTTGAATCAGGCTCGAAGGCAATCATGTCACTGGCAGGCAGGCTGTATAAATCATGCCCTCTCCAGCAACTGGGAAAGGGCGCCCTCTCCGCCATTCACCCCCTTAAATAGCTGATAATGCTCAACTCTTTGGGCTGTAAGGATTCTTCAACCGTCGCAGTGGTACACAACGGCGATACACATGGTTCTTTTAATGGCGCGGCCCTTCAAGCATCCGAAAACGGGAATCTATTGGTTTCGCAAGCGCGTCCCCAACACGCTGCGCGAACATGTGGGGAAGCTTGAAGAGAAGGTTTCTCTATCGGACACGCGACCCCCAGATTGCAAAGATCGAACACGCTCGCGTGGCGGCAGCGGTCGAGCTTCGCTGGCTAAGACTAGCCGAAGGCGTACAGTCTCTTTCACATCGACAGGCGGAGGGTATCGCGGGAGAAATCTACCGTGAAATGGTCGAGAAATACGGCGATGACCCCGACCAGGTTCCGGGACGGATTGGAAAACTCTTGTTCGACCAAGCCTTTCTCCGTCCAAAGACGGTGCGGGTTTTCCCGATGGGGGCCAATCCCAAAGCCAGTCTCGCTTTTTTTTGAGCGTCTTCTGGTCAATCGGAACGTCGCCGAGGTGGACGCATGGCTGCGAGATAAAGGGCTGTTGCTTGACAATGATAGCCGTCAGAAGGTCTTGCATCTCCGAATTCAACAGGCTGAACGGCGCATGCGACTCGCTGCACCAGCACCGGACGCCGACGCCTCATGCTTCGGGCATGCGGTGGGCGGGATCCGATTTCCAGTTGTTCAGTGGCGACAATTTCACGGCGGCGCGTGACGTGTTGTCGGGATGCCGTTATGCTCGTGGTGCTTTTTTCCTGGCTTTTGCCAATAAATAATAAATGAGGGGCGAAGTTGATGAGACGATTATTTGCTGGGGTGACGGCTCTTTTTCTGTCTGGGGGAATGGCCACTGCGGCCGGAACGCACTGGGGATATGCGGGTGAAGCGGGGCCGACACACTGGGGGGCTTTGAACGCGGACTATGGTTTGTGCGAGCTGGGCCGGAATCAGTCGCCCGTTAATATAACCGGAGCGATCGGGGCGTCGCTGGAGCCACTGCAATTGCGCTATACCGAGAGCGGTGGGGCAATTGTAAATAACGGCCATACGATCCAGGTCGATTTTGAGCCGGGCAGCACGCTGGTTGTTGAGGGCGATAGTTTCGTATTGAAGCAGGTGCACTTCCATGCACCTGGCGAGAATGAGGTTGAGGGTAAAGCGTATCCGCTTGAAGCTCATTTGGTGCATGCGGATTCGGACGGTAATCTTGCCGTGGTTGGGGTTCTGTTCGAGCGCGGCGAGCCAAATGCGGCGTTAAGCGAACTTTGGGCGCAAATGCCAGTTGGGCAAAATGCTCAGACGGTGTTGAGGCCGGGCTTCAAGGCTGCCGGGCTATTACCGGGGGCATTGCAATATTATCGTTTTAACGGATCGCTCACGACGCCGCCCTGTTCTGAAGGCGTGCGCTGGTTTGTACTGAAGACGCCCCTTTCGGCATCGCAGGAGCAAATTGCTGTATTTACCAAGGTGATGGGCAGCCATACCAATCGGCCGGTACAGCCGCTAAACGCCCGTATCATTGTTCAGTAGACGCCGTAGGTCAGCAGACCGCGTACGGTCTGCGCCCGGGCGGCGAAGATCCAGACGCCCAATATGCTGCCGTGCCAGAGGAAAATGGCGCTGGCGATCACGGCGAGGCCGGTAATAAGGTAGTAGAAGGAGCCGCCGAGGAGGAGCTGTCCGCCGCCGTCAGCGAGGAGGATGCCGACCAGGGCGAGGAGAACCGCGAGAATCCGCGGCGCCAGCAGCCGCGCCAGCGTGACGCCTGATCCGTGATCTTTCGCGTAGGCTGTGTTGCTCGGCACCGAGTGAAGCGGGAGGTGGAGGGAGGGTTGGAGAGGACAGTCCCATGGACATCTCCGATCTAGCTCATCCTTACTGCCACGCCTCCGGCTTCCAGATTCGTCGCACTTTATCAAACTTGTTTAGACGAATCCGGGACAACGGATGTACTGTTTTCCAGCTCATATGCGCGCGACGATGATATCGCGCCGGTCGAGCACGTCGTTGGCGACCGGCAAATGCCCTCGTCCTGATTGTCCACTGTGGATGAGGCCCATCATGCGCCATCTTTTCAGTCCCACTACATTTCTGTCGCGGATGGCCGCGTTCGGCCTGGCCCTGCAACTGACCCCCGCATTGGCCTTCGCGGTCTCCGTCGATCCGGCGACGCCTCCCTCCAGCGCGACGGTGATTCCTATTCCGCCCGGGCAGATAGAAGCGGCCGTCGCGAAGCTCGATGAACTGGCTGCTGAGATCATGGAGCGGTCCGGCATTCCGGGCATGGCCGTCGCCGTGGTGAAGGATGGGGAAACCGTCTACGCTGAGGGTTTCGGCGTGCGCAAGGCAGGCGAGGGGGCGGCGGTCGACGCCGACACGGTGTTCCAGCTGGCCTCGGTGTCCAAGTCGATCGGGGCCACGGTGGTGGCGCGCCAGGTGAGCGCGGGCGTGATCGCGTGGAACACACCGGTATCCGTGTACCTGCCCTGGCTGGCTCTCTCGGACGAGTGGGTGACAGAGCACGTCACCGTCGGAGATCTCTATGCGCACCGCTCGGGGCTGCAGGATCACGTTGGCGACCAGCTCGAGGACCTCGGCTACGACCGCCGTGAAATCCTGGAGCGCCTTCGGTTTGCGCCATTGGGTCCATTCCGCGACCAATACGCCTACACCAATTTTGGCATGACGCTGGGCGCGGAAGCCGTCGCTGCCGCTGCGCAGATCGACTGGGAGACGCTGTCGGAAGAGGCGTTGTACGAGCCCCTGGGCATGGGATCCACCAGTTCCCGGTTCGACGATTTCCTCGCGCGCGAGAACCGGGCATCGGGGCACGCCCTGGTCAATGGCACCTATACCGCAGCCTATCGACGGCAGCCCGATGCGCAATCGCCCGCCGGAGGCGTCAGTTCGTCAGTCAACGATCTGGCGAAGTGGATGGCGATGATTCTGCAGGACGGCGACCTCGACGGCGAAGTCTTCATTGCCGAGGAAGCGCTGCTCCCGGCGCTGTCGCCGCAGATCGTGTCCGCGCCACCGCGCTCCCCATCCGAAAGGGCCAGCTTTTATGGGCACGGTTTCAACGTCGCCGTGGCGCCGTCCGGCCGCACCACCCTGTCGCATTCCGGCGCCTTTCTGCTCGGCGCCGGCACCAGTTTCACGATGATTCCGTCCGCCGATGTCGGGATCGTGGTCCTGACCAATGCCGCGCCGGCCGGCGCCGCCGAAGCGGTGGCGGCCGCATTTGCCGATCTTGTCCAGTTCGGCGAGGTGACGCGGGACTGGTATGCAGCCTATTCGGGCCTGATGTCGGGCCTCTATACGCCGTTCGGATCGCTGGTTGGCCAAAACCCGCCCGCCAACGCGGCACCGGCCGCTGAACGGGGCGCCTATGTTGGGGTCTTCGCCAACAATTTCTACGGCGAAGCAACGATCGAGGAGACGGACGCCGGGCTGGCGATGCGGCTCGGACCGGGCGGCATGTCGTTCCCGCTAAAGCACTGGGACGCCGACGTGTTCACCTTCGAGTTGTTCAGCGAGAACGCCAGTCAGGGGTCGGTGTCGACCATTGCATTCAAGCCCAGTGCCGAGGGCTATGGCGAACTTCAGATCGAGTACTTCAGCGAGGACATCGACAATGGCGTCTTTGCGCGCCGGTAGCGTGGCCGCTCAGTTGTCGCCAACTGACCCGAGCTTGCTGGAAATAGCCTCCCTTACCGCGAACTCTGCCATGGCGAGAGCAGCCTCGCGGGTCTTGGCGGCGGCGATGAAGCAGCCATTGTGGCAAAAGCTCGCGCCCGCCACGCCGCATGCCGCCTCCAGATCGCCATTGGTCAGACCGGCCCAAGCCGCGGGAAGATCTGCCCTCACCTCAAACCCTTCGTCCGCCCGACGGATCGTGGTCAGGCACCAATCCTTTTCGCGCGGATGGACCACGAACAGCAGATGATCGGCGCACGCCCTCACGATGGCAGGACGGAACGGCATGCCCATGGGAAGCTCTAGAATACGCCCCTGCCCTGCAGCCTCGATGGCCCGATGCACAACAGCCTCGGCCCGAAATTCTGCGGCACTGCGGGCGATACTCGCCTCGACGAAACTGCGGGCGATCGTCAGGGCAGTATGGAACGCGCCATCTTCGGCTACGGGGCCGGTCTCATCAAAAACCGGCTTCAGGGTTTCCAGCAGAGCTGGCAGCGTGAGCCCTGCCAGCGGCCCAGGGGGGCTGAGTGCACCATTGTCCACCAGATCGACCGGGAGCACAAAACTCGTATCGAACGAGGCGTGGACTGCCTCAATATGAGCTTCGGGAAGGCCTGAGGCGACAAGATAGTCACGGCCATAATGCTTCCAGATCAATCCGAACGAGCTGTAGGGTTGGCCATCCTCGCGCAGCGGCGCGCCGCGCTGATGGTGATCGAATATCTGCGCGTTAGCGTCGTAGAGGCCGCCCACATCGTAGACGATGCGGTCCAGGCCAGGTGTGATCCATTCCGGCGCCCTGCTGCGGATCAGACGAGCCTGCGGGAAAAGCTGTGTCAAGACAACGCTGGACAGCAGTTCGTCGGCATGGAAGCCACCGGAATGGGTGACAAGGAAATCTAGGATCATGCCGGGACATACCTTGTGTTCGCGGAGGATCCGCTTGCAGGGGTCAGAACAAGATCTGCTCAAAATCGTACGCGGCGTTTATCAACGAAAGACAGCCGTCACGGATTTATCACGATCCCACCTATCGATGATCGTCTGATCTGCTGCCCTGACGCACTACGCAGAAGGTGCTGGATTTGGAGGGCCGGGGCGATCCGGGACCAAAGACGTCGAGATGTCATCCGGCCATTGCGTGTTCTTCGGTCAACCTTATTGCCGGCCACGCGCTGCGACCAGCGGAAGCCGATTTCATGGAAATACAGATCGGCGTGTTCTGGGCTGATATGATGGAACACGCCGGCGACGGTGCGCCGCACCCTTGAGTTGAAGCCCTCCGCCGAATTGGCGTGGACATCACCGCGAACATATTCCTGCTTCGAGTGTCGGACGGTGTCGTGGGCCACGAAATTATGTCCCAGAGCCACGAACGCTTTCCACTCGTCGCTGATCAGGTGGGCGGTGCGTTGGACGTCCTTTTCCAGCACGCGAGCGGCTTCATTCGCCGAGAGATTCTTCACGACAGAAGCTCGCGCGGCCCCGGCCGGAGAGCCTGGTGAGTCGTCGGCTGGTCTCTGCACAACGGCGAGTACGGGCGTTTTCAAGGTCTTGCGAAGCCCCTTCCGCCCCCGTCCAGGGGCAGGGCCGTCCGCACCCTTCTTCGGTTCGCCTCCAAAGTAGAAGCCGTCGATCTCGATCGTGCCACCCAGTCGGTTGATCGGTGCCATCATCAGTCGCAGGGCATGGCCCAATCGCCATGCCGTCGGCTGGCTAACACCGAGCGCCTCTGCCAATCGCACCGAGGACAGACCCTTGTCGGATTGCAGGATGAGCCACATCGCCTTGAGCCAGATGCCTAGCGGAAGCTTGGTAGAATGCAGCGGCGTCCGCGTGGTCACTGTGAACTGGAACCGGCAATCACCACCCGAGCATTGATAGAGGCCGGGCCGTGCCCGGTGTCTGCCGGTATCGCGGCCCGCAAGCGCGATCGAACGCCTGGACCCGCAAGCTGGGCAGGCTCGACCATCAGGCCAGACCATCGCCTCGAGCAAGCGTCGGCATCGCTCTTCATCTGCGAAAGCCATGACCATATCGTCTACCGTTCGGATCGATGAGAGGATCGTATGCACCGCATCGGACATTGCCGTCTCCCGGATTTTTCACCCCGGTGAGAATCGCACCAATATCTTGCGATTGCAACGTTACGCTGTCTTTCGTTGATAAACGCCTCGTACGCTAAGGTCGAACGAAGCATGAACTAAGTTTGCTTGTGTCTCATGATTTCCGGGGAGCGACCTCTGATCCCAGTGGATAATCGCGCACGAGGCGTCGCCACCTTGTCATCCACCCGAAGGTGCGTTCAACGACCCATCGGCGCGGGAGGACCTCGAAGCCGACGGCGGCATCGGAGCGTTTGACGATCTCGATGGTGAAGTCGAGGAAGGCGGCCTTGTCCATAAGTTTCGTGCGATCATAGGCGCCGTCGGCGAAGAGGTGCTTGAGCCACGGCCAGCGCTTGCGCACGGTGTCGAGGATCATCTGCGCGCTTGGCCCAGTCCTTCAAGCGTTGACTTACGGTTGACGAAAAATCGACGTGACAGCACCGCTTGAAGAGATAACCAAACTGGTTCAAGCGCGCCTGCCGGCTAGGTTTTTCAAGGTTTATGTCGCCCCCTCTCACGTGCGGACGTTCCTATTAACCCGCTGTCGCTTGCGGAGCCTCGCCCATCAAAGGATCTGGACCGTATGCGTTGGGGCCGCTCATGCCCTTTCGGAAGCCGAGCGTCACCAGTGCCCAAATCCCGATGACGAGCGTTACAATGTTGAGAGCCCATCCCAGCGTATTGGGAAGATAGATGCTCTGTCCGGCGAGCATCTGCTCGCTTCCGGTGATGCCAAGGAGATCGCCGATCTGCGTTATCAGGCCAGGTGCCATGAAAACCGCCATGCGAAGGCCTGGCTTGCCCTGATCGTGAAGCCGCTTCACCCCAACGGCGACAGCGGGATAAAGAAATGCCAGAGACAGGATCAGACTTGCCACGGCTCCCAGCGTCGAACTGACCGCTGAAAGCGGCATGACGATCACGATGGAAAGGATCACCGCCGCCACAACCATGATCAGGCAGGCAATCCAGAAGGGCTTGCGATTGATGCGCCCGTCGAATGATGTGTAGAGATAGCGAAAGTCCATTTCGTGCCTCCTGTTTCGGATGGTCGTAAGGGTCGTGGGTGTCGCCAGAGGGTAGTTTGGGCCTCCGGATCTGCGGTCACAGCGCCGCGACAATGGCCTTTGCCAGTTCGGCGCTCTGCTGCTTGCGGGCCGACATGGTTTCTTTTTGCCATTCCTTGATTGCCGTCATTATCGATTTGCCCGGTTCCGACGGCATCATGCCGTGGCCGTGATAGGCGCTCAGGCGAAGTTGCAGATTGCCCTGCCGGACATAGAGCGTTCCGAACCTCGTCCCGAAACGGGCCTCATCTGCAACACCCTCCACATCCTCGAAGTGAAGCCCCTTGCCGCCGACCGCGCTGGAAAGCTGCTTGGCCGCGCCCTGCTTGGTCCCGCTGTCGAGTTCTACCTTTTCTTTGGCCTTATTCACGATGCCATCCATAGCATCGGAGACTTCCTTGGCGGACATGCCGCGTGTGACACTACGGAAATTGCTCGAAGCCGCCTCTGCTGTGTCGAAGACATCGACTCCAAGGCTCACTTCCAGCATCTCCTTGTCCCCCTTCCAATCATAGGCGCATGTGGAAGAGCTGGCGTCCGACACCTCAAGCTGATCGGCGGGCACGTTGAACGTTTTGGCGACCAACTCCTTCGGCACGATCTCACATGGCGTTTCCTCCAACGCCGCATCGAAGACCGCTGAACTGGCTGTGGAGTCGGTATTCACCTGCGAGTCACTGGAAACAGTCTGATCTTCGGACGACGCCTCGCTCGATGCATCGCTGCACCCGATCAGGCCAAGCCCCAGAAAGCAGGCAAGTGCGAGACAGCCTATGGATGGAAAAGTCGTCGCCGATCGATTGCTGGGCTGTGAGATTGGGCCGTTAGGCATGGTTCGATCCTGACTATATGTTTCTTGGTGTCGGCGCCTGACTGCCACCGCGGAAGCGCGCGGTGATTCAGCTATTCGACGATCAGTGGGATCTGCGCCGCCATTTCACCTGTGCCGCGCATCTTGTAGCGGATCAGGTATTCTCCGAGTGATGACGGCGCGAAGATCGATAGCGGGCTTCCCTGAGACGTTCGCGTCTCGCGCAGCGGCTTGGTATCGGCAGGCGCATCGGCCGGCACGATTTCGATGAAGTCCTCCCAATTGGCCGGGCCGGTCCATGCGACGGTGATCGTCGCGCCAGCCGCCGCGGAGCCCGGTGCCGAGAGGGTGGCTGCCGCCTCCGCCAGCGGCACTGGGATGCTGGCCAGCACGCGCTTGGACTGTTGCACCACATAGCGGATTTCGTAGGCGCCGACGGCTTTCGGCATAGTGATCTTCGCCGGCGAGCCGCGGTTGGTGCGGGCGTAGTCGTTATACTTATCCTCAGGCGCGCCCTTCTCGACGACGGTAATGTAGTCGTCGTGACTGTCCGGGCCCGTCCAGGCAATTTCGACGGCGCCTCCCGGAACGGGCGTGTTCAGGATTTCGAGGGTCGCCGATACGGGCGTCAGCGTGACCGTCTGGCTTGCCAGAACGCGCTTGGACTGTTGCACCACATAGCGGATTTCGTAGGCGCCGACGGCGTCGGGTGCCCGGATCTTCGCCGGCGAGCCGCGGTTGGTGCGGGCGTAGCTGTTATACTTATCCTCAGGCGCGCCCTTTTCGACGATGGTGATGTAGTCGTCGTGATTATCCGGCCCCGTCCAGGCGACCTCGAAGTCCGAACCGGCAGGAATCTCGGCGGGCGCTTCGACCGTTGAAGAAACAGGCGTCAGCGTGACGTCCTGGCTGGCCAGCACACGCTTCGTTTCCTTCAGTACATAGCGGATTTCGTAGGCGCCGACGGCGTCGGGTGCCCGGATATTTGCCGGCGAGCCCCGGTTGGTGCGGGCGTAGCTGTTATATTTATCCTCAGGCGCGCCCTTTTCGACAATGGTGATGTAGTCGTCGTGATTGTCCGGGCCCGTCCAGGCGACCTCGAAGTCCGCACCGGCAGGGATCTCGGCGGGCGCTTCGACGGTTGCGTCCGGCAATTTTTCTTGCACCGGTTCCGGTTCGGTTTGAACCACCGCCACGGTTTCACCCATGGCGCGCGTCAATTCGGCGGCATTATAGGCCGAAAAATAGCGCCCGCCCGTCTTCTCGGCGAGGCATGAAACCTGCTGGCCTTCTTCCTCCGACAGGCCGAACCCGACGACGTGCGCGGTAAAATCCATGCCGCGCTCTTCCAAGTCGGCTGCAAGCGCGCATGGGTCCGCCTCACACGTCTCGATACCATCGGTAATGAGAATGACCGTCGCCTTGTCTTCGGTGAAGCGCAGGGCGTCGGCGGCCTGTCTTACAGCGGCCGAGATCGGCGTCTTGCCGAGAAACTTCATATTGTCGGCAGCGGCGATGATTTCCGGGACGGAATTGGCACGAGGCGGAACCAGCAACTCGATATCCGAGCAATTGCCCTTTTCCCGGTGGCCATATGCCATGAGGCCCAGCTCAAGGCCGGCGGGCGCGTTTTCCAGAACATCACGCAGGGCGCTACGCGCGATCTCGAGTTTAGGCACGCCTTCGATCTGACCCCACATCGAGCCAGACCCGTCGAGGACGATGATCGATCGCTCGGCAGCCATTGCCGGCACGCTCAAGCCGAGCAACGCCGAAACAGCCAGAAACTTCGCAAAAATGTTCATGGTGGTAGACCTTCTTAAAATTCGGAAGAACGGGCCGCGCATTCTCATTGCCGTCTTGGGCGGTGGACTGTCAGTTCGTGCCACTCGATCAGATCGCGGCCGACCTGGAGACGCTGTGTCCAGATGTCGGAAATAGCGTCGTCCATCAGCCAGGGTCGATGAAGAAGGCCGAAGGCCGTCTGCTCCTGGCCACTTATGTTCATCGAAATGACGAAAACCATTTGCGGCCTGTCGGCAAAGGCCCCGTCGCCGGGTTCCTCGCCATTGCGCGTCGCATGGGAGAACAGATAATCGGCAATACCGGCCGGCCCCGGCATGGCGCCATCCGTCTCTTGATAGAAGGGAAGCTCAAAATCGGGCGCCGATATCGTCTGCCATTTCCCGCTCGGCCCCTCGGGGATGTCGAGTGACAGGCAGGGCACGCCCAGGCAATCGGCCGCTCGCGCCTCACGATCGCTCAGTTCCTTGCGGCTGGCGCGCACGACGCTCGCCCGCATCCCCATCACTTCGCCGGCAATGAAACGCCATGTGATATGCGGGCCTATGCCGAAGACCTTCTCAGGCGCGGCATTCTCGGCTCCATACGCACCAATAACGTCCTTGTGGACGGCAGGCCCGAGATTGAACCTCGTCACCTCGACATAGGCGTATCGAACATCGGGATAGTCGGGGGATGCCGCTGACAGCCGGTAGGTGACCTGGTAACGGGTGTGGGGAAGCTGCGCCTCGCGGCTTTCCACGAGCAGAATGCTTTTCGTGACCGGATCGATGGCGGCGTCGGGCTGGAAAGCGGAAGACCCTATTTGCGGGAAGCGTGCCGGGTCATACCAGTTCCCCTCGGTCAGGGACTCTGCATCGATCTCGGTGAATCCACCCTGTCCGACGAAGCCATCGAAACGCTGCTCCAACTCGTTCGTAACCGTTTCCGGCAGGACGACAGCGAGGGCCGACGACATGGTCAAGCCCGCCTGCAGTATGATCGCCACCGCCGCTATGCCCATGCGGTGCGGCCTGAAAATGGCGAAAGCAGATTTGGAATGTGCAGGTTTGCAATGCGCTGTCACCAGGTTCTCCCGTTCGCGCCGATCAATTCATTCAGTGTCATGGCAGCTTCGCCGCCAGCGCGGACGGCGCGCCCCGCGGCTTCGACCAGGCGAGCGCGCGGTCCTTGAGAGTACGGAATTTCCCCGACAGCTCGTCGAGGCGCGCTTCCCATGCGGGGTCCGGCCGCTGACCGTCGATGGCGCGGAAATAGGCCTGCATCATGCAGGCGATCGCAAACGGCTCAAGCAGCGCAGCTTTCACGCTCCATGCAAACAACAGCGCAAAGATCACGCCGCCCGCCGCCCACGCGCCCGGTATCAGGTAAACGATGGCCATTGCCGGCGCGAGCATGACAAGGAAAACCAGAAACGACAGCCCATAGACGAATAAGGCGATCCACGCCGCGTTCTTCAGCATCGGCTTGTAGTTCTGGCCATAGAGGATCAGGGCCGTGCGGGCAGACTCCCACGGGTTGGTCGCAGCCGTTCTGATGGCATAGGCGAAGATCACCTCGTCGATCAGGCCGACGGCGATCCGCAAAAATGCGCGCAATATGCTGGCCAACTGTTTTATGCCCGGCAGCGGCAGGATCGAAAGTACGCCGCGCATCAGCCCGGTGATGGCGGCGAGAACGCCCTTGACGAGCTGGTCCACCGCAAACAGCACACTTGCCTCGGCGAACCGCTCGCTGACGACCGATTGCGCATAGGATATCTGCGAACGCCCTTCCGGCATGGGCTTGCCGTCAAGCAGTTCCACCAGCACCGCGATGTGGCCCGCCTTGACCAGATACAGGATATATTCGCGCAGCCAGTACATGACCACGCCGACAATTCCGAAGCCGGCGATCCCGCCCCATAGCGAGGCGCTTGCCCGAAAACCCTCGTCGCCGATATTTCCGATCCCCCAGCCGACACCGGCGCCAACGCCCGTGGCAACGACATAGGCGACAGCGATGCCGAAATAGACCAGCATGCGGAAGATGACGAATGGCAGCGTCCGCCACATAAGGCTGAGCGCCTTGCCTATTTCAAAATCCCACATTGCTCCCCCAACAGGCGTGTCACGCCTCGACCATAGGCGAATGCGATCCCTCGGCGATTCGCAACCCAGCCTTCCGGTACCAGAAAGATCAGGGCGGGCGCCCCGTCTAAACGGACGGGAAAGGAGAATTAAATCGCTGCACGCTTCTCAGTAACCTGTCTTGGGGAAGGTCAATTCGCAGGCGTCGGTTCATCTTAGGAATTTTCACTTCGAACAAAGTCAGGCGCCCACGTCCTTGCATTTTGTGATCGACCGAACGTAGCCTGATCTCTGCTATGGGGGCGAGGATGCGAATTGAACGTGCACATCGAACGGACCGGAGTTGGAACGGCGAACCTTTTCAAAACCCGAAGGATGACGGGTCCACGCGCTGGCTACCCGGATTTGCCCGATATTTCCGGCCTATCCTCCTGGTCGCAGTCCTGCTCGGACTTCCGGCCGGGGCCTTGGCAAAAGATCTGCCGCAGCCGGCCGGCAAGGTGTTGCTGCGTATTACGGGCGATATCGAACGCACCAATGGCGACGGCGAGGCCCGTTTCGATCGCGCAATGATCGAGGCGCTTGCCCTGAGCACGCTGGAGACTACGACGGTCGTCGCAGACGGCGTCAAACGGTTCAAGGGCGTCCTGATGCGTGATTTGCTCGATGCCGTCGGTGCAGCCGGGACGGTCGTCACCGCAAGCGCTCTCAATGATTATGTTGTCGACATACCCGTGACCGATTTTGAGGAATTCGATGTTCTGATGGCATTCCAAATGGATGGAGAGCAGCTTACCCGGCGCGACAAGGGGCCATACTGGATCGTTTATCCACGCGACGATTTCACGGTGTTGCAGGACATCAGATATGATTCTCGCTGGGTCTGGCAGTTGCACCATCTGGACGTCCGGTGAGAGAGCGGCGTCGAAATCTCATCTCGTACGGCGTGCCGGCGATTGTCGTGGTGGCGTTCGCCGTCTTCCTGGCGTTCTCCATGTCGACCCTGGCGAGAATCGAAAAGGACATGCGTCTCAATGTCGGAGAGAACATGCTCTGGGTCCTCACGCAGGCGGAAATCGCCGGTCTGCGCCTCGATGAACAGGTCGCAAGGCGGACCAACGGCGACCTCGAAAATACGGATATTCGGCTTCGGTACGACATTTTGCTGAGCCGCCTGAAACTGCTGTCCCAGGGGCCGCAGGCCCGGTACCTGGATGAACTCGGGATGGCCCATGCCATCGGCGAACATTCGGAGGCTGTCCATATTTTCGAGCCCCGCCTCGACACAATCATGCCGGGTGCAACAGTCATAGCAGACGAGCTTCACGAAGCGCTGCAACCCTTGAACGCGCTGTTGGGTCGGGTCGCCAACGCGGCGATGATAAGGCAGTGGGAAGAATCGGGAGCGCGGCTCGACCAATACCGAAGTGCTGTATTGCAGGTCATCGCCGCTGCCATCGGCATCATGCTCAGCGGGCTGTTTCTGGCGGTAAGGCTGCTGCTCACTCTCCACATGGAAAGAGCCGCGGAGCGATCGCTCCGCAAGGAAAAGGAATTCTCCGACCTGCTGATCAACTCGAGCGGCGAGGGTATCGTGGCGCTGGACAGCGGGCTGCGATGCATATTGCTGAACCCCGGCACGGAACGCCTCTTCGCCGTCACAGCCGCAAGCTGCACCGGAATGGAGATCGCGCAGGTTTCCAATTTCTTCGAGAAGCCATCGATCAAAACCGCACTTGAGAGCGGGCTGGCCGGGGAGGAGGTCTTCGTCGGCGACGAGATGTTCGTCCCGAAACCGGACGCGGCACAGGTCTATATCGACCTGGCATGTTTTCCATTGCATACCGAGGGCAAGACGACCGGTATTATCCTGTTCATTCGCGATGTGACCGAACGCCATGCCGCCCAGCGTGCATTGGCGCGCCACAGCAGCCAGCTCGAAAAGCTCGTCCAGGAACGGACACGCGATCTCGAACATGCCCAGCTCCAGCTCGTGTCGGCGATCGACACGGCGCCGGACGGGTTTGCAGCTTTCGACACGGAAGGCCGACTGGTCCTGGCCAATCGTCATCTTCGTGACCTGCTGCCATTGAACGACGATCTGGTCGCGGCCGGAACGCCGGTTCAGCATGTAATGGATGCCGTGATGCAATTGGCCCACCCGGATCAGGGCGCTCATCCCGATAGTGAACTCACGGAGGGAAGCGATGTGCGCAGGGATCTCCATATGGCGGGCGGCAAATGGATCCAGATGACCATCAGATCGATGCCCACGGGGGGAACCGTCATGCGCCTAGCGGATGTCACGCCATACAAGATGGCCGCACTCGCTTTGGAGGAAGCGCTGAAGAAGGAGCAGGGCGTCAATGAGTTCTATCGAAGTTTTGCCGCCATGGCCTCGCATCAGTTTCGCACACCGCTGGCCGTCATCGACTCCAGTACTCAACGGCTCGCACGCCGCGGAGAAAAAGTGACGGCCGATGAACTTGCCGAACGCACCACCAGGATACGAGCCGCCATCAGCAGAATGACCCAGCTTATCGACACGACACTGAGCGCCACGCGTCTCGATGCCGAACCGGCACATGTCAATGCGAATGATTGCGATGTCGCCGCTCTGGTCCGCGGCGCCTGCGCGCACCAGCAGGACGCCATGCCGGGACGCCGGATTCTGGTATCGGCCAAGAATGATCCGATGGAAGTGAAGTGCGATCCGGTTCTGGTCGAGCAGGTTCTGACGAACCTTCTTTCGAACGCGCTCAAATATTCACCGTCAACGGCCCCGGTCGAGGTGCACGTCTGGGCCAACGGCGGATCGTTCTGCTGCTCTGTGAAAGACGATGGCGTCGGCATTCCCGCCGACGAGCTACCGCGTCTGTTCGAGCGATTTTTCCGGGCCAGCACCGCGCACCATATCGCGGGCACCGGGCTTGGCCTCAACCTCGCGCGTCATCTGGCGCGCATGCATGGCGGGGATGTCACGGTGGAAAGCGAGGAAGGGGTCGGATCCACCTTTACGCTGCGTCTTCCGCAAGTTGCGGAAAGCCGCTTGTCGCGCGACGTCGCGTAAACAACCGCAAGCCAGTGTTAAGAGGTCGATATGGCTCAGAGCCCTGTTGGAAATCTGGAGATGAACGCGTCTTCCAAAGAAGCTGAAGCGACCAGGCCGCTGCTGCTTTGCGTGGAAGACGAAGACGATCTGCGTATCGATCTCGTCGAAGAGCTGGAGGAAGCCGGATATACGGTTCTCGAAGCCAGCAATGGCGCACAGGCCATGGCGCAACTGGCTGCGGTGAACCCCGACCTCATCCTGTGCGACGTAAACATGCCGGTCCAGAATGGCTACGATCTTTTGCGGGAAGTCCGCAAAACACGACCGGACCTTGCCGACGTTCCCTTCGTCTTCCTGACGGCATTGGCAGATCCGAAAGAAGTCGCGGACGGCAAGCGTGCCGGCGCCGACGACTATCTCGTCAAGCCGATCGATTTCGAACTGATGCTGGCGACCATTGGCGCCAGGCTACGTCAGGTCTCGCGCATGCGCGATAAGGTCGCGGCCGAGGTCGTCGAAATCCGCGGTGCTCTCGCCAACTTGCAGGAACAGGAAACCCGCAGCATTTTCGACAACACCGTTCGTGTCCTTGACTATGTCGCCCTCGGCATTGTTCTTCTCGATCGCCATGGCCAGGTTCGTTTTGCCAATCGCACGGCGCGTGATTACGCGGGGGAAGATGACGGGCTAATCATCGGCGAGACGATGAAGGCGTCGCTCGCTGATCATTCCACGGAACTGAAGCGCATCATATCGGCAACGATCGATGCCTGCCTGAAAGGGGATGACCAGGTCATGTGTCTGACGGTGCCCAGACCATCGGGACGCCGCGACCTGCTTGTTCTTGCCTGTACCCTGGCCGGCCAGGATGACGGCGAGGGGACGGCCGCCGCCATGTTCATTTCGGACCCTGAACGCCGTCCTTGCGTTCCCGAAAACGTTCTGTGCGGACTTTTCGGCCTGACGCCCACCGAGGCGCAGATCGCGCTTGCCTTGGCCGAGGGGAAACGTCCCGACTATATTTCGGCGAGTTTCGGAGTTTCGCCGACGACCACAGCCTTCCATATGCGCAACCTGTTTCGGAAGACGAGTACGAACCGCCAGGCAGACCTGATCGCCCTTGTCCTGGCCGGACCAATGGCGATGACGCTGGATTGAACACAGGCTCTGAGCGGTTTTGTTGCAACGGCTCCGCGCTCATCAAAGCGGACGGATACGAACTTAGGGTGCATTCTCAATCTGCCGCGCGACCCACTGGGTGTGTTCACGTGAGAATGCACGTTCTGCTTCATTTACGAAGGCAGAAAAACTCTCTTCGCTATTTATCGCGCCGAGGCGTGTCTGAAGGATGCCGATTTCGTGAGCGGTGAGACTGTAGGCAGAAGCAAGCTCGTTGAATTTTTTTAGCTGGATCCACCCAATGGCTGCCCAGGCGATAACCAACAAAGGTTCAGTTGGCCAAATCATCCATGGGGGGTCATGACGAACCCGAAGGAGAGCTAACGCGATCGCAGTACCTTGGACAACAACGCAAATTGCAATCCATAACCGAAAACGCCGCCTGTTCCACTTTACCTTCGCAACATACCATTCACGTTGGTCCGTGATCCGGTCCGTCTTGTATTTTGAATACGTTCGGCCAGCGGAAGAGCGCGAATTGCGTTCATTTCATTGGTGATCTGATCGCCCGTCACTGGTCGCCGGCTGATGGAATCGCGTACCTTGAACATTCAATCCTCCGATAAGGTCAGAGGCTGTCCTTGCCACAAGGCCCGTATTCAAAACGTTGCAACACAACCCGACGGACGTGCCCAGTCTCAGGCGAACATGTGCTCTAGCGACAAAGCCGTTTGTCGCCACGAGGCTGACAACCCTCCCCGCGTCGGCTTTATTCGGAAAGATTTTCCCGGTCGCGTGCGCGCAAATCGGTTCTGTCGCAAATTTTTTTGACGGTCCGAAAATGTAGAAAATTATTCTATCCGACGAACGCATTCATTCCTGATCCGCCCATTACCGCTGTCTGGACCGCGCTCAAACAGTCCACGATAGGCATTTTCGATGTCGAGTCGTAGGCGCCTGAGAACATTATTCTACGCCGCGATAATTTTGCGACAGATGGGATATTCGGCTTGAGCCCATTCCTGGAAACCGGGTGGTGAGGTGCTGCGCTTCGAGCTGATGATAGAACGTGGTCTGTTTGGAACAGCCACAAGCATCAGGAAAGGAAGCGCAGCATGAAACATTATGCCGGATTGGACGTCTCGGTAAAGGAAACCTCGATATGCGTCCTGGACGAAGCGGGTACGATCTGCCGCGAGATAAAAGTCCCCAGCCACCCGGAAGACCTCGTTCAAACCTTGAAGAATCCCGCGTGGCAATTCGTTCGGATCGGACTTGAAGCCGGGCCGTTGATCCCCATCGCCGCCTGACACCCCAACTTCTTTCCGGTCTCCGTTTAACTGCCAATCGACACAAGAGTAGCGCGACGATCATACTTAGTGGCAATGCGCAGACTACGTAATCGTCAGGAACCGACTACGGACAAAGCGGGTTTGCAAGCTTTTTTCCGCATGGAAGGCGTGCAAGGCACGATGGCGCTATGGAACCTGGGCCCCGCGCGTGTTCACATACACGGAGTACAACGAACTGTGGCCACAGATGAACAGGCGATTGCGGGCAGGGCCGCCGAAGCAGAGGTTGGCAACGCTTTCAGGCACATGGATCTTGCCGATCAGCGTGCCATCAGGCGCGAAACAATGCACTCCGTCTCCAGCGCTGGTCCAGACATTGCCGTCAGTATCGATGCGGAAGCCGTCAGGGATGCCGGGCGTCACATCGGCAAAGACGCGGCTGGAGACGAGCCGTCCGTCATCCGTGACCGTGAACGCCCGAATGTGATGCGGGCCATTCGGGTCCGGCCAGAAGCCTGAGTCTGCGATGTAAAGAATGGATTCGTCCGGCGAAAAGGCGAGCCCGTTGGGGCGCGAGAAATCGTCGACCATCAGGCTTACCATGCCGTCCGCGGGGTCGACTCGGTAGACGTTGCAGCTGCCGATCTCGGTTTCTGCCTTGCCGCCCTCGTATTCGGCGCTGATGCCGTAGGTTGGGTCAGTGAACCAGATCGAACCATCAGATTTGACGACGACATCGTTGGGTGAATTCAGCCGCTTGCCCTTGTAGTGGTCGGCGATCACGGTGATTTCGCCGGACAGCTCCGTGCGTGTCACCCGGCGTTCGCGATGTTCGCAGGTGATAAGCCGACCTTGTCGGTCGCGTGTGTTGCCGTTCGAGAAATTCGACGGTGCACGAAAAATGGTGACGTTGCCGCTCTCCTCGTCCCAGCGTAGCAGCCGGTTATTCGGAATGTCCGACAGGATCAGGCATCGTTGATCGGCGAAATAGACTGGGCCTTCGGACCATCGCATGCCTGTGTAAAGTTTTTCCAGCAAGGCGTTCGGCAGTGAGTAACGCCTGAAGCGGTCGTCTAATGTCTCGAAGGTCGCCATTCCAAAAATCTCCCCAAGTCATGTCTCCCGCTGCTGCGTCAACAGGTGGCCCTGCCAGTAGCGAATGCCATTGGGGGCCAATAGCGTGCACATTTTTGATGTCTATTGGGAGATTAGTTACCGTAAGTTGTCAAGCATGCTGCGATTGCGCTCCCCTTTGGGCAAAAACGACGGAAACAGGAATCTCCTTGCCAAGTTGATGACGAATGGATATCAAAAAGCGTCAAATATGATCGAAATGCATCACGCTGGCGGCCGGTGCCGATGAACATCCGGGGCCAGCCGTGAGAGCGGGGGCTGAACAAGAAAGGCGATGGAACTGGAGGGGAGGAGCGCCATGCCCGAAACGGGCCTTATTCCGGCCGCCCGCAGAGCGCGTGCGCTGGAGCTTATCCAGCGGGACGGCGCGATCTCGATCCATCGGCTTGCCAATGAGATCGGGATGTCGATCTCGACAGCCAGGCGGGACGTCGACTACCTGTCTGCCGCGGGCTTTCTGGAACGTTCCCACGGCGGAGCGGCGTTGAGCATGCGCTCTCGAACAACTTTCGAACCTGCCACCGACATCGCCGGTCAGGTTGCCCGGCTTGAAAAAATAGCGATCGGTCGCCACGCGGCCAGTCTGATCGAAGATGGTCAGAGTGTCTTTCTGGATTCCAGCACAACCGTACTCGAAGCCGCCAATTCCCTGGTCAAGCGCGATCTGAGCCTGACGGCGGTAACCAACGATCTGCGCATCGCCATCGCTTTGAAAGACTTTCAAAAGGTGCAGCTGATCGTCCCCGGTGGCCAGGTGCGCGGCGGATCATTTACGCTTGTCGGCTCTCCCGCCGAAGCCATGATCCGTACGCTGCAGGCCGACATCGCGTTGATTGGCGTTCACTCGCTCGCAAATCTCAGGCCAAGCGAAACCTCGATTGAGGTGGCCAATATCAAGCGTGCCTGGATCGAGGCCGCGAACCGGGTGCTTCTGCTGCTCGATTCCTCGAAATTCAATCACTCTGCATTTTGCGAGATCTGCCCTATCGAGCGCATCGACGAAATCATTTGCGATGATGGGCTCGATCCAGAAAATAAAAGGCGGCTCGAGCAACTGGGCGTGAAAGTCACCGTGGTGCCGCTGGATCGGCGACCATGACACTCACCGCTTCTTGTGCTGTCGCCGGTCGAGGGAACCCTGCCCTGCTGATCGTGGCCGACGATCTGACGGGAGCGGCGGATTGCGGTGTGGTTTGCGTGAAACGGGGCCTCGATGCCGTCGTCGTCATGGCGCCGGACACGTTGGCCGAATTCGTTGACGTCGTGGCCATTGACGCCAATACGCGTGTCCTGCATGCAGAGGCGGCTGCTGAGAAGACCGCGCGCATCTTGACGGCGTTCGGTCACAAGAAGCGCTCGCTTGTCTTCAAAAAAATTGACTCCACACTGCGCGGACATTTCGGCGTAGAACTCGCTGCGATGTTGTCGGCGCGGCGTGGCATCGTTCCAGACAGCGTGGTGGTTCTGGCACCGGCCTTTCCCACTTTGGGGCGAACAACGGTCGACGGCAATCACCTCTTGTGGGGGCGGCCGCTTGAAGAGTCCGAGCCCTGGCGGAGCGAGGGTAAGACAGGACGTGCTTTCCTACCGCAAATGGTTTCGGATGCTGGCTTGCGCGCAGAGTTGCTGCCACTTGACCGCGTGCGGGAAGGCGACGACGCGCTGCTGACAACGATGAAGCGATTGGCCGCAAGGTCTGATGTCATTGCCTGTGATTCCGAGACCGACGACGATCTTGCCGCCCTCGCCAGAGCATCCTTCCAACTCGGTCGGGAGACGATTTGGGCGGGATCAGCGGGTTTGGTCGGCCATCTGGTGGATGCGGCTGGTCTTAAGCGCGCACAGGCAGAGCACATGCTTGCCGCAACGGTCGGGGCCCAGGTTTTCGTTGTGGGTAGCCGATCGGCAATCTCGTGGCGGCAGGCCGCAGCACTTGCCGCGCTGGATGGGGTCGAAGTCGTCGACATCGACCCCACAGCCTCCGCCGGTGATCTGGACAAGGTCGATTTCAAAGGGCGCTTTTCCGCCGCGCTCGAAACCGGGAAAACCGTGCTGATTTGGCAGGCTGGTGCGGAGCCGTCCATCGAAACGGCAAAGTCCCGGCAATGTGGCGACCTCGCTACCCAGATCGCCCATCACAAAAGCCGGATCGGCGCGCTGTTTGCAACCGGCGGGGAAACCGCGCGGTGCCTGCTAGAGGCGCTCGATGTGCGGGCGCTGCGCCTTATCGATGAAATCGAACCCGGCGTCGCTTTGTCTATGGCGGTTGGCGGCGGTGATCTTGCCATGATCACCAAGGCCGGGGCGTTCGGAAATGACGCGACCATGGCGGTGTGCCGGGCTGCATTCTCACACGCCGCGACGGCCTCGCGTGACGTGGCAACGGACCACAGGAGAGTTGGTGTGTAATGCTTCCCCTGATCGCAATAACCATGGGCGATGCCGCCGGTATCGGTCCCGAAGTCATCATGAAGGCCATGGCCAGTCCCAAGGTGCATGCGCGTTGCCGTGTTCTGGTGATCGGCGATCTGCGCCGGCTTGAGGCGGCTGGCAAGATCGTGGGCACCGCGCTCGAACTGCGAGCTCTCAAGGAAGATGCCATCGCGGCGGCAGACTACACATCGGGCATCGTCAACTGCATCGATCTGGGATTAATTCCCCGGGATCTGCCTTGGGGGCGGCTTTCGGCCACTGCGGGCGATGCGGCCTATCGCTACATCGAAATCGCCGCGCGCCTGGCAATGAGCGGCACAATCGATGCCATTTGTACCGCGCCGCTCAACAAGGAAGCGTTGCAGGCCGGGGGGCACATCTATCCCGGTCATACCGAAATGCTGGCCGCGCTTTTGAACGTCGACGAAGTGTCGATGTTGTTAACGGCGCCCAATCTGCGTGTCATCCACGTGACGACGCATATCGGGCTGGTCGACGCCATCGCCAAGATCGATCCGGGGCTAGTCGAACGCACCATCCTGCGCGGCCAGGATGTGCTGGAAAAGGCCGGTACCGGCCGCCGCAAGATTGGCGTGTGCGGGATCAATCCGCATGCCGGCGAGAACGGCTTGTTCGGCCACGGCGAGGAAGCTGAAAAAATCGTGCCGGCCATTCGCGCCTGCCAAGCCCGCGGCATCGACGTCGAAGGTCCGCTGCCGGCCGACACCTTGTTCTTCAGGGCGTCCCGGGGCGATTTCGATCTGGTCGTCGCCATGTACCACGACCAGGGGCATGGCCCGATCAAGGTGTTGGGGATCGATGCCGGCGTAAACGTGACCGTGGGCCTGCCGGTCATCCGTACCTCGGTCGATCACGGCACGGCCTTCGACATCGCAGGCACCGGCAAGGCGGACGAGCGCAGCATTATCGAGGCGCTGAACCAGGCCGTCCAGTTCGGTGCGCGTTCCAAGAATTCGGCCTCCACGGCGGTAGCTGCGGCGAGGGAAAGCTAATGTTCAACTTAAAGAGCCGGTGATGGTTGCCGGAAAACAGGGAGGAAAGTGAAATGAAAAGATATATGACGCTTCTGATGGTGGGCGCCCTTGTCGCATCCACCCAAATGTTCACAAGCGCCTGGGCGCAGGACACCTACAAGCCCGAGTGCTACGCTCCTGCGCCGGACAGCGCTTCGGTGATCTCGTATCCGGAGAAGCCGGGGCCCTACAAAATTGCCTTGGTCAATGGCTATGTCGGCAATGATTGGCGTGCCAATTCCATCCAAACCGCGAAAGCCTGGGGTGCCCGTCCCGACAACAAGGCCAAGCTGTCCGAGTTGAAGATCATATCCGTGGGCAATGATTCCACCGCACAGATCTCTGCAATCGACAACTTCATCGCCGCCGGCTACGATGCCGTGATCATCAATGCCGTCAATCCCACCGCCTTCGACGCGGTCGTCAAGCGTGCCAAGCGTGCTGATGTAGTGCTGGTCACCTATGACAACGTCCTCGACTCCGACCAGGTTGTGCAGATCAACGAAGATCAGGTCGAACTGGGCCGGATCAAGGCGCAGGCCGTGGTCGACGGCATCAAGGCCAAGAAGGGCGATGTTTCGGGGCAGGTTCTGGAAATCGATGGCGTCCCCGGCAACAGCGTCGATCGCGACAACCAAGCGGGCTTCAGCGAGGTCTTTTCCAAGTACCCGGATCTGAAGGTGATCAAGGTCCAGGGCGACTGGGACGTCGGGACGGCGTCGAAGGTGACGTCCGACGCCATCGCCACCAGCGGCAATTTCGACGGCATCGTTGTCCAGGAGGGCTCCGTTGGCGCGCTCGAGGCGATGGCTGCCGCGAAGCACCCGGTCATCCCGGTCGGGCTCGATGCCGGCAACGGCACGCGGATGCTGGTCTATGAGGGGAAGTACCCCGGTATCACTGCCGCCCAAGCACCGGCGTTGGCTGCGATGGCGCTGGAAGCCTCCGTCGTGCTGCTGGAGGGGAATGCCCTGCCGCAGAAGGTCTTCCTGCCGATCCCGCAGAAGAACAATGCGGATCTGGTAGAGGGCAAGGATTTCTTCCCCGACCTGCCGAAGACCTTCTACACGGCCACTGGCTTTCCGCAGTGCTTCCCCGTGTTCACGCCGGATGAGCTGAACGGCCAGACTGCCGATAACGCCGATTGAGCAAGAACACACGGATCTGGCCGGCGCCCGCGCCGGCCAGATCCGCGGCAAGGGGGCCCGCATGGCTGATCGCTATGTTGAACTGAAAGCGGTGTCGAAATCCTATGGCGGCGTTCCCGCGCTGACCAATGTGGATTTCCGCTGCGAGCCGGGACACGTGCACGCCATTCTCGGCGAAAATGGCGCCGGCAAATCGACGCTGATGAAATTGTTGGCCGGCGTCATCCAGCCGGACAAGGGAACGATCTCCATCGGCGGGCAGACGGCACGCTTTTCCTCGCCGCGCGAGGCGGCCGAACAGGGCACAGTCTGCATGTTCCAGGAACTGTCGCTGATGCCACACCTCTCGGTTGGCGACAATATCGTGCTTGCCGCCCCACGTACTCGGATGGGGCTGATGGAGCGTGGCGTTTATCGTGAGGCGCGTGAGGCGCTGGATCTGGTAGGAGCCAAGTCGATCCCGCTCGGCGCCCGCGTCTTGGGCCTGTCGCTGTCTGAACGCCAGCTGGTGGAAATCGCCAAGGCCGTGTTCCGCAAGCCCAAGCTCCTTATCCTTGACGAGGCAACCTCTGCGTTGACCAGCGAGCTCGTCGAAACGGTGTTCGGTGTCCTCAAAATGCTGAAGGAACAGGGCGTGGCGATCCTATTCATCTCGCATCGCATGCACGAGGTCGACGCCATCGCCGACCGCATATCCGTCTTCCGCAACGGCAAGCATATTGAGACCTTCGACGTTGGCGCGCATTCGACGGATGAGATCGTCGGCCTGATGATCGGCCGCTCGCTGGAAGAGCTGTTCCCGCCGCATCGCCCGCCGGTGCCCGACGCGGCACCGACCGTGCTGGATGTGTCCAACGTCAGTTGGCAAAGCCAGCTTGTCGATGTATCGCTTGCCGTGCGCGCCGGCGAAATCGTCGGGCTCGGCGGTTTGGACGCGCAGGGTCAGCAGCAGATCATGCATGCCATCTTCGGCGTGCTGCGCGGGGTGACGGGCCGCATTACACTGAATGGTAAGCGACTGAATGGTCTGAAGCCGCCAAGGCTGAAACAATCCGACATCGGCCTGGCGCTGGTGCCCGAGGATCGCAAGACCGAGGGGCTGATCCCCAGCATGTCGGTGGCGCAAAACATGTGCTTGGCAGCCCTTGGACGCGCACCCTTCGGCATGCTCGACCTGAACGGCAATAACGAGGCACGGCTCCAACAGCTGATCGAACGGCTGGGCCTGACCTATGGTTCGCTCGATGATCCGGTCGCGACGCTCTCAGGCGGCAACCAGCAGAAGGTGGTGCTGGCCAAATGGCTGGTGCTGTCGCCCAAATGTCTGCTGTTGATGGACCCGACGCGCGGTATCGACCTGCCGACCAAGGCTCAGATCTACAGGCTGCTCACCGATCTGGCGGCCGAGGGAATGGCCGTTATCCTGCAATCGACCGACTATGAGGAACTTATCCACCTGTGCGACCGAGTCTATGTTTTCTACCGGGGTAAAGTGGCCAAGGAACTCAAGGGCGATCACCTGTGCGCCGATGCGCTCATCGCCGCCTCGATGAATATGCACCTTCA
Organism: Mesorhizobium sp. A623; assembly: GCF_054489405.1. Taxonomy (NCBI): domain Bacteria; kingdom Pseudomonadati; phylum Pseudomonadota; class Alphaproteobacteria; order Hyphomicrobiales; family Phyllobacteriaceae; genus Mesorhizobium; species Mesorhizobium sp. A623. The sequence goes on from NZ_JBTMXB010000013.1 coordinate 26,265, forward strand.
CTCTGAGGCCCAAACATGATGATCTGGCTTCGTCAAAATGCAAAGGAAGCGATCGCCGCGCTCGCGCTGGTGGTGCTTTTCACCGGCTATATCGCCATCCATCCACGCGGCTTTTCTACTTATGTGGTTACCATCTGGTCGAACCAGGGGGCGCTGCTTGGGCTTGCCGCAATCGCTCAGTTCTTTGTGGTTTTGGTCAAAGGGATCGACCTGTCGGTAGGGTCTATTGTCGCGCTGACCAACGTCGTCGCTTCATTTCTTCTCGACGGCTCTCCGGCGTCGATTGTTTTTGGTGTGATTGCAGTGCTGACCGTCGGGGTGGCTTGCGGGCTGGTGAACGGGATCGCGGTTGCCTATGGTCGGGTGCAGCCGATCGTCACGACGCTGGCGACCGGTGGCATCTTCGGCGGCATCGCCCTGTTTCTGCGGCCAACGCCCGGAGGCAGCATCAACGAGACTATGTCAGATGCGCTCACCTATGCAGTGGCGGGCATCCCGGTCTCGGCGGTCATTCTTGTTATCGTTCTAGTTGCGCTGTGGGTCCTTCTGCGCCGGACGGCCATCGGCCCCGCCCTTTATGCTGTCGGGTCGTCGGAACAGTCGGCTTATATGACCGGCCTTCGCGTGAACCGGCTCAAGCTGATCGCCTATGCCAGCAGTGGCTTCATCGCGGCCCTTGCCGGGATCTATGTCAGCATGGTCACGCTTACCGGCGATCCCAATATCGCGCCGTCCTACACGCTGAACTCGATCGCCGCCGTCGTACTGGGCGGAGTGGCGTTGAGCGGTGGCGTCGGCAGCCCCATCGGCGCGGTAATCGGGGCTTTGATCCTCAAGACGATCTCGTCGCTGATGTTCTTCTCCGGGCTGCCACCGTTGGCGCAACCGTTCTTCGAGGGATTGATCCTGGCAACCGCAATTGCACTCGGCGCCCTCGGCGTTTTCCGGGTGCGCAGCCGGCTTGAGTTGTACCGCTGATGAGGGATGCGACCGCACGATCCGTTCCGTCCCGCAAATCCCCCCGCTGGCTCAGCCGGGACCGTGTATCTGTCCTGCTGATCGCGCTGGGCTGCATCGTTCTGCTGTTGGGTGGTTCGGTACTGTACCCCGGCTTCCTGAAGCCCGGCTACATTCTACAACAGCTTCAAATCGCCGCCTTTCTTGGCATCATCGCCACCGGTGCCATGCTGGTGATCCTGCTGGGCGAGATCGACCTCTCGGTGCCCTGGACGATCACCGGCACGGCGATCGTCGTCATCTCGGTCTCTGACAGCTCCGATCCGGTGATCGCCAGCCTGGCAATTCCGTTGGGCCTATGCTTTGGCATGGTTGTCGGGGTCTTGAACGCCATCGGTGTTGCCATCTTTCGCGTACCCGCGATGGTCTGGACGCTGGCCGTCAACGCCATGCTGCTTGGCGCCGCGGTTTTCTACACAGGCAACAGCCGTCCCAACGGTGAGGTGCCCTGGCTGGCGACGCAGGCGGCCATCGGTCGGACCTTCGGCATCCCCAACGCCTTTCTCGTATGGCTTGCAGTCGCTGTAATCATGGTTTGGGTGCTCAAGCGTACCGTCTATGGCAATTACCTCTATGCACTGGGCAATTCGCCACGTGCCGTGTTCCTTGCCGGGGCACGGGTTCGTCTGGTGACAGTGGTGACCTTCGTCCTTGCCGGGATGTTTTCCAGTTTCGGCGCTATCCTGCTGCTGGGCTACACCAATCAGGCCTATCAGGGCATGGGTGACCCTTATCTCATGCCGGTCATCTCGGCTGTGGTGATCGGGGGAACCTCGATTCTGGGCGGTCGAGGGAACTATATCGGCACCTTCGTCGGCGCTATCTTCATCACGCTTCTGTCGTCGATCCTTTCGGTGATGCAGATGCCCGCTGCCGCACGCGAAATCATCTTCGGGACGATCATCTTGGCCATGCTGCTGGTCCACAGTCTCACCGATAAGAACAAGGACCTCTGAAAGTCATCTCCCACCGCAGTCTACCGATTTAAGGCGACACAAGGAACAGCGAGTCGAACAAGGGGGTCTCAATGACGCTTACCTCCGTGTTCCTCGTTGTCTTTGCCTCGTTCATCCACGCAACATGGAATCTTCTGTCCAAACGGTCCGCTTCGGTTGGCCCGATCTTCGTGTTCGCCTACAACGTAGCCGCCTGCGTGGCCTATGCGCCGTGGGTGTTCTATCTGCTGGTGCGCGGCGACACTAGTCAACGGGACAGGCGTTGTCGGGACTTGCGGCCGTGGTGGTTGGGATCGGGTTGATCGCGACGCAAGGTAATCTTACGGCCTTCCACCAACCGGGCGGACAAGCCGGCCTTTGTTGGGGAACGGACACTGGCGGACTGATCGCATCCTATAGAATATCGCGTCGATCACGGAACGAAGCCGATCCGGCGTTGTCGACCACGCCGTTTCGGTGATGGTAACAGCGGCTCGACAATAGACCACTGTTTGTCCATCAAGTTCGATGGGTATCGGCTGCAACTCGTCTTGATGTCTCCTACTGGGGGAGCAAGCCGACACCGCAATCGTTAATTTCCAAACGCCCTCTGAGAAATAGTGTAGTTCCTCCAAGAGCAGCCACTCGGGCTCAGATATTCTGCATCCAGCCAAGACCGGCGACTGTCCCTGCAGCCGGGCGGTATTCGCATCCCACATAGCCGCCATAGCCAAGTGCATCGAGGGCCGCGAAAATCCGTAAATCGTCGAGTTCGCCCGTACCCGGCTCGTTGCGTTTGGGAACGGAAGCGATCTGGACATGACCGATCAGCGGCATCATCTGCTCCAGCGCCGTCAACACGTCACCGCGCATCACCTGCCGGTGATAGACGTCAAACTGGAGGCGGAGATTGGCGTGCCCGAGATCATCGATGATCTCCCCCGCACGCTCAAAACTGTCGAGGAAATAACCCGGCATGTCGCGCCCGTTGAGCGGCTCGATCACCAGGCCGATGCCCTGCGCTCCCGCTGCGTCAGCAGCAAAGGCCAGGGCATCCTTGTAGCAAGCCTGCGCCACGGCGTCCCGCGACGAAGCGATGCCTGCCATCATGTGCAGCAAAGGCGCGTCGATGACACGGGCATAGTCGACCGCATCACTAACCGACAGGCGGAACTCCTCCTTGCGCCCAGACAAGGCGGCAAGCCCGCGATCCCCCTGCACCCAATTACCCGGCGGCATGTTGAACAAGGCCTGCTTCAAGCCGTTAGCCTTGAGGCGTTCGGCAATGGTTTCGGCAGGATGATCGTAAGGGAACAGGCATTCGACAGCCTTGAATCCAGCCGAAGCCGCGGCCGCAAAGCGGTCGAGGAACGGGCTTTCGTTGAACATCATGGTCAGATTTGCAGCAAGGCGAGGCATGATTACTTGGCCTGCTCCATTTCCGGCAGTTCGAGGCCCGAAATCCGAGCCAACAGGCGCGCGACCGAGGAATCGTCATCCTGTCCCATGCCAGCCGCTTCCGTCATGAGGAACAGTTGCAGCGCGGCACTCGCGATGGGAAGCGGGAAACTCTGCTTGCGGCCAAGCTCCGAGACGATACCGAGATCCTTGGTGAAGATCGAAACCGCACTGTGCGGCGCGTAGTCGCCCGCCAGAACATGCGGAATCCGATTCTCGAACATCCAGCTGTTGCCGGCCGACTTGGAAATCACCTCGAAAACCTTGGAGATGTCGAGCCCGAGTCGCTTGGCAAACGTGATCGCCTCGCAAGCGGCGGCGATGTGTACGCCCGCCAGAAGCTGGTTGACGATCTTGAACGAAGAGCCGATTCCAACATCGTCGCCCAGCGAATATACGGTCTGCGCCATCGCATCCAGGGCAGGTCGTGCAGCAGAGAATGCCGTCGCCGACCCGGATGCCATGACCGTCAGCTTGCCGGCATCGGCCTTGACCGAGCCGCCGCTGATCGGCGCGTCGAGATAGAGCACGCCGTGCTCGCCGGCGCGCGCCGCGAAATCCTGCGCTTCGGCAGGCGACATCGTGGCCGATGAAATGACAACCGAGCCCGACTTCATGGCCGCGACCGCACCATCCGGTCCAAAAAGCACAGCCCCCGTCTGGGCGGCATTGACAACCACCACGACGACAACATCGGCATCACGCGCAGCAGTCGCCGGCTTGTCGTAGGCTACACCGCCGCTGTCGGTGAGCTTTTCCAGCGCGGCCTTATCCAGATCGCATCCCGACACCGCATGCCCGGCACGTATCAACGACCGGGCCATGCCAAGGCCCATGGAACCAAGTCCGATAACTGCAACGATCCGAGACGGCTTCATACTCACTTCCCCAATGCATGATCCGCTTATGACAGCGCTAACACTAGATTTGACACAGAGGCTTGGCGCGTGCAAGAAAATTATGTTAGCGCTGTCATTCGCAAATTTGCATCGACTGAAAGGAAAATGGAATGCCGCCGGTTTCGCCGACATTGACCGACGTGGCCAAGATGGCTGGTGTGAGCGAGATCACGGTATCGCGGGTAGTGCGCAACAAAGGGCCAATCTCCAACGACACTCGTTCGCGCGTAACTGGTGCGATAGACGCGCTCGGTTATGTGCCGAACCGAGCGGCCAGATCTCTCGCTTCCTCCAACGCGCCATTGATCGGCGTTATTCTGCCGTCGCTTTCCAACATCGTCTTCCCCGAGGTGTTGCGGGGAATATATGCGGCACTGGCATCAACGAACTACCAGCCACTGATCGGCGTCACCGACTACGATCCCATAACCGAACAGCATATTGTATCGTCGCTGCTGGCATGGCAGCCCGCCGCACTCATCATGACCGGCTTCGACCATACAGATGCAACCCGCTCAATGCTCGCCAACCACCGTGTTCGTATTGCCGAGCTGATGGACATCGATGCAGAACCTATCGACATTGCCATCGGTCTCTCCCACCGCAAGGCCGGTTACGACAGTGGACGTCATCTCATCGAACGCGGTTACAGGCGATTCGGCTATGTGGGCCATGACTGGGACGCCGACAAGCGGGCCCGCATGCGCTATGATGGCCTGTGCAATGCGCTGATTGAAGCGGGATTGTCGCTTAAGGCCGAGAGCCGCTGTCCTGAGGCCAGTTCGACGCTGGCCGGCAAAGAAACGCTCGACGCGCTATTGCGAAAAGAGCCAAGCCTCGATGTCGTGGTCTTTTCCAATGACGATATGGCCGTCGGCGGTTTTTTCCACTGCCTGACGGCGGGCATTTCCGTGAAGGATGAACTTGGCCTGTTCGGCTTCAACGGGCTCGACATTGGGCAGGCCTTGCCGATGCCCCTGTCCACCGTGCGATCGAACCGCTTTCTGATCGGCAAGATCGCCGTCGAAACGCTCCTCGACACCGGAGAAAAAACCGACGTCCGCCGCGTCATCGACACGGGCTATGAAATATTCGAAGGCGCGACGGCGTAAAAATCAAACGGGACGGAGTGAACTGATATGCTTTTGGGTGCGGTTGCCGACGATCTGACTGGAGCCACTGATCTTGCGCTGACGCTTGCTCGAGAAGGCATGCGAACGGTGCAGGTGATCGGCGTGCCACCGGCAGGCTTTGATTTCGGCGATGCCGAGGCTGTCGTCATCGCGTTGAAATCGCGCACGATAGCCTCGAGCGAGGCCATCGCGACTTCACGCAGCGCCGCAGAAAGGCTGCTTGGCACTGGGGCCGAACAGATCATCTTCAAATATTGCTCGACCTTTGATTCCACGCCCGAGGGCAATATCGGCCAAGTCACCGAAGCTTTGCTAGATTTGCTCGACGAGCCCCTGACGGTCGCGTGCCCTGCCTTTCCGGCGAATGGCAGGACGGTCTATCACGGCCATCTTTTCGTCGGCGACATGCTGTTGTCCGACAGCCCGATGAAGGACCACCCGTTGACACCGATGGGCGACGCCAATCTCGTGCGGGTGCTGCAGCGACAAACCTCGCTTCCGGTCGGACTGGTTTCCCATGACGCGGTCAAGGATGGCAGCGAGGCTATTGCATCGGCATTTAAGGCCGCGAAGGCGAAGGGCGAGAGGGTGGTTATCATTGATGCCCTGACGGATGAGCATCTGCGTCAGATCGGCAGGGCGGTTGGCGGCATGAAGTTCATCACCGGAGGATCAGGCATCGCGCTCGGCCTGCCGGAGAATTTTCGGCGCGCAGGCAAAATCGGAAAGAAAGGTGCCGATCTCAGCTTTTCTGCCCCTGATGGACGCGCCGTCATATTGGCCGGCTCGTGCTCGGCCGCGACACGCCGCCAGATCAAGCGCGCCACCGAAGCAGACGTGCCTGCGCTGCAGATCGATCCGCTTCTGATCGCGCAAGGCCAGATTACCGCCCAAGGTGTCGCGGATTGGGTGCGGGAGAACCACCACCCCACGCCGCTCGTCTACTCGAGTTCCGATCCTGCCGAGGTATCCAGGGTTCAAAAGGAACTCGGACGCGAGCAGGCCGGCGCGCTGGTGGAAAACCTGCTGGCCGAGGTAGCTTGCGCGCTGAGGGAGGACGGCTTCACCCGCCTCCTTGTCGCCGGCGGCGAAACATCCGGTGCCGTCGTCAATTCTCTTGGGGTGAGCGCCTTGCGGATTGGTCCAGAAATCGATCCGGGCGTTCCCTGGACCCGTAGCATCGGCGACGAGAAGCCTATCGCCCTTGCACTCAAATCTGGAAATTTCGGTGCCGACGATTTCTTCCTGAAAGCATGGGCTCACATCCAATGAGCGCCATTCTTTCCGAAGAAACAAGATTGCGCGATCAGATCGCGAGCGTAGGTAAATCGCTTTTCGACCGGGGTCTGACTTTCGGCTCAACAGGAAATATCAGTGCCCGCTTCGGCAACGGCGACCTTTTGATGACGCCGACCAACGCTTCGCTCGGCGACCTCGATCCGGCGCGCCTGTCGCGGTTCAGCGCCGAGGGCGTGCATGTCGGCGGCGACAAGCCGACCAAGGAAGCCTTCCTGCATCAGTGCATGTATTGCCAACAGAAGCAGGCTAGCGCGGTCGTGCATCTCCACTCAACCCATTCGGTAGCCGTCAGCATCCTTGAAGACATCAACCCCAGCGACGTCCTGCCGCCACTCACCGCCTATTATGTTATGCGGGTCGGCTCCTTGCCGCTGGTGCCTTATTTTCCACCGGGTGACGAAGCGCTCGCCATCGCGGTCTCGGAAAAGGCCAGCCACAGCCATGCGGTGCTTCTGGCCAATCATGGTCCGGTGGTGGCCGGAAAAACCTTGCTCGAAGCCCAATATGCTACGGAAGAACTCGAAGAAACCGCCAAGCTGTTCCTGCTTCTCGAAGGGCGGCGTACAAGGCATTTGACAGCCGGGCAGGTGGAAACCTTGCGGGCGAACAGCCTGAAATAGAAGGGCGAAGCGTCATTGCATATTGCCTATGGTTACGGCCTGCAGAGCCCGACGCCCGGAGCACCCTCTACTTACGTGACGACAAAGGGATTTCGATCGTGTTGTCATAGTGCTCACAGGTAACACCGGCAGTACGACCCCGTACCTGTTTGGCAACGTCCACTTACCATCTAGTCGCTTCGGCTCACGCCATATTTCGTAAGGTGGTTTGCAATGATCATGCGCTGGATGTCCAAGGTTCCCTCGTAAAGCTTGCAGATCCGAGCATCTCTGTAGAGGCGTTCAAGCGGATAGCCCTTCAGATAGCCACATTCACCAAACGCCTGTATGGCATCGGACACAACCCGCTCAACCATTTCGCTCGCAAAAAGTTTGGCCATCGAAGAAGCCTCCCGGAACGATCCTCCGCTATCGACCAGTACCGTAGCACAGCGCGCCCGAAGCCCGTCGTTTGATCTGGCGCTCTCGGCTTACATAATTTCTATATTCAGGCACCAATGCTGAGCGCTTTGGAAAAGACGTGCAGCGAACGGTGACAATACGATAGGCTACTAACGACCCACCTCAACGATCAGATAAAACGTTCACATGCCATTTCGATTTATTCATACAGCTGACTTGCACCTCGACTCCCCGCTGCGGTCACTTGCGATGCGCAATGGCGATCTGGCTGAGCTGATTGGCGATGCAACGCGCCAAGCTCTGGTTGCGATCGTCGACCTTTGCATCGACGAACAGGTGGATGCACTCATCATCGCCGGCGACATTTATGACGGCGACCAGACGTCAATGAAAACCGCCCGGTTTCTGGCAAGCCAGATGCAGCGGCTACATGAGGCCGGTGTCGCCACCTTCATCATTCGGGGCAATCACGATGCTTTGTCGCGGATCACGCAAGAACTGATCCTGCCGCCATCGGTCACCGTGTTCGGCGGCCGCTCTCATACCATCGACATCGCACACGGGGATCTCGCTCTTTCGATTCACGGCCTGAGCTTTGCCAAGCCTCACGCGCCGGAGAGTCTGCTAGAAAAATACCACCGCCCTGCCCCCGATGCCGTCAATATCGGCATCATGCATACGAGCGTGGCGGGCGCTCCAGGTCACGACCTTTATGCGCCTTGCAAGGCGTCCGACCTACATGGCTGGGGTTTTGACTATTGGGCTTTGGGACATGTCCACGTCCGGGCGCAGCATGCTGGCAAGCACATAGTGGTAATGCCGGGGATGCCGCAAGGCCGGGACATCAACGAGGGCGGTGAGAAGACGGTCACGCTCGTTACGGTCAACGATGATCGCAGCCTTACCGTCGAGGAACGCCCGACGAGCGTTGCCCAGTTCGAACGCGTGTCGGTCGACCTTTCCTCCGCCGAGACTTGGCGGGAGGCGGTCGAGCTCATTGATGAGGCGATGGGTATTGCGCGCGACCGAACGCGTTCCGCACATCTTGTCGGTCGCCTTCGGCTGACAGGTGCGACGCCTCTGTCATGGCAGCTGCGCCGCGATCGCGATCTGCTGCTGGCGGAAGCCGAACAGCGCGCAGAGGGACTAGGCAAGACCTGGATCGAGAAGATCGAAATCACTACCACAGCCCCCATCAGCACACCGGTTGGCAGTGCCTCCGCCGACCCGGTCCTGGAGCTCGGCGATCTAATGCGCAACGACATCATTCACCAGCATGGTGTTCGCGAAGCCGTCCGCGATCTAGTCAAGGAACTCCGCGATGACCTGCCACCCGAGGCGCGCGGCTTTAGCGGCGATGATGAAGCCGCGTTCGAAGCCCTGATTGACCAGCTGCTTTCGGAGGGAAGCGAGGACATGCTGGCCCGGCTGAAGCCGGAAGCATCGGAGATCAGCTGATGCGCCTGCGCAGGCTCGATCTCACCCGCTACGGCAAGTTCACGGATTATTCGATCGATTTCGGAGAGCACGCCGCCGGTGCGCCGGACCTGCACATTGTCTACGGCCTGAACGAGGCGGGTAAATCGACAGCTCTCGCAGGCTTTCTCGATCTTCTGTTCGGCATCGAGGAGCGCACGCGCTATGGTTTTCTTCATCAGGGTAAGGCGATGGAAATCGGTGCCTGCCTTGAGTTCGACGAGCAGGCCCGTGAGTTCAAGCGCGTCAAGCAGCGCAGCAACTCCCTGCTGAATGAGCATGGGCAACCGGTCAACGAGGCGATCCTGAGTGCCCCGCTCGCCGGGCTAACGCGCGATGCCTATCGCATGATGTTCTCGCTTGACGATCAGACACTGGAAGATGGCGGCAACGCCATCCTCGAAAGCAAGGGCGATCTGGGCGAACTGCTGTTTTCAGCCAGCGCCGGACTGGCAGGCACCAGTTCCATTCTCGAAGCTGCGGTCGCCGAGGCCGACGGCATTTTCCGCAAGAGAGCGAGTTCGACGAAGATTGCCGGTCTGAAACGCCAGATCGCGGAACTCAAATCCAAACGAGATGAAATCGACACACAGGCGTCGGCCTACAAGGCGCTTACGACAGCGCTCGAGCAGGCCGAGGTCGCATATGACGCCGCCATAAAGGAAATCGGTACGGCAAAGGCGCGCCAGGATGAGATTGCCCGCGTCCTACGCGCTCACCCTCTGGCGGCTGAATACAGCCAGGGAACGGAGGAGCTCGGGCAATACAAGGATCTGCCGCACCCTTCGGCTGAATGGGTGGCAGCGCTTCCCAATCTCATCGTCGAGGAGACGCGGCTTCAAACTCAGTCGGCCGGCTTCGGTCAGCACGAACAGAAGATTCGGGAGGAGCTTGAAGGACTGGTGGTCGATGAACGTCTGTTTGAGATGGCGGACCGTCTCGATCAGCTGGCAGATGCCGCCGCGCGCTATACGACCGCGGAGGAAGACCTGCTGAAAAGAAAGGATTCGCTGTCTGAGTGGACCCGCAAGATTGATCTCATCCTGGCTACCCTGGGTCAGTCGGAGGTCGATGATCCGAAAACGCTGCTAATACCGGCCGCTATGATCGGGACATTGCGTGATCTTATTTCCGACAAATCCGGCATCGATGTCGCTCGCCAGTCGGCCGAAAAGGAACATGACGCCGCCCGGAAAGCCCTGGAAAAAGAACAACGCGCACGGCAGATGCTCGACGGCCAAAGCGCTTCGATCGATGCCGGAAAGGTCGCACAGCTCCAGTCGATTCTAACCCGCCTGCGTGACGGCAATCTTGCAGCCGAACTCCGCCTTGCCGAGCGCGACATCCTCGACAGGCGGCAGGCTTTTGACGATAGTGTCGGCGGGTTGCATCCCTGGACCGGCGATGGCAACGCTCTTCGGCAGATCTCGCCGCCCCGTGCCGACCGCCTTGAAGCCTGGAAATCATCCCTCACCGCCATCGACAAGCGGCGATCGCAGATCGAAGAGCGGGAAAGAGAGCTCTCGACAAACCACGAGGAGGATGCCGCAAGGATTTCTGCCCTGCGCGAAGCCGCCACAGTCATGGATGATGAAGAGGCAAAGGCCGACCGCCTCGAGCGGGACGAGGCATGGACGCATCATCTGTCGGAATTGGATCGGGAGTCGGCCCATCGTTTCGAGAACAGGATGCGAAAGACCGATGCGGTCGCCGCTGCACGTCTCAACGGCGCCAAGGAACTCGAAGAACTGCGATCTCTGACGGCGGCGCTGGCAGTGACCAAAGTCAGCGTCGATCGGCAAAGCGGATTGCTGCGCGAGACTGATGAGGAACTGAAGACCTTGCGCCGCGAAATCAGGTCGGAAACGCCGGACGAAATCGATCTGCGTGCCGATGCCTCCGCGGGTGCATGGCTGGCAAGGATCGGCCAGTGGACAGAAAGCCGCGCTGCAGCCCTGACTGCGTGGGATGATCTGCGTCGCGCCCTAAACGACCTCGAAGAGGCAAACGGTGCGCTCGAAACAGAGCAAAACTCACTCACAAAGGCCTTGACTGGCGTCGGGATCAACGTCGGCGGGATAGGCTTGGCGGCTCTGGTGCAGGCGGCCGAAACCACCCTCGCGGACAATGCGGCGCTCCAGACCAAAAAGACGGAAGCCAAAAAGCGGCTCGAAGAGCTTGATGCAGCGTTGGCCGAACGAAAGCAGGTTCTCGACGAAGCCGCCAAAGCATCCGAAGCATGGCAACATGACTGGACGGCAGCGCTCGCGACCACGTGGTTCGCTGACCGGCAAAGCAGCGTCGGCGCGGTGCGGGAACTCCTCGACGCGACCGCCAATCTCCCCGAAGCCTTGCGCGAACAGGATGAGATGCAACATCGCATCAATGCCATGGAGTCGGATCGAAAAGCCTTCGCCGATGCGGTCAGGCAGCTGCATAACGACCTCGGCGATGCGTTTGACGGCAACAATCCGGTCGCCGCGGCGAAAGCCTTGATCCGGCGGATCGAGGAAGCCAGGCAGGTCCAGTCGAAACGACGGGAGCGCGGTCAGTCCCTTGCCGATCTCGCGATTGAACGCGAGCAGTTGGACGGCGAGATTTCCACCCATGCCGCGCGCAAGAGGGAGATGACAGACTTTTTCCACGTCGACACGCTGTCCGAGGTCCGGCAAGCGTTGGAGCGCTGCCGGAAAAGGGATGAGCTGGTCGGGCAGCAAAACAGATTTGAACGGCAAATCATCGGCGACATGCAGCAGCAATCGCTGGAGGATGCATTGGCCAGCCTTGCCAGCGCCGACCTGGGCGAATTACAGCGGGAGCAGGCCGAGCTTGTGACACGGCTTGAGGATCTGGACGGGCGAGCGAAGAACCTGTTCGCGGACAAGGCGCGTGCAAACGACCGCCTAACCGCCATCGGAGGTGATGATGCTGTTGCCCGCATTGAGGCGCACCGGCGCACGTTGCTTCTTGAAATCGAAGATTTGGCGCTCCGCTATCTGCGCCTGAGAAGCGGCAGCCTGGTCGCCGAGCACGGCATTCGCGCCTACCGGGACAAACACCGCAGCGCGATGATGAACCGGGCATCCGAAGCGTTCCGGCTGATCACTCGTGACGAATATACCGGCCTTGCCACGCGACCTGACAAGGACCGCGAATCGCTGATCGGCTTGTCACGGCACGGCGGCTCGAAGCTTGCGGTCGAGATGTCCAAGGGTACGCAGTTTCAGCTGTATCTGGCTTTACGCTTGGCCGGTTACGAGGAGTTCGCTGCGGCACGGCCATCGGTACCTTTCATTGCTGATGACATAATGGAAACCTTCGACGAGCCACGCTCAGAGGAAGTGTTTCGGCTGCTCGGACAAATAGCCCAGGTCGGGCAGGTGATCTATCTCACGCACCATCGGCATCTATGCGAGATCGCCGCTCAAGTCGCACCGCAGGTAAACGTTTGTGAGATTGCATAGACAACCAACACGTGAGCACCATCAGGCGACGGCCGGCGTAGCGGCGAACGCGAACTGCGTTTCGCATCCGCCATGCGCACATACCGGCTTATTCAGGCCGAACGGGCGCTGGTATTTCATCCGGCCGCAGGCACCACATTTGAATTGTTCGCGAAACGCTTTGAACTCTTCCCAGCGTGCCTTTTCATCACCCATTGAGCCGTCACCATAAGGTCCATCTTGAAAGTGGCTTCCGAAGTTTTCGATATTGCCTTTGATCAGGCTGTCGATGAAGCGGTTGTTTACCCCCGGTACTTTCCCAGGCACCAACTTCAATCCGCTCAGCATACTGCCAATTGCCGAGGCTAGCTCGGCCCGTTCGTAGGAATACGCCTTTTCGAGTGGTCGGATGCGAACGCTCACGCCAAAACCCCGCGCCAGTCCGAGCAGCCATTCCTCCTCGGCCTGCCGCATCTCGTTGGCCGCGAGTTCCCCTGCAACCCAGCGCGCCTCGATCATCTCGTCCGTCACCTTATTATCGGCGAAGCGCGGGCCGTAGGCCGGATCGAAGGCGATAATGCGCGTGAAGTGCCAATCTTTCGCTTGAAGCTGGTCTTTCAGGTAATTGAAGAAGCGCTCGTCATGGGTGACGAGGATGATCTGGCAGTCGCCGAACATCTTGGCGATAAGCGCGCCGATTGCCCGGCGATGATCAGCATCGTATGAGGTAACGATGTCATCGAGCGCAATAACGGGCGCGCCGCCGTTAAACGCCTTGATCGCGGCCAAACGCAAGGCGAGCGCGACCGAATGGATTTGAGAATCGCTTAGATAGCCGCCGGGCGCCACGCCTGTGCGGTTCTTGGCGAAGTCGATGACTAGTTGCATTTTGTTCTGCGTGGCCTCGTCATCGCCCGGCAATTCCAAGCGAATAGCCCTTGCGTTTGCACCCTGAATCTCGTTGTAGATGTCGTTCATCGGTACTTGGAGCGTGTCGAGAAGCGCCTGCATTTTGTGGCGAATCGCGTCGGAAATCAGTTTCGCCTGCGCGCCAAGCGCCTCATAAAGTTTAGTCAGTTCCTCCGATGTCTTGACGGCGAGCACGATCTCATCTTGTAGTTCCAGAAGGTGAGCGATTTTGACCTTCGCCTTCACCCAGGTATGATCACCCTGCTTCGCCTCAATCGCCGCGATGTCCTCGTCGAGGTCAGCGAGCATTGCGGCGATCACGGCAATGATGTCGGCCGAAGCCGGCGCTTCAGCGACAGGCCAGGCGGAGACACCCGCCTGATAGGCGATCAGCTTGGACTTGGGTCCACTTTCGTCATCATCATTTAGATGCTCGATCAGACCGGGCAGCCGCGCCACGAGACGGTTGTGTGCCTGTGTGGAAGTAGTGCTGGCTGTGTCAAGCACAGACTTAGCTTCGCCATAAGCCTTCAAATCCGCGAGATGTTCGGCCAGCAGATCGCGGATCGCGGCCGTGCTTCCTGCGGTGGTTTGGTTGATCGGCGTCGTACAGATTGGGCATGCGTCCGGTGCGCCAGCATCATCGGCGAATAGCGTCTCCGCTTCATTCCAGATGGTGCGGAAGACGGCTCCGGCCGCCTTATCGCGTTCATCAGCTTCGAAAACACGCGCGTCAGCAAACTCGGCAAGCGCAACTTCAAAGTCATAGATAGCGCCGCTGACAACAGCGTCGCCGCCAATCTCCGGTTCAGCCTTCAACCATAGCGCTGCGGCGGCCGCGCGAGCCTGTTTGAGGCCCGCCAGCCCGATGCGGTTTTCCTCAGCCTGAACGCGCTTCTCGACCTCTGCATAGGACAAATCGTCCTTCTGAAACGCCGCGAACGTCAGCCCCTTGTCGAGGGGAGCAATCACGCTGTCGTTGACATAGGCCAGCACTGCCGGGGCATCCCAGGACTGCACCACTTGGCACGTCTGCTTGCCCATCTCGCCATCGAGGCGGGTCAATTCCGCCTTACTTTCGGCTGTCGCCTTCACATCTTTGCGGAGCGCGCGGAGATTCTTTTGCACCTCGACCAGTGAGGTCAGTTGCAGCCAGCCAGCCACATCGGAGTAGCGGGTCTCGGGTTTGGTGGTCTCGACGAATGTTCGCAGCGTGTAACCGCGGATGATGGGCGATACGACGAAGGATGCAGCCATCTCGGTCGCCGCCGCATGGATCGAGCGTTCGGAACCGGAAGCGGCGCGACTGCCAGTTGTGATCGTCTTTCCGGCAGTGGTCGAGAACCTGACCACGGGCGCGATCCCGGCGGCCTGCGCGCCGTAATGCGCCAAGGCTGTCGGCCCGGCTTGGTTGTTAAGGGATCGCTGACCAAGCCGATCCAATGTTCCGTGATCCGAAAACAGGAATTCGAGCGCATCAATAACGCTCGATTTGCCGCTCCCGTTTGGCGCAAAGATTGCTAAACAGCGCTTCTGACTGAAGTCGAACGTCTTGGGCTGGAGATAGGCGCGAAATCCTTCGAGAGTGAGCGACTGAAACAGCGTTGTGTCAGCCATCGACAGTGTCCGATTCCGGAGGAGCGGCGCGCTTTGCGGCAAGCTTCATAATAGCTGTCTTTGCATTGGTGACCGCGTCGGCATGCGGATTGGTCGTCAGGATGTGATCGATGACAATGCCCGCGAGATCGGTGTCGATGCCCTCAGATGTCTTCAGCGTCTCCGCCAGCGCGGCGAGAATGGCTTGGGGCGTCTCGGGCTTGGCTGTGAAAGCCTCGACAGGGACTGTCTCCGCTGCTGCCTCGCCCGCCCTCGCGTCAACTGCGACTGCCGCCCCATCTGCATCCGACATAATTCCCCCCAACGGCCCGGGCCGTGTTCACTCCTCGAAGAACAACGCGGTAGATTCTTCGACCAGCCCGCATTGTCAAAGTTATCTGATTTAAAGCCTCTCGAAAATGCCGCGAATAGCGGTTGCGCCGATTTGAACGCGAAAGCCTTCGAGGCTGTGGACGGCAACGCTAGGAGCCTTGTTGGCAGCGTCCTTTTCTCTTTCGGCGTGGCCGCAGGCAGCGCGCGGTACCAGCCCATCTCCCCGGCATCAAAAGCCGCCTTTCAAGCGAGGTTGGTACAACTTCTGCGCGCCGACCTCAATCATCGACATCGTCGAAGATCGTGCTGCTGTCTGCTGCAGCCGACGTCGCGGAGATGCTTGCCGACGTTATCGCCTGCGCTGACCAGGCGGAAGGTTCTGAGGAGGGCTCGTCCTCCTCGAGCGTGCTGATATGGGCGCTGATTTCGGCGTAGAAGGTATAGAGCGGCTCCGTCCGTCCATGCGGGAAGAAGAAGGCCTCGGCCTTTTCCATGCTGTCCTTGAACTCCTCATAGAGGCTGAGCTCGTTGTCCGAGGAGAACCGGCCGCGCAGGTCGTCCATCAGGCTCTCGATATCATTCAGCCATTCTTTGCGGAAGCGTGCAGCAAGGTCGTCGAACTCGTCGTCAGTGAATATCTGGTGGTACATGTCGTTCGCGAACACCTTGGTCCGCATCCAGGTGATCGCGTCGTCGCCCACGCGTTCGACGATCCGCCCTCGGGCCGCTTCGGGCAGGAGGCCATATGAGTTGAGGGCCGCCAAGAGCAACAGGCTACCCGGCGAAAGGTCGTTGGTGTTCATCGTTGCTGCCCATTCGAGAATGTCTGGCCGCGCAGCGACGATCTTGCCGAGAAAGCCGTCACCCGCGCGGGCGCCGAGGAACGACTTGAAACTCTCGTCGAGCGAACGATCCTTAAACCGCCCCAAGAGTACCGGAAACAACGAGACCGGGACGCGGACATGGGCGTGTTGAGCGGCCAACGGTGCGCATACGACCTGGCGGACAAGCCGATCGACCTTGGCGCCATTCACATAGAGCTCGACCAGTTCGGGGGAGCGGGCGACGATCTCGGCGAACGCATCGGTCACGGTCGGATGCCGAAACACCCAGCGATCACCGTCTTCAGCCGAAAGCCGCCTCGTGAGGCTGTCATTCAAATGCTCAATCGCCCTGGCGACGGCGGCCGGCTGTACGCCCAATAGCCGCGTGACCATTTCGAGCGCCGGGTGCTGGCCGATCGGCGACGGCACGCCGTTTTCCGAGTTGAGGAAAATCAGCGCGACGGCGCCGAGCGACGGCGCATCAAGCTGTTCGAGCACTTCGGTCAGGAACTCGACCGGCTGCTCGACAAGCTCCTTCAGCCGCCCCGCGCTGAGCTTCAGCTTCCCGGTGAACAGCGGATCACCGAGCCGCCGCGCGGTCTCGGGCAGAAATGCCTTGTTGGCGGCGACATTGGGCAGAAACAGCTTCAGCCGCTGGCGCATTGCCTGGGGATGGACACGGCGGACATGGTTGTAGAGCATCTGCGCGCGTTCATTGTCGCTTAGCTCCTGGACATTTACAACGACCTGGCTCTCCTTGAACAAAGGGAACGAACTCAACTTGAGATGAAGTCGGGCCGCCTCCCAAATATAGTTGCGGGACGTGAAGATGAGGCGGGCGCCGCCCTCGATTGCCGCGCGCAGCGTGCCGAGCTCGGCGTTCCACCGGCTCATTCGGTCAACGTCGAAGTGATTAGGCCCGAAGGCATCGTCGACCCACAGCAACTGCTTTTCGCCGGGATGCCAGAAGTGCAGCTGATCGGGAGCGTTGATCTTCACGGCACCGATGCAGCCGTCGTCGAGCGCGCCCAGCGCCAAGATCGCCGCGATCGTCGATTTGCCAGAGGCCGGGTCACCAAGCAGGATGACGAAGCGATGCTCTTGGAGCGCCTTGACTGCATCCCGATAGGCGTTGGTCGGCACGAAGCAGCCGAGATCGGATCCCATATTGTCGAGGATCGCCTTGGCCTGCATGTAGGCATGGTCGGTTATGATGTGGGAAAGGTCGCCGATCCCGTAGATCCGGGGCACCAGCATGCGCAGGCGCACGCTCTCGTCGAGCTGCTGCTCAATCCACGAGCCGCCAAAGACTAGGCATCGCTTCACGCCCACCGACTCGAACGCGGCGCAAATCTCCTTGTCCGCCTCACCCGAGACGCCGGCGTTGGACAGGATCACATAATCCTCGGCGAGCCCGTCCTTGGCGAGTTGCTCCGCCTTCGGCAGTTCGTTCTTAAGGTTGGCCAGCGTCAAGTTGGCGCCGGGCTTCCCCATGAACTTGCACTGAAGCGTCGACTTGACCGGCTGACCGTTATCCCCAGTCCATGTCCCAAGAAACGCTCCATCCCGGCCTCCATCGTTCGACCCCAAGAAGGTCTGCACCGGGCGTTTCAGGATCTCGGCCGCGACCGCCGCGGCGAGATCCTGAAAGGCCTTCCAGCCCAATCTGGTCAGATCAAACGTCATCCCTGTGTTTCGCCTACCGAATCATCCTAGTCGTGAGTTGGCAATTGTCGCCGAGGATGAGATCCAAAGACAACCGCTTAAGACATCTCATCTTCAACGAAGTCTGTCTTCGGCTCCTCCTCGTCCCCGTCGCGCTCCCCGCGACCCAATCCGGCCGGAATCTCGCCGACGAGCAGCTTTTCCTTGGACAGCAGGCCGGCGACTTCGAGGGCCTCGAAGTCGGGCAGGTCGCGCAGCGTGTCGAGCGAGAAGTGGGAGAGGAAGGTCTTCGTGGTGACATAGGTGTAGGGTGCGCCCGGCGTCGGGCTGCGCGGCCCAGAGGCGATGAACTCTTGCGACCGCAACGCGCCGATGGTGTCGCGCGAAACCTCCTTGCCGAAAAAGCTGGAGAGCTCACCGCGGGTGATCGGCTGGAAATACGCCACACACATCAAAACCAGCGTCTCGCTCTGCGACAGCGCGCGAGATTCTGCCGCGCTCTGCCCCGTCGCCGCTTGAATTGCGTCGGAATAGATTTTTCTGGTCCGGTGCTGCCAGCCGCCCGCTACCGCCACCAGCTCGTAGGGCCGCCCAGTGAGTTCGGCACGGATGTCGTCGATGATCAGATCGATGTTGCAGTCTTTGCCGACGACACGCGCCAATGTTTCGCGGGTCACCGGCGTGCCGGTAGCAAAGATCACCGCCTCGACGCGCAAAAGCCATTCGCGCCAACGCAGCTCCGGCGGCAGGTGCTCGAGCTCGATGTCCAGCAATGCCAACTCAGCATTTTCCTTTCGGCGGACGAACGGTTCTGCCATCGTTACAGCCCAAAAAGCCGGAAGGTGGAACGGCCCGATAATTCTCGCACGGCCTCGAACTTTTGCAGACGCTCGAACAGACGCCGTGAACCGAAGCGCGACAGATTTCTCGTGGTCAGTGAGCTTGGCACGGCATCGTCGTCCAGCAGTTTCTGGATCACCTCGCCTGCCCCCTTGGCGCGCAGTTTTGGCGCCACCGCCATGATTTGTTGCGCGCGCCGGTCGATTTCACCGGCCAGCCGGCAGGCTTCGGCCGCGCCCTGCGCCAGCGCCAGACAAACAGCTCGCTCAAACCCCTCCTCTCCCGGCTTGATCCGCCCCCGACTACCATCAATGCGGAACACGGGCGAAAAAACCTGGGCCATCAGCAGCGGCACCGGTTTTGGCCAGCGCAGGCTTTGCGCCAGTGCCAGGTCGGCACACCACCAGGCCAGCGCTTCGGCACCCGACGACAGGGCAACAATCTGGTCGGCGATTGCCGCCGCTGCGAACGGCGCCGAGCGGCCGGCGCCGACCAAGGCCCCGATCTCGCTGGGAATTGATGCGAACGTATCGTCCCAGCGTAGGCCGAGCCAGTCAACGATCTCGGCCATCTTGCCGGCATCCAGGGGCGTTTGCCGTGACGCCAGCTGCCGCCAGGCGCCGTAAATGGCGCCGGCGGGGCCGGCATTGTCGCCGGCTGCGCGCAAATGCCAGGCATCGCGCAACGCGGCCTCGTCTTCGCTACGGCCGGCTAGGCGGCAGGCACCGGCCGCGCTTTTCAGGGCCAGGCGCTGGCGCCAGCACCCGGCCCAGACCGGGTCCGATCGGACCAGATTATCGAGGGAAGTCAAGGCGGCGCCGGCGCAGAAAGCGGCGTCAACGTCGTTCGAAACCGACCCCACGGGAAGTGCCCAGGCGGGCACGCGCGGTGTCGGGGGCGAGGCAATGGGCGACGGGACGGCACGAATCATGGAGGCCAGCATAAATCGAGTGTGCGTTTTCTGCTACCTATAATGCAATAAACCGCACCGCCTGTCGTTCGGAATAAAAGAATGATAATGTTGCCTTATCGCTCGTAATTGGAACGTGGGCCGAAATGGCTCAAAATCTCGAGCAAGAGCCCGCAAACGGCCCTCAACCCGGCTCCGCTCGACGACAGTGAGAAAATTGGCGTTCATCATGAGAGCCGGCGTCAGCAGAAACGGGCGCGCCATCGACCGACAGGCCGTCGCCCAAGCGCACGGTACCGCAGATGTGGCCCTCGCGCTGCGCCCTGCATTTCGCGAGACACGCAAACGCGTTATGCCCTAAAGCGATCATGCGCCGTCTGCCGAACGGTCGGCGGCTCCGCCTCGTCCCAGCGATAGATCTCGGTGCGGAGATAACGGAGCTCGTCACCGTACAGGTCTTCATCGACTTCGATCCACCAGGCCTTCGGCCGACCATCGCTGCCGTCGGACCAGCGATAGCCCCTCGCCTTCAGATGATCCTTCATCTCGAAAGGCGCATTCTCGGCAAAAATGCGGATCCTGCAGCGGGCGCTTGATTGCAGCAGCTGGGCAAAGGGAAGCGCACCGCCCTCCCCCGCCGGTCGCGCCAACACTTCAAGAAGCGCATGGCAATCGTCGGTGGCGCGATGCCCTTCGTGGAACAAGCCGGACTGTCCCACAAGATAGCCGAGCTTGTTGCCCTCAAAGCCCAGATCGGCCCAACGTACCTCGGTGACCGAGCATGCCCACGCTTTTGAAACGAAGGCCGGCGAAAGTTTTTCGCAAAACGGCCGATCGAATCCGGCATTGTGGGCAATGATAAGGTCGGCCGGCTCGATCAGCTTATCGAGGGCGGCCCTATCGATCTCCTGCCCGGCGACCATCGCATCGGTGATGCCGGTCAGGCGGGTAATCTCCGGCGGGATAGGCGACGAGGGCTGGCGCAGTGCACTGTAGACGCCGACCACGTCGCCGATGTTGCCGCCGTCATCATAGGTAAACGCGACCGCGCCGATTTCGATGACCTCATCCCTTGCGTGGTAGAGGCCTGTCGTCTCGGTATCGACCAAAATTGCGAGGTTGGGATATCGACTTTCGCTCCGCCTTACGATCGAACGCGGAACCAGCTTGCGCAAGACCCTGTAATCACCGCCCTCTTCCAATCGTCGGACTGCCTCCTCCGCGTCCCAACTCGGAGAGACCGGACCGCGTGCTGCAGCCCGCTTCCTTGGCGCGGCGCGCGGAACTTCCCGATAACCGGGCGCCGCATCGAACAGGTCAAACTGGGCGGCGGCCGTCTTCATGCTGTCAGCCTCTTCCAATCCGTCGTCCGGCTTCATCGGTCATTATTGCAAAGCGCTAGCTGAGCACACGCAAACCGTGCTTTTCGACCACCGACAGCAGCTTCAGCGCCAGCCCGCTCGGCCGTTTGGCGCCGGTCTCCCACTTCTGCACCGTCGATTCCGACGTGTTCAGATAGCGCGCGAACACCGGCTGGCTGACATGATTTTTCTCGCGCAGCGCCTTGATCGCATCCGGATCGAACGCCGCAGGAACCGCCAGACAGCCCTCGTCGAAGCCGCGCATCGTCGTCTTGTCGATCGCCCCGACCTTGTAGAGCGCGCTGGCCGAGCTGTGGATCGCCTCAAAGGCGTCAGACTTGTATTTTCTAGCATTGTTCATGGCATATCTCCAAAAAATCCCCGCCTGCGAGCAACGCGGCGATCTGCCGGTCCGTCAATCCGGAATAGGCTTTGGCCAGTTTGCGGAACGCGACGAGTTCATTGTCGTCGATGTTGGCCCTGTCCTGCTTGGCGAACAGATATTCATAGACCCAGAACGCGCCAGACCTGGCCAGAATGATCGAGCGGTGCCGGTTGTCGTTCAGGCGCTTCTTGAACACGCCGCCGCCCAGATCATCCGCCTGTCCCTGCGCCACCTGCGCGATAGCCTTGCATAAGGCGGCGTCACTAATGCGCGCCTTGCGCGCCGCCTTGGCAAACCAGGCCGTCTTGAATACTCGTTCCTTCATGTTGTCATGTAGCACCAAGTGCTATAGAAATCAACGTCTATGCGGGCAGTGACCCTGCTTCCGATGGCGATTCACATTCCGTGCACGTTGTCATACACTGGGGCGTCGGAAATTGCTTTCCGAGAGAATCTTAAGACGACGGTCCCGCTCCTGTAATTATGAACCAATCTGAAAATCCATCTGACACCGACGCCGGCGATCTGCCCGACATTATTGATGTCGTGATGGAGATGGGAGTCGTGCAGGCCAAAGTCCCCTTCCCTCCCCTCCCGGCTCATCTGGAAAAGCTTGCAGACCGCGCGCGCGATTACGTCGAGGCGGCCAGTTCCGCCAATACGCGGCGCGCCTATGCCTCGGACTGGAAGCATTTTGCCGGCTGGTGCCGCCGCCAAGGCGTCGAAATGGTGCCGCCCGATCCGCAGACCGTCGGCTTTCCTCGCTCTCGTGGAATTACACGCAGCGCGGCCAGCCGCTCAACCGCAAAGATCGCCATATAGCAACGGTCATGGCGGGCATCCGCAACAAACACGCCGCCCCTCCCCGGCAGAAGGAAGCGATCCTGCCCGAGGATCTCATCGCCATGCTGGAAACGCTTGACCGCGGAACCTTACGCGGTCTGCGCGACCGTGCCATGCTGCTGCTCGGCTTTGCCGGCGGGTTACGCCGCTCCGAAATCACCGGCCTGGATTGCGGCCGCGACCAGACCGAGGACGGTCGCGGCTGGATCGAGGTGTTGGACAAGGGCATCCTGGTCACGCAGCGCGGCAAGACCGGCTGGCGCGAGGTCGAGATCGGCCGCGGCTCGGCCGACGCCACCTGCCCGGTCGTGGTGCTCGAAACTTGGCTCAAATTCGCAAAAATTGGCCACGGCCCGTTGTTTCGCCGCGTCACCGGGCAAGGCAAGGCCGTTGGCGCCGAGCGGCTCAACGACCAGGAGGTCGCCCGTCTCGTTAAGCGCGCCGCGCTAGCCGCCGGCGTGCGCGGCGATCTTTCAGAAGGTGAACGGGCAGCAAAATTCTCGGGCCACTCACTGCGGGCCGGCCTCGCTTCTTCGGCTGAGGTCGACGAGCGCTACGTGCAAAAGCAACTCGGCCACGCGTCAGCCGAAATGACCCGCAAATACCAGCGCCGCCGCGACCGCTTCCGCGTCAATCTCACCAAGGCGTCTGGCCTGTAGGCCAGCCAGCCGGCAATGATCGACGTCAGAAGACTAACTTGACATCTTTCCGGCACGACTCCTCGACAAAGTCATGAAAATTGAGGGAGAAGACGCGCCACATGTTCTTCTATCGGTCCTTCAGGCATTTGGCGGTAACTCGAACAGTCGCGCACCATTCTCGCGACCTCCGTCGGCATAGCCAATTATCCGAAACCATTTCACGACATCTGGGCCGTCAAGCCAACTGCGCGAGCGGACCGGAAGATTTCCAGTGAGCGCCTGGATTTGGCGTATGTGTCGTTTGCAAAACCGAACAGTCTTGGCGCTAAAGAAATCGTCCCGCGCGGAAAACAGGGTATCTGCTGCGTCGCCATGCTCATGCCACGCGATGATTGCGACGGTAGTATCATTCTCGACAAGCGCGTGGGCCCGCCCTTCCTTCAAATTCATCATCAGATTGTCGTAAGCAGCCTTGCTGTCCTTGCCGGCGGCGACATATTCGTCTGACATCCGCTTCGACAAGTCATGAAAGACGGCTTCGAGGTCTCCGACGGTCGCTGATCGTGCTCTCATTTTTTTCCTCCATCGGTGCCAGAGGTAGTTTGCCCTACAGACAGGGCATATCCAAGAAAATCGAATCCTCCATGACGAACCAAGACGATACTACCGGCCAGGGACGGTCAGGGCTTTCGTATTCCTGGATGGGCAGGCCCACGTATAGCGATCAATTCATTTCGCGAGATTGAGCATCTCGGACTGCGCTCGGAAGCCGATTTTGAACCGCTCCCTTCGTGCAGATCGCTCTCCGCGTCTGCCGGCTGCGGCGTGGCTCAGAAAAACCCGGCAGATCGACAAAATTGTCGCTCCCTCAGCAGATGGATGAAAGGTATACAAACCCTAGCAACCGGGCCGCTTCGAGTTTGAACCCAAGCCGCTCGTCAATGAAATCATCGCGCCCTACCCCGCCATTCTTGATGTCGCTCCATTCGATTTGAACGCCGCCATCAGCATCGGGCCGACGGAAAATTCCCCTGCCCTCGCCTTTTCCGTCAGCACCCGCAGGTATCCGCCGGCCGAATTGATGTGCTGGGCCCGCTGCAGGATGCAGGCGACCACAATCGCCGCAGTTTCTGGCCCCATCGTGTGGCAAGCATCCTCATATGCTGACGGCGAAACCCCGAGATATCCCCTCACTTGGGCGGCCGTTGCCATCAAATCGCGCCAACTGCCTATCCCGTCGACGGCGTAATCGACAATTTCAGGGCAGGCTTTCAGCACAAAGCCTAGTGGATACCCTTTCGGCGGTTCCCGCGTTCCCCGGTCAGGCTCAACCGTTGCCCCGCTTTTCTCGGAAGCAGGTTCAAGTTCAAATAAGGCATATGTATTTGAGTCAGATTGCTGCGGCTCATTACGGGACTCATTGGCGCTCGGATTCTGGGTTTTCATGAAGTTTTCCAACATCATGTCCACGTCTTCACGCACGGAAGCCAGGTCGCCAACGATAGCCTCCAGTTCGTGCAGGGCGGCTTTGCGCGGGATAGCCTCTACAATCGCACGGAAACGCCTCCACAGGCCTCCCCAGTCACCAGGAACGGCTTCCTCTATCGCAGCCTCGATCAGCTTATGGATGTCACGACGATGCAGCGTGATCCGCTCGCGCATCAGTTTGAGGCCACGGTTCTCCGCACGGATCCGTTCGGCCGCCTGCTGAA
Source organism: Mesorhizobium sp. A623 (assembly GCF_054489405.1). Classification (NCBI taxonomy): domain Bacteria; kingdom Pseudomonadati; phylum Pseudomonadota; class Alphaproteobacteria; order Hyphomicrobiales; family Phyllobacteriaceae; genus Mesorhizobium; species Mesorhizobium sp. A623. The sequence continues at coordinate 50,966 of NZ_JBTMXB010000013.1, forward strand.
ACTCTTCAGAGCGCGCAAGAAGCGGTGCGAGAGAGAAACCAAAGGCATCCTCAAGGCCCCCTTCCCTGCCCTTGCGGGCGTATCGTTTGCCGTTCGGGCTATCCCGCCGAGTAATGAGACCGCAATCCAGCAACGCCGCCAGATGTCGCCGCAGCGTGGCATTCGCCATCCCGTGTGCCCGAAGCGATAGCTGCTTGTTAGAAGGGAACACGATCAACCCGTTCTCCTCCGACAGCTCGTTATCCGGGTAGAACGACAGCAAGCCCGCTAAGACGGCCAGCGACCGGTCTCCGATGCCAACAAGGCTCTTCCCTTCGCATAGATCGCGGTAGACCTGCCATTTATCGACGGCCTTTCCTGTCGGAATCTCTTCCCTTTGTACTGCCAACATGGCAAGCGTCATCGACCGCCGCCCGAAGGGCGTCGCTGCGATATGCGTTTCCATCTTTATGTTCGCCTTAGCTAGGCAAAAGAATCCTGCTCGCCGACTTCGACGTCAAAACGCTTGACACTGATTCGTGGAAATGTGATTCTCGAACTGCTTAGATTACGAGAAGGGCTTCCACGGTTCGCCGTCTGGGGGCCTTTTTCTTTTGCGGTTTCTATTCTCCAGTGGTTTCCGTTTTGGACCGCCTGAAGGCCTTGTAGAGGTCGTCCAGTCGTCCATTGATGAACTCTGCAAAGAGCGGGCCGTCAGCCGCCCCAATGGATAGCGTGGCCTTCTTCGGCGTCTTCTTCAGGCTGACGCTAACTGATTTGTCTTCAGGAGCCCAGGATTTGGCACCAGTCTTCGCAGCACCTTTTCTGACGGCCTGCTTCTTAGATTTCATGGCTTCGAACAGAAGGCCGAACCGTTCATTCGATTCGGCAGTGCTGAAGTCGGCATCAGAAACCAGGGCGTCAGCCTTACCAAGATTGCCTGGCCGCTCAATTAGCATCGTCAGCTCAATCCACCGATCCCGCCCTACCCCTTTGGCTGCACCGACGGCATCCAGAATTCGACCCGGAATCCTTTTGGTCACGGACAGCATTCGCGTGAGCATTGGCGCATCGATAGCAAGCGCCGCCTGAACGGTTTCCCTACTGTAATCGAGACCGATGAGCTGCTGTGCGAAAACTGATCGTTCAACGAACGACAAGTTCTCCCGAGCTGAATTCTCCTGCCCTTGCGCTACGACGTGTTCAATATCCGCAAGAGGCTTGATGACAGCCTTTACGGGTCTTCCGAGTTCCCTGGCCGCACGAAGCCGCCGATGGCCAAAGACGACCATGTATCGATCTCCGTGATCTTGATGAGGACGGACCAGGATCGGAGAATTCTGGCCGTTCTCCCTGATCGCCTCCAGTAGCTCACCGAAGGCTTCGTCTCCTCCATCCATGCGGTCAGAGACAAAGGACACGTCGACCATGGCGGTATCAAGCTCGACGACCATCGCGCCCTCGGTCAACTTCTCAGCTTTAGCGGCCTGGGCTGCCAGTTCACCAATAGAAGACAGCATTGATTTCGATGCGCCCCGCATGGCATAGCCGGATGTCGCATCCCTATCGGGCTGCTTCGCATCCGCTTGCGTAATCCCTAGAAGGACATTCCTTCGAGCCATCTCAAAATCTCCTGATCGCCGACAACGCGTTATGATTGCTGGCAAAAATGTTGATGTGTACGGCTGACAACTAACGCCTCCACGATTGGTGGATCAGCGAAGCGATCTCGCTGTTGACCGCCTCCAACGATTCCATGACGCGGTCATAGGTTGACCTTGTGAACTGCGCCCGTTCGACTTCGTACAGGGACTGCTTGGTCAAGCCTGCATCGGAAATAGCCGTCGATTTCAGCATGGGGCTCGGTAACATTTGCTCGGCAAACATCGACTGCATGAAGCCGACCATCTGCGCTTGCGGGATATCCGTTGGCTCAAAGCGAGTGACCAAATACCTGAACCAATCGAGCCCGACCTTCACACCAGCATCCTCAATCGTCATCAAGATTTCCCCCAGCATGAGGAGAAACTGGGACATCGACATAATGTCGAGCATCTGCGGATGCACGGTGATGAGTACCGATGTCGCCGCGGTCAAAGCTGTCAACGTCAGGTAACCGAGCTGCGGCGGGCAGTCGATGACGACAACGTCATAGCGGTCATCGACTTCAGCGAGTGCGCTGCCGATGCGGGTATAAAACGTCTTTCCCTCGCCCGATTTTTGCATCGCAAGCGGAGTGTCGTATTCGTATTCTTGGAGCTCAAGATTCGCGGGAACAATATCCAGAAGCGGAAAATTCGTCGGCCGGATGACTGCGCTCAAGGGCTTGCGTTCATCGTCGTAACGCAGGCTGTCGTAGAATGACGAGTTCCGGTCGAGCTCAGGCTGGATTCCGTGCAGGGCCGACAACGACGCTTGGGGGTCCAGATCGACCGCAAGAACTCGATGCCCTGTCAGCGCTAAGTACTGAGCAAGATGGGCTGCTGTCGTGGTTTTTCCAGAACCGCCCTTGAAGTTGACAACGGCGATGACCTTGAGTGTGTCACCTTCTTTGCGCATGGGCGACCGATCAAGAAATTCTCGGAGCTCGTTCATCTGCTCGGCGGTGTATGATCGCCTTCCTGTCGGCGACGTGTTCGGCTGAACGCTTTTGCCTTCAAGATGCAACTTCTTCAGGTAGCTCGGAGATACACCAACGAAATGAGCAACCTCGGCTAGTGAAAACGTACGCAGCCGCTTTTGCGCATCAGGCGGAAATTTTTCCGTGCGCAACATATCGAGTTTACGGGAAATCTCGCCGCCATGCGCTAGGATAGTTCTCGCGAAGTCGATACCTTGATTCTTCGCAGCCACAACATTCATATTTGGACCCGTCAGGAACGATTTTTTCCCGACATCCGGGAAATTATCGACACTATCGTCCGATTCTGGCGCTCCGGCAAGAAGTTTTGAGTTAACAAAGGGTTAACATGGATTGCAAAGAGACAGGCCAGTGATCCGAGATCGGCTATCCTATTCATTTCATTACGATAATCACCGAGGTGTACGGCTGACAACGGATAATAGCGCTTCGCTGGAGGTTCTGGCCAGGTCGCCTATCTAGCCGCGATGTCATGCCATCCATTCTGGGCATCGATTTCGGCCAATCACCCCTCAAACGCCTCTTTCGAAACCTTGGATCCTTATTGTCGCTAGCTTTCAGAACGCGAGCGCGTTCAGAGTAATGATGGCTCCGGGGATAGCCTCGCCAAAATTGTATCTCGTATGTCAAACAGGGACATCAATGGCCATCTGCCGTCTCGACGAACCGATTTGCCAATGCCGTAAGCACTCGCGCGATCCCGGCATCCATTTTTCTGTTTGACGCCGTGCAGATGTAGAGGCGCTCTTTCAATCTCCGATTTTCCAACGGGACGAAGCCGAGAAGCCCGCTCCGAACATCGTTCGAGACATCGTACCAGGTCAGGAAGCTCACGCCCTTATCGGCGGCGACAAAACGGCGAATGAGGGCAATCGAGCTGCTCCGTAGCACTATCTGAGCGTCGGCTCGGCTCCGAAACAATTCGGCGTTCAGCCTCGGGTGCAGCGACAGACTTCTGTCGGGGAGGCAAAGCGGCCATTGCAGGCAGTCCTCAATGCGGATCGAGGTCTTTCCCGACAAATCGATACCCATCCCGTGAACAAGACCAAGCACACAGTCTTGTTCAAAGATGACGCGAAGCTGGGAAACACGAGGCACATTGAACGCGGCAATGGCGTCCAATTCATTTCGCAACAGCAGTTCAGTCAGGTGGGCAGTGCTTCCAACGGTAACTTCCAAATTGGTGGATGGCAGACCCGGCCCTTCCAAAGGCAAGGCACTTGATGCCAAGCACTCCATAATTCCAAGACGAATTGTGACCGACGGCTGGTTGCTACGCTGATGAAGTGAATTTCGGAGGCTTTCCTCATCTTCCAGCCATGCCTCAGCATGCTTGAGCAGGGACTTCCCCTGCGCCGTCAACTCAATTCCTTGCGGCAATCGCACGATTAGGGCCACACCAAAATCTCTCTCCAGGATTTGGACTTGGCGACTAAGCGCAGAGGGCGAAATATTCAGCTTTTCAGCGGCCCCTCGAATCGAACGCTCGCCAGCTATTTCTATGAAGGACCGTAATTCGCGGGAGAAAGCAGTCATCAAAATTATCCGTTCAAAGAGAACGGCAGACTATCCTGTGTTCTAATTTTCGCAACACGTTGACCGATTCATTCGTCTTGCATCCTTCCAGAACTGGCACATCCTGACATGACCATAAAAGCATTGGAGGAAGACGTTGCGGACTGACATTGAGTGCCTTCGAGAAACGATCGAAATTTCCCGCAAGAGCAGGGAAGCCGGAAACCATCCGTTCGGTTCGACATTGGTCGGCCCCAAGGGAGAAACCCTAATTTCTTCCGGCAATACGTTCTCGGAGGATAAGGGCATTGGCCACGCCGAACTGAATGTTGCTCGTGACGCTGCGAAGAAATACGATCCGGAATTCCTTGAGCAATGCACGCTTTACACGTCCGTGGAGCCCTGCAGCATGTGCTCGGGCGGCGCGTATTGGGCTGGTATCGGAACAGTCGTCTACGGCCTTACCGAGAAGCGACTTGCTGAACTGACGGGCGACAATCCCGAAAACCTGACGATGGACCTGACATGCCATCGCATTTTCGACGCTGGTCAGCGGAAGGTCCAGGTGAGGGGACCTTATCCGGAGTTGGAACGGGAGATTGTCCAAGTTCACGAAGGATTCTGGTGACCATCCAAAAAGGTCACTAACCAGGGGAGGGATAAGTGACATCAATAACTGCAGAGAGGTCTTCATCAGCGGTGTGCGCCGTCGACGAGGTGCTGCCTCCTGTCAAAATGAGCGCGCTTGCTCTTCAGCACGTGCTCGTCATGTACACGGGAGCCATCGCGGTACCATTTATTATCGGCAGCGCTCTTCATTTAACCCAAGAGCAGGTCGCCTTTCTGATACAGGCTGATCTCATCACCTGCGGGATCGCCACCATAATCCAGACCCTCGGCGTCTGGCGGTTCGGCGTAAGAATGCCGCTGATGCAAGGTGTCACCTTTGCATCGATCTCTCCCATCATCGCGATTGCTAGCGATCCGTCGATCATGGCAGGCGGTCCCAATGCCGGACTACAGGCTGTTTACGGATCTGTTATCGCCGCGGGCATCTTCGCGATCATCATGGCACCAATCGGCAAACACGTGGTGCGGATTTTCCCACCTGTGGTGGTCGGCTCTGTCCTGACGGTCATCGGACTGAGCCTGCTTCCGGTTGCGATCCAGTATGCGGCTGGTGGCTTCGTCGACGATGCTGGAGCGCCCGGGTACATCGGCCTGGCATTCTTTGTCCTAGCAACGATCATCATCATCAATGTCGTGGCGACAGGCTTCATCCGAAACATCGCCATCTTCATCGGCCTGATCCTGGGTGTGATTGTCGCAGGATTCACCGGGATGCTGGATTTCAGTGCCGTCCACGATGCGAAGGCGGTTTCGATCATAACGCCGTTCCACTTCGGCATGCCTACGTTTCATCTGCTCCCGATTGCTACCATGTGCCTTGTGGTCGCCATCACCTGGGTCGAATCCATCGGCGATACAATCGTTGTCGGAGACATGGTCGGCAAGAAACCAACGGCCCGAACGATTTCTGATCTGATCCGTGCCGACGGGCTGGCGACAATTCTCGGCGGCATCCTGAATTCCTTCCCGTACACAGCGTTCTCGGAGAACGTAGCGCTCGTAAGCATCACGGGCGTCAAAAGCCGATGGGTCGTCGCCCTGGCTGGCGGATTCCTTGTCGTGATCGGCCTATCACCATTTCTTGCAACTGCGGTGGCTGCTCTGCCGAAGCCAGTTGTGGGCGGCGCAGGTTTCATGATGTTTGGCACTTTGGTCGTCGTCGGCATGAAGACGCTCAAGTCGGTAGATTTCGACTCAAGCTTCAAGAACTTCATCGTGGTCGGCATCAGCGTCGCAATGTGCATGATCCCAATCATGAACGCGAAGTTCTTCCAGTTCATGCCCGACTGGTCTCAGGTGTTGTTCACCTCGCCCGTCATCATGGGAGCCGTGACAGCCATCATCCTGAATGTCGCGCTAAACGGGGTCGCTGCCAAAGGCGCATCGCTGTCTGCAGAATAAGAAAGTTGCAGGGGAAGAGTTACTCCCCCTGCAACTCCCTACCACGACCGGACGATCTTCATCAAAAATGTATACATTTTAGAGGCGAGGTCGGTAACGATCAAGACGCCACCTCCTCTTGCAGGCGGCCACGAAGGGAGGCCCGATTACTTATGTTTTTGGCAGCCCTTTGCGTTATAATTTTTTCGCATTTTTCTTATAACCCCACTTGCGCCATTTGCGGCAGCGCCGTTATAAGATTTACACGAAAAGCTTATAACAGGCTCAATGCATGAAAACGATCGATCTCGTTTATCGAACAATGTACGCTGAGTTGGTTCAGCGATCCCTGGATGCATCGTTTGAAAGCGATTTTCCGAGAACGGGCAATTTCGTCAGGGTTCCAGTGAAGGGGAAAGACTACTGGTATTTCGAGGAAACCCAGCCGAAAAAAACGCGGAAATACGTTGGGCCTGCTGAAGACGCCGAAATCACGAAAAGGGTGCAGGACTTCCGTGAAATCAAGAACGACCTGCGAGGTCGACGAAAATTGGTGTCCACTCTCGTCCGCGAAGCAGGGCTGACAGCACCGGAGAAATTCACGGGCGATGTAGTTGAGGCCTTGGGGAAGGCTGGAATCTTCCGCCTTCGTGGCATCTTGGTCGGCACTGTAGCGTTCCAAACGTATGCCGGGTACCTGGGGGTCAGGCTGCCGGGTGCGTCGCTGCAAACAGGCGATGCCGATTTTGCGCAGCACTATTCGATCTCGTCATCCGTAGAAGACAGCCTGCCGCCGATCCTGGACATCTTGCGGGAGATCGATCCCACTTTTCGTGAGATCCCACACCGATCCGACCCGGCGCGCGTGACGCAATTCGAGAACGCCGCTCGGTACAAGGTTGAATTCCTGACACCAAACCGGGGTTCTGACGATTTTGCCGACCACGCGAGTCCGATGCCTGCACTTGGGGGAGCATCCGCGCAACCATTGCGGTTTCTTGATTTCCTGATCCATGAGCCCATCCGAGCGGTGCTGCTACATCGATCAGGGGTGACTGTCGTTGTTCCATCACCCGAGCGATACGCCGTCCACAAGTTGATCGTCTCCAGCCGCCGGCAGCAAGACGCCAATGGCGCGGCCAAACGTGAGAAAGACGTCCATCAGGCTAGCCTTCTCATTGAAGCACTTCAAGAAACCCACCGTCAGGACGATCTCGCATATACATTTGCTGAAGCATGGGGCAGGGGGCAGTCGTGGAGAGAGGCGATCTGTAAAGGACTGGGACTGCTGCACCCGAAGAAAAGAAAGGTGGTTGAGGAAATAATCAGAAACGCACTGTCGGAGATCGGTGAAAAATTGGATGACTTAACCACTCTTTCTTAATCAGTGAACAGGTTTGCCCCTCTGTGTTCGCTATTGCCTAGCCATTCCTCACATAACCAGCCAAAACGTGGCTTCTGTTCCGAGCGGGAGGCCTGCCGGCAGAACGTAGGCATGGTCTGTGATCACAGTGATTACGGTCTCAACTGTTTACAGTTCAACCGTTGAATGATCCGTGCACCAACGCCGCATGCGAAAGCTCGGCTAGGTTGCAACGAGAACGCCCATACCATCACAGCGGTATCAATGCACCAACGCCACGCCTAGGACCTTAGTCAGTCCTAGTCCTAGGCGTCGAGCCGCTGACCATCCGCATGCCGTTGCCGCAATCGCCCGGCTCGCCGCGTTGCGTGGCGCATAGTGACGATGCGCGCATCGACGGCATCGAGATCGCCTTGAAAGGCGGGCAGGTCGTCACCGACGACTACTTTTGAGCCATGCGCTCGGGACGCCTCGATGCTGGATGACGGCGTCGTCACGATTGACGGAATGTAACGATTATTGACGTTAAGATAACATCCAATTACGGTACATCGACAATGCGATCGGATGACCGCGTTTGACGCCAATCCGGGATGTGTGCATGTCCAGCCTGCTTGGGATCGATAACGGCCTCACCGTGACGAAAGCGGTGATCTTCGATGCCGACGGCACGCAGTTGGCGGTGGCGCGCCAGCGCGTGCCGCAATCGATGCCGCATCCACGCTTTGTCGAGCGCGACATGGCCGGCCTGTGGCGGGCGACCGCCGACGCCATCCGCGAGGCGATTGCATTGAGCGGTCGACCGACCGACGACATCAAGGCAGTGGCCGCCACCGCTCATGGCGACGGCCTTTACCTGCTCGACAGTGACCGGCAGCCCTTGGGGCCGGGCATCCTGTCGCTTGACAGCCGGGCAGGCGGTGTCATCGAACGCTGGTCGGCCGCTTCCTTGTTTGACGAAGCGCTGGCGCTGACCGGGCAGATCCCGCATGTCTCCGCTCCGTCGGCGCTGCTGGCCTGGCTGAAGGAAAGCGATCCCGACCGTTATGGGCGCATCGCGCATATTCTGGCCTGCAAGGATTGGCTTCGCTTCTGCCTGACCGGCACCATCGGCACGGATCGCACCGAGGCCAGCACCTCGTTTACCGATTTCCGTACGCAGGAATTCGCGTCACAGGCGATGCGCCTATTCGGACTGGAGAACTTGTTCGAAGCGCTGCCGCCGGTTAAGCATTCGGCCGAGATCGTCGGCCATGTGACCGCTGAAGCGGCTGAGGCGACCGGTCTTGCCAGGGGCACGCCCGTCGCCTGCGGCCTGCACGACGTCACAGCCTCGGCGCTCGGCATGGGCGGCCATGAGGTGGATACGCTCGTCATAGTCGCCGGCACCTATTCCATCAACGAGATCGTATCGGAAAAGCCTCGCGTCGACAGGCGCTGGTGCTGCCGCAATGCCATCGATGCCGGCCAGTGGAACAACATGGCGATTTCGCCGGCCTCGATCGCCAATTACGACTGGTTTCTCGACACGTTCTGCCGGGCAGAGCAGGAGACGGCCAATGCGAGCGGGACCTCGATCCACGCATTGCTCGCCAGGGAAATCGACGCGGCGCTGAGGAAGCCTTCGACCATCCTGTTCCACCCCTATCTGTTCGGCTCGCCTTATGGCGATGGCGTGAGCGGCAGCTTCGTCGGTCTGCATGGCTGGCACGATCGCGGCGACATGCTGAAGGCGGTGCTGGAGGGGATCGTCTTCAATCACCGCACTCATGTGGATGCGCTGCGCGACGGCTTTCCCGTTCGCGAAATACGGCTGACAGGCGGCGGCTCCCGCAACCCGGCTTTCGCGCAGCTATTTGCCGACGCGCTGGATGCGCCGGTCACCGTGACTTCGGTTGACGAGACCGCCGCCTTTGGCGCGACCCTTTGCGCAGGCACCGCGGTCGGCCTATTTTCCTCGCCGCAAGAAGGCGCGCGGCAGGTCAGCATGGAAGTGCGCCATTTCCAGCCGGACCCTGTCGCAAGTGCCGTCGCCAACGAGCGGTTTTCGATGTTCTGCCGCATCGCCGAAGTGCTCAAGCCGCAATGGTCGGAGATCGAAAAGCTGGCCGGGCAACAGGTCGGGGCAAGCGCATGATCAAGGGTGACGCACGGCGCGAAGAGATCGCCGATTATGTGAGCGCGCACGGCCATGTGCGCATCGACGATCTGGTCGAGCGTTTCGGCGTGTCGCGCATGACCATCCACCGGCAGATCGACCGGCTGGCGCAGCAGGGCGTTCTGCGCAAATTGCATGGCGCGGTGACGGTGCAGCCTTCCGCCCTCTACGAAAGCGCCTTCCGTTATCGCGTGACGGTGAGCCGGGCCGAGAAGCACGCGCTGGCGCGGGCCGCGCTCGCCTATGTCGAGGCCGGCGACGTGGTCATGCTCGACGATTCGACCACCGCGAGTGCCGTCGCGCCGCTGCTCGCCGACATCAAGCCGCTGACCGTGATCACCAATAGTGCGGCGACCGCCTTGGTGCTGACCAACGTCGACGACGTCGATTTTATCTGTCTCGGTGGAAAATATCAGCGCACCTACAACGCCTATATCGGCCTCGTCTGCGAGACCGCGCTCACGCAATTGCGCGCCAATGTGCTGATCTGCTCGGCCTCGGCCGTCACCGGAACCACCGCCTTCATTCAGGACCCGAACGTGGTGCGGGTGAAACGGGCGATGATGGCCGCCTCGGCCAAGCGCATCCTGTTGCTCGACCACACGAAGTTCGGCAGGACGGCCATGCATGTCTTCGACGAATTGACTCGCTTCGACGTAGTGCTGGTGACCGACGGGATAGAAAAAGCGATGGCGAAGGCGCTCGAACAGGCGGGCGTCAAGCTCAACCTCGTCAAGGTGGCGTCATGAATGCGCAGGCAAGGACGCGCATCGCCGCCGTGGCGGAGGCGGGCGAGGTCGATGTCGTTATCCTCGGCGCCGGCATCAACGGGGCGGGCCTGTTTCGCGATCTGTGCGCGCAAGGCGTGCGCTGCCTGATCGTCGACAAGGGCGATTTTGGCTCGGGCACCAGTGCCGCCCCTTCGCGGCTCATCCATGGTGGCCTGAAATATCTCGAAACCGGCGAGTTCGGGCTGGTGGCGCAATCGACGCTGGAACGCAATTTGTTGCTGAAGAACGCGCCGCACACCGTCACCGCGCTGCCGACGATCATCCCGATCTTTTCGTGGACCAAGGGCATTTTGGCCGCGCTGCGCACGCTGTTCGGCTCGACCAGCGCACCGCGCAGCCGTGGCGCGCTGCTGATCAAGATCGGCCTGATGCTCTACGATTTATACGGATCGAAAAACCGGGTGATGCCGCGCCACAGGATGGTCGGACGCAGCAAGGCGCTGCGCGACATGCCGGCACTGACCCCGGCCATCGTTGCCACCGGCACCTATTACGACGCCAAGATAAGCCACCCGGAACGGCTGGTGTTGGAACTCATCCTCGACGGGATGGAAGCGAATACGGCATCGGCTGCGGTGAATTATACGAAGCTGGTGTCGTCCTCCAGCGGGTTGCTCACCTTCCGGCCTGAAACCGGCAGCGCGTTTTCGGTGCGGCCGAAGCTGGTGGTCAACGCGGCCGGTCCCTGGATCGACCATGTCAACGCCGAGCTTGGCGCGCGCACGAAAATGATCGGCGGCACCAAGGGCTCACACATCTTGTTGAAGCACGACGAACTGGTCAAAAGCCTGGCTGGGCGCATGATCTATTTCGAGGCCGACGATGGCCGCATCTGCCTTGTCTACGAATATCTCGGCCTTGCCATGGTCGGCTCCACCGACATCAAGGCCGCCGATCCGGATGAGGTTCACTGTGAGCCGGCAGAGGTCGAGTACCTGCTGGAGAGCGTGCGTGCGCTGCTGCCGGGCATGACGTTCCACCGCAACCAGATCGTCTACGCCTATAGCGGCATCCGGCCGTTGCCGGCGTCGGATGCGGCAACGCCCGGCCTTATCAGCCGCGACCATTCGGCCCCCGTGCTGGAAGCGGATGCCGACCGGCCTTTCCCGATCATCTCGCTGGTCGGCGGCAAATGGACGACCTTTCGCGGCTTTGCAGAGGAAGTCACTGACACCGTGCTTGCCCACCTTGGCCGCACCCGCACTGTATCGACGCGCTTCATGGCGATCGGCGGCGGCAAGGATTTCCCGCGTGACCCGGCGGCGCGCGCGAAATGGCTGGCGAAGGTCTGCGCGAAGGCGGATGTCGAGGAAAGCCGTCTGGACACGCTTTTGTCGCGCTACGGGACGCGCGCCGAACGGATCGCGGCGCATGGCCATGGGGCAGGGGGCGAACATCTGCCGGATTCGCAAACCTACGACGAGGCCGAGATCGATTTCATCGCCCGCAACGAGTTCGTCGAACATCTGGCGGATATCGTCATGCGCCGCTCGACGCTGGCGATTACCGGGTCGCTGACCCTGCGGGATTTGCAAGCCATTGCGGCGATTGCCGGGGGCGCGCTGGGGTGGGATGCGCCACGCATCGCGCACGAAATGGCAACCATCGTCGAGCAACTGGAAGCCACGAACCTGATGCGTTTGGGCGACGGCGACGCCCCCGGGCACGGTTGACAAAAGCGTAAAAGTATGAAATTTTTTGCACGGTGAGAAAATAATATCATCTCAGGGAGGAGATGACGTGAAATCCGGCGCCGCCAGTCGCGACCATGAGTCCAGTCTCGCCATGCGCGCGGCGTGGCTTCATTACGCCGGCGGCCTTACCCAGGCCGAGGTTGCCAAGCGGCTCGGTCTCACCAGCCTCAAGGCGCATCGGCTGATCACCAAGGCCAACCATGACGGCCTGATCCGCGTCGTCATCGACGGCGACGTCGGCGAATGCGTCGAACTGGAACAGCTTCTGACGACGAACTACGGGCTCGACTATTGCGAGGTCGTTCCCGATCTCGACCAGGTCGACCTGCCGCTCAGGGCGCTGGGCATTGCCGGAGCGCAATTCCTGAAGCGCGAGATCGATCGCGGCGATCCCATGCTGATCGGCGTCGGCCATGGCCGCACGCTGGCCTCAAGTGTGGATTATCTCACGCACACCGTTGCCGCCCATATCCGCTTCGTTTCGCTGTTGGGCGGCGTGACGCGCAAATTCGCGGCCAACCCGCACGATGTCATTCACCGCCTGGCCGAGCGCACCGGCGCGCAGGCCTATGTGATGCCTTTGCCTTTCGTCGCCAACACGGTCGAGGACCGCGATGTGCTGCTTGGCCAGCGCGGCATCGGCGACGTTTTCGACCTGGCGGCCCGCTCCGACCTGATGTTCGTTGGCATCGGCACTGCCGAGCGCGAAGCCTCGCTCGTCGCAACCGGTATGATCGAGCATTCCGAGATCGACGAGGTAAAACGTGAAGGTGGCGTCGGCGAGTTGCTCGGCCACTTCTTCGACGATCGTGGCCGTCCGGTTGAAACGGCGCTGTCGGAAAGGATGCTGGCTCTTCCGCGCGAGCGGTTGAAGGGTCGCCGCATTGTTGCGGTAGCGGGCGGCCAGGTGAAGGTCCGGGCGATCAAGGCGGTGCTGGAAAGCCGCTATCTCAGCGGCCTGATCACCGACGAGACCACGGCGCGTGCGCTTCTTGGGCAAGCCGAAAGCCCCGAGATGCCCGGTGAGGCGAAACACAAGTTGAACGGAGTATCCTCATGAGCGCGAAAACGGCCTCTGCGGCATCCGGTCGTCGGTCATCACCGGGTCTGCGCAGGATTGTCACCGGTGTTGCGGTCCTGGTGGTGCTTGGGGCGATGGCTCTCGACACGAAAGTGGTCAGGATCGGTTCGGCCGAGGATGTGCAAAGCGCGGTCTTTTCGCCGGAGGAATATGGCAAAACGGAATTCCCGAAGGTGCAGGCCGACGTCGAAGCGCGCGCCGTCGATGCAGCGACGGTTGCCGCCGCCATCGCCAAGGACAAGATAGCCGCGGAAAAGGAATATGGCGTCCCGGCAGGTGTCGGCCCGGCCATATCGGTCAAGTTCGCCGGCGTCGTCGGCGAGGGCAAGTCGGGCATCTACAAGATTGCGGTACCGGGTATCGGCGATACGCCGCTGGTGCGGTTGCAGACCGGGCCGGCGATCAACGGAACCGAGCTTCGCGACGCCTCCGGCAAGATCACCTTCGGCCAGTTCAAGAACCAGATCGAGTATCAGAACGCCGGCTCGGCGCTGAACAACGAGATGAAAAGCGAGGTTCTGTCGACAATCGACACGAGCGCGCTGACCGGCAAGACCGTAACGGTTGTCGGCGTGTTCAAGCTGATCAACCCGAAGAGCTGGCTGGTGACGCCGGTGAGGCTTGACGTGCAATGACCATCCACCCGCAACTCGAGCACGTGAATGGCGATGTCGTCCTGTCGGCGTACAATGTCGCCAAGTCCTATGGCGGCGTTCACGCGCTCAAAGGCGTCAATTTCGATATTCGCCGCGGCAAGGTCACGACGCTGTTCGGCGAGAATGGCGCGGGCAAATCCACGCTGATGAAAATCCTGTCCGGCGTGGAGACGTCGACTTCGGGCGAGATCGTGCTGGATGGCGATGTCGTCAGTTTCTCTTCCGCCTCAGATGCGCGCGGCCGGGGTATCTCCATCATCCATCAGGAACTCAGCTTGGCGCCGAACCTAAGCGTTCGTGACAACATCTTCATGGGACGCGAACTGCGCACGCTGACCGGCGTCGATTTTGCGGAAGAAGCCCGCCAGGCGCGCGCCTTGCTGGCGGATCTCGAAGAAGACATCGACCCGATGACGCCGGTCGAGGAATTGCGCCTTGGCCAGCAGCAGATCGTCGAGATTGCGCGCGCCCTGTCGGTCGATTCCCGTATCCTGATCATGGACGAGCCGACGTCGGCGCTGAGCGCGACGGAGGTCGAGGTGCTTTTCAAGGTCATCCGCGACCTGACCGAGCGCGGCGTCGCCATCGTCTATATCTCGCATCATCTGGAAGAGGCGCTGCAGATCACCGACTACGCGGTGGTGCTGCGCGACGGCGCGATCACTGCGAAGGCCGAAGTGAAGGAAATCGACCTCGAATGGATCGTCCGCAACATGGTGGGCGAGAATTTCGATCTCGGGTCGCCGCCGATCGGCCATGAATTCGGCGAGGTCGCCCTGTCGATCGAGGACGTCAGCGTCGCCGACGCCTCCGGTTCCGGCTACTCGGTCGTCGACCACCTGTCGCTCGACGTCAGGGCCGGCGAAATCGTCTGCATCTACGGGCTGATGGGAGCAGGGCGCACCGAGTTGCTGGAGGCCGTCGCCGGCCGGATACCCATGACCGGGGGGCGGGCCATGCTGGAAGGCGAGGATATTGCGGGGCTGACAATTGCCCAGCGCATCGACAGCGGCCTCGTTCTCGTGCCGGAGGATCGGCAGCGCGACGGTCTTGTGCAGACGATGACGGTGGGGCGCAATCTCTCGCTTGCCAGCATCGAGGCGTTCAGCAGGGGCCTTTTTCTCTCCAGCACCCGCGAGCGGGTGCTGGTCGATGATTCCATCCGCAAGGTGACGGTCAAGACTACCGGCGGCAATGCCATGATCGGTTCGCTGTCGGGCGGCAATCAGCAAAAGGTGGTGATCGGCAAGATGCTGGCCACCAACCCCAAGGTCATCCTGCTCGACGAACCCAGCCGCGGCATCGACGTCGGCGCCAAGGCCGAAGTGTTCCGGCTGCTCAGCGAGGGCGCCACTCAAGGGTTGGCGGTTATCTTTTCAACCTCCGAGGTGGCCGAATGCCTGAGCGTCGCCCATCGCATTGTGGTGATGCGGCGCGGCCGGATTTCGGCCGAGTTCGATGCGAACGCCACCAAGGCAGAAATCATGGCCGCCTCCGGCGAAGCCGTGGTCGCCTGACATTCAGGATTTCGGAGCCCGATCATGAGCACAGTCTCCCAGGCAACAAAACAGTCGGAAACGCACACGAACGGTGACGGCTTCAGCATCGCCAAGCTTCTGCTTGAAGGGCGGGCCTTCTTCGCCCTGATCGTCATCATCATCGTCTTTTCGCTGTTGTCGCCCTATTATTTCTCCCTGGCCAATTTCCTGACTATGGCCTCGCACGTCGCCATCTTCGGCATTCTCGCCATCGGCATGCTGCTGGTGATTCTCAATGCCGGCATCGACCTTTCGGTTGGCTCCACGCTGGGGCTTGCCGGCGTGGTTGCCGGCTTCCTGATGCAGGGCGTGGCGTTGCCCGCCTTCGGCATCATCCTTTACCCGCCGGTCTGGGTGGTGGTGGTGCTGACCTGCGCCCTGGGAGCCTTTGTCGGCCTCATCAACGGCGTGCTTATCTCCCGCTTCAAGGTGCCCGCGTTCGTGGCGACACTCGGCGTCATGTACATGGCGCGCGGCGTGGCGCTGCTGATGACCAACGGTCTCACCTACAACAATCTTGGCGGCAAGCCGGAACTTGGCAACACCGGCTTCGACAGGCTCGGCTTCGACCGCCTGTTCGGCGTGCCCACCGGCGTGGTGGTGTTGGCGGTGCTGGCGATCCTCGGCAGCATCCTGTTGAACCGGACCGCCTTTGGCCGCTGGCTCTATGCGTCGGGCGGAAATGAGCGCGCGGCAGAGTTGTCGGGCGTGCCGGTCAAGGCCGTGCAGGTCACCGTCTATGTGCTGGCGGGCATCTGCGCGGCCATTGCCGGCCTGATCCTGTCCTCGCAGCTTACCTCGGCCGGACCGACGGCCGGTAATACCTACGAATTGACCGCGATCGCGGCCGTCGTCATCGGCGGCGCTTCGCTGATGGGCGGTCGCGGCACGATGCGCGGCACCATGCTCGGGGCCTTCGTCATCGGGTTTCTGTCGGACGGTCTCGTCATCATCGGCATCTCCGCCTACTGGCAGACGGTGTTCACGGGTGCGGTCATCGTGTTCGCCGTGATGCTCAACGCCGTTCAATATCGCCGCCGTGGCAAACCTTCGGGTTCGACCGGCGGCCAACCAACTTCCCCGAAAGAGGTGACGGCCGTACCTACCAAGCCTGCTCAAGGGAAGACTGCCGGATGATCCGGCAGCAACGCCTATCAATCACAGGAGGAACGAACATGAAATCCGTGCTTAAAGGTTTGATGGCCGCCGCGATGGTGGTCGGGTTCACCGCCGTCGCCTCGGCGGAAGGCCTGATCTCGATCATCGTCAACGACCCGGCCAATCCCTATTGGCTGACCGAGGGCAACGTCGCCAAGGCCACCGCCGAAAAGCTCGGCTACACGGCTAATGTCGGCGCCCACAAGGGCGACACCAATGCCGAAAGCAACCTGATCGACACCGCGATCACCAACAAGTCGGTGGCGATCATCCTCGATCCGGCCAACGCCGACGGCTCGGTCGGCGCGGTCAAAAAGGCGGTCGCGGCCAACATCCCGGTGTTCCTCGTCAATGCCGAGATCAACCAGGAAGGCCTGGCCAAGGCCCAGTTGGTGTCGAACAACGCGCAAGGCGCGGCGCTTGGTGCGCAGCAATGGGTGCAGGACGTTGGCGAGAAGGGTAAGTATGTCGAACTTCTCGGCGCTCCGTCCGACAACAATGCCGCCACGCGCTCCAATGGCTATGAAACGGTGCTCAGCCAGTATCCGGATCTCGAAAAAGTCGCTTCGCAGGTCGCCAACTGGGATCGCACCCAGGGCCACGACAAGATGCAGAGCATGCTTCAGGCCCATCCGGACATCAACGCCGTGATCAGCGGCAATGACGAAATGGCCCTTGGCGCGATCGCGGCGCTGAAGGAAGCCGGCAAACTGGCCAGCATCAAGGTCGGCGGCTTCGACGGCTCGCCTGACGCGGTTGACGCGATCAAGGCCGGCGAACTGCAGTACACCGTGCTGCAGCCGGTTGCCATTTTCGCGGCCAAGGCCGTGGAGCAGGCCGACAACTTCATCAAGACCGGGGCGACCGGGGCCGACAGTGAAAAGCAGTTGTTCGACTGCCTGCTCATCACCAAGGACAATGTCGACAAGTACACCGCACCCTTCGTGCTGTCGAAATAACCAGGTCAAGGGGGTGCCTTTTCGGGCATCCCCTGTTCTTCCATACTTAAAGCCGAAAAAAGCTTCTGGTATATCTTCTCGCAGCTACCCGGAACGTTCGATATGAAAGACGTCATCATCGGTATCGACGCCGGAACGTCCGTCATCAAGGCGGTCGCATTCGACCTTGGCGGACGCCAGATTGAGGTGGCGTCCGTCACCAACAGCTTCGTCACGCTGGAAGGCGGCCGTGTCGAACAGGACCTCGACCTGACCTGGGACAACGCCGCGCGCACCGTGCGCGAACTGGCGGCGCTGGTTCCCGACCTCGCGCGACGCACGGCGGCCGTGGCGATCACCGGGCAGGGCGACGGAACCTGGCTGATCGGTGGCGATGGCAAGCCCGTCGCGCCGGCCTTGCTGTGGCTCGACGCGCGCGCCGGCCATCTGGTCGAGGAAATGCGCGCCGATCCGTCCGACCGAACCCGCTTCGAACTGACCGGGACCGGGCTCAACGCCTGCCAGCAGGGCGCGCAACTGCGCTGGCTGAAAGACAACGAGCCCGACATGCTGGAGCGTGCCGAGACCGCCATCCATTGCAAGGACTGGCTCTATTTCCGCATGACGGGTGAACGCGTCACCGACCCTTCCGAGGGGACGTTCACGTTCGGCGATTTCCGCACGCGCACCTACTCGGATGACGTGATCGGCATCCTCGGCCTCGCCTCCCAGCGCCGTCTGCTGCCGCCGATGCTGGAAGGCACCACCGATCATCACCCTCTTTCGGCTTCGGCGGCGGCAGAAACCGGCCTGCTACGGGGAACCCCTGTCGTGCTCGGCTATGTCGACATGGTCGCTACCGCGCTCGGTGCCGGCCTCTACGATCCGCGTGGCAATGTCGGCTGCACCGTCATCGGCTCGACCGGCATCCACACCCGACTGGCTACCTCTCCCGAAAGGGTCGTGCTCAACGCCGATGCGTCGGGCTACACGATCGCCATGCCGGTACCCGGCGCCTATGCGCAACTGCAATCGAATATGGCGGCGACCCTCAACATCGACTGGCTGCTCGGGCTGGCGCGCGACGTTTTGGCGACTGCCGGCAGTGAGCCGTCGCATCGCGAATTGCTCACGCTTCTGGATGGCTGGGTCGACAAGGCGACGCCCGGAAGCCTGCTCTATCAGCCCTATATTTCGCTTGCCGGCGAACGCGGGCCATTCGTCGAACCCGACGCGCGGGCGGGCTTCATTGGTCTTTCGGTAAGCCACGGCTTCGCCAACCTGGCGCGCGGGGTCCTGGAAGGTTTGGCCTTCGCGGCGCGCGACTGCTACGAGGCGATGGGTTCGGTCCCCGGCGAAATCAGGCTGTCCGGCGGTGCTGCGCGCAACGCCTCGCTGCGCCGTATCGTTTCTGCCGCGACCCGCGCCAGGATCAGGACGAGCAGCCGGCAGGAAGCCGGCGCCGCAGGTGCTGCGATGATCGCGGCGGTCGGCCTTGGCGTCTATCCTTCGATGCAAGAATGCTGCGCCGAGTGGGTCGAGCCGCTGCTGGGAGATGGCGAAACCTGCGATCAAGCGCTCGCAAAAACCTATGACGACCTGTTTCCGTCCTTCGTCGCGGCACGCAAGGCGCTTCAGCCGGTATGGAAGTCGATGGCGGGACGATAGGGCGAGACGCCGCCGCCGATCCACCCGCATTTCTAGGAGCAAAAGCCTTGAGCGATCAATCCGAACCTGTCGATATCTTCGTTATCGGCGGCGGCGTCAACGGAGCCGGCATCGCCCGCGATGCGGTTGGGCGCGGCTTGTCCGTCATTCTGTGCGAGAAGGACGACCTGGCGCAGGGCACCAGTTCGCGTTCTGGCAAGCTGGTGCATGGCGGTCTGCGCTACCTCGAATATTACGAGTTCCGGCTGGTGCGCGAAGCTTTGATCGAGCGCGAGGTGCTGCTCAATTCCGCACCCCATATCATCTGGCCGATGCGCTTCGTGCTGCCGCACAGCCCGCAGGACCGGCCGGCATGGCTGGTCCGGCTTGGCCTCTTCCTCTACGATCATCTTGGCGGTCGCAAGCGGCTTCCCGGCACGCGCACGCTCAACCTCAGGACCGCCCCGGAAGGCGCGCCGATCAAGGATTTTTTTCGGCGCGGTTTTGAGTATTCCGATTGCTGGGTCGACGATGCGCGTCTTGTGCTGCTGAATGCGCTCGACGCCGCAGAACGTGGCGCGAAGGTTCTGACCCGAACCGCCTGTATCGCCGCGCGCCGCGAAGAGGGCCTGTGGTCTATCGACATGCGCGACGAGCGCAGCGGCGCCGTGACGACCGTGCGCGCCCGCGCGCTGGCCAATGCGGCCGGACCGTGGGTCAACGACATCATCCAGCGCGTCGCCGGGCAGAACGCCACGCGTCACGTCCGGCTGGTCAAGGGCAGCCACATGGTGGTGCCGAAATTCTGGGAGGGCCGGCAAGCCTATCTGATCCAGAATCATGACAAGCGCGTCATCTTCGTCAATCCCTACCAGAACGACCTGGCGCTGATCGGCACCACCGATATTCCCTATGAGGGGCGACCGGAGGAAGTCGCCGCCGACGGCAGCGAGATCGACTATCTGATCAAGGTGGTGAACCGCTACTTCAAGCGGCAATTGACGCAGGGCGACGTGGTCTACAGCTTTTCCGGCGTGCGCCCGCTCTATGACGACAATGCCGACAACCCGAGCGCGGTGACGCGCGACTATATATTCGAACTGGATGCACAAAATGGCGCGGCACCGCTGCTTTCCGTCTTCGGCGGCAAGATCACCACCTTCCGCAAGCTCGCCGAACATGCGCTCGAAAAGCTCCAGCCGTTTTTTCCGACCATGAAGAAAGGCTGGACCGCGAAAGCCGCGTTGCCCGGCGGCGACCTGCCTAACGCGGATTTCGAGCAATTCCTGAGCGATTTGCACGCCGAGTTTCCGTGGCTGAGCCCGTCGCTGCTCAAGCACTATGCGCGCAGCTACGGCACCCGCGCACGAAAACTGCTGGCCGGTTCGGGCAGAATGGCCGAGCTCGGCCTCCGCTTCGGCCCCGATTTGTATGAACTGGAAGGCCGTTTCCTGATCGAGACGGAATGGGCAAGAACCGCCGCCGACATTTTGGAGCGCCGCACCAAGCATGGCCTGCGGCTCGATGCCGCCGAGCGCGAAACATTCGAAAAATGGCTCGACGGGCTCAAGCTGGAGACGGCGCGATGAACCTGAAGACGGAGAGATTGCCTTGGCCTTCACGCTTTCGCTGAACACCAATCCGCTGGTCAACCGCTTCGCCGAGCCTGACGACCTGATCGATGCCGTCGCCTACGGCATCGGTATCCGTGACGTGCAGTTGACGCACGAGTTCGTCAATCCGGGCTGGCCGGCTGCGACCATCGCAAAATTCGTGCGGCAGTTCAAAAAAGCATTGGCGCGCACCGGCGTGCGCATCACCTCCGGCATGACCGGCCCTTACGGGCGGCTCAACCATTTCGGCCACCCGGACGCGGATGTGCGCCGCTACTATGTCGACTGGTTCAAGACTTTCGCCGACATTTCGGCCGAGCTTGGCGCGCCCTCCATGGGTACGCAGTTCGCCATTTTCACCCACAAGGATTATGACGATCCGAAACGGCGCACAGCCCTTTTCGACATTGCGCTCGAATGCTGGCGCGAGGTGGCCGAGCATGCCAAGGTGACGGGTCTCACTTACCTGTTCTGGGAACCGATGTCGGTCGGCCGCGAATTCGGCCACACCATCGAAAGCTGCAAGGCCTTGCAACGTGATATCGATGCGGCCGACCTGCCCATCCCGCTGAAGATGATGGTCGACATCGATCATGGCGACGTCACTTCGCCGAACCCGATCGATATCGACCCCTATGCGTGGGCGCAAGCTTTCCCGCTACAATCGCCGATCATCCACATCAAGCAATCGTCGATGAACAAGGGCGGGCATTGGCCGTTCACCGCCGCCCACAACAAGGATGGCCGCATCCTGCCCGAAAAGCTGATCGAGGCAGTGCGGCGCGGCGGCGGCACCGACAACGAGATTTGCCTCGAACTGTCGTTCAGGGAGCGCGAGCCGGTCGACCATCAGGTCGTCGCGATGATCCGCGAGTCGGTGGATTTCTGGGCGCCCTACATCGACACCGGACGCGACGATCTCATCCCCGCCCCATAAACGAAAACGCCGGTTCGAAAGCCGGCGTTTTGTTGGTACGGCCGAGCCGTTCAGCCGAACTTCGGGTCGAGTGAGCCGCTCTTGTAGCGCTTGGCCATCTCGGCGACCGGTATAGGCCGGATCGACGAGGCGTGGCCGGCGGTTCCGAATTCCTCGAAACGCTGCTTGCACAGCTTGGTCATCGCCACCATGGCGGGCTTGAGGTATTTGCGCGGATCGAACTCGCTCGGATCCTCGCTCAGCACCTTGCGGATCTGCCCGGTCAGGGCCATGCGGTTGTCGGTATCGATGTTGATCTTGCGCACGCCGTTCTTGATGCCGCGCTGGATTTCCTCGATCGGCACGCCCCAGGTCGGCTTCATCTTGCCGCCATAGGCGTTGATGATGTCCTGCAGTTCCTGCGGCACGGAAGAGGAGCCGTGCATCACCAGATGCGTGTTCGGCAGCTTGCGGTGGATCTCCTCGATGACGTTCATGGCCAGTACCTTGCCATCGGGCTTGCGGGTGAATTTATACGCGCCGTGCGAGGTGCCCATGGCGATCGCCAGCGCATCCACCTTGGTTTCGGCGACGAACTTGACCGCCTCGTCCGGATTGGTCAGCAACTGGTCGTGGCTGAGCTTGCCTTCGGCGCCATGGCCATCCTCCTGGTCGCCCATGCCGGTTTCCAGCGAACCCAGCACGCCGAGTTCGCCTTCCACCGAGATGCGCCATGTCGGCGACGGTTCGGGTGACGCCGACATTGTAGTCCCAGTCGCCGGGGGTCTTGCCGTCGGCATGCAGCGAGCCGTCCATCATCACCGAGGTGAAACTGGACTGGATCGCGGTCATGCAGGTGCCGGGTTCGTTGCCGTGATCGAGATGCACGCAGACCGGAATATGCGGATAGATTTCCGTCACCGCGTCCATCATGTGCTTGAGCATGATGTCGTTGGCATAGGTGCGCGCGCCGCGCGATGCCTGCAGGATGACCGGCGCGTCGCAGGCGTTTGCCGCCTCCATGATGGCGAGCGCCTGTTCCATGTTGTTGATGTTGAAGGCCGGCACGCCATAACCGTGTTCTGCGGCATGGTCGAGCAGTTGCCTGAGTGTGATGCGGGCCATTTGTCCTCCGTGGTCCTGAAAAACACATACTCTCCGGCGCCGGCTTACAAGAAGAATTCCCCTTGCGGGACGCCGATTCTGTTCGTTCATGGCCAAATACCGGCCGTTTGTCGGGTGCCCTTCACCGGGCGTCGAGGCGGTGCTGGCAATGCCAATCGATTTAGCCAAACTATGCCATATTTGTAACATTTAAAATATCAAAATCACATATATAATGTTGATAACGATACGATGAATGGTGTATTGTAGCCTTCCGTAACGTAGCTTGGTGCGAGGGAATTCGGGCAATGCAGGTGGGTGGTCGCAGGCAAGGTATTCTCGACCGCTTGATGGAAGCGGGCGCTGCCACGGTGGACGAATTGTCGACGCGCTTCGGCGTTTCCCGCATGACCATCCATCGCGACCTCGACCAGCTCGAACAGGAAGGCATGCTGCGAAAAGTTCGCGGCGGCGCATCGATGCAGTCGAGCGGGCAATTCGAAAGCGACTTCCGCTACCGGCAAAGGCTGGCTGGGCCGGAAAAGCAACGCATTGCCGCCGCAGCTGCCGCCTCGTTTGTCGAACCGGGCCAGACGGTCATCATAGATGACAGTTCGACAGCCGGCGGCATGGCCGGGCATCTGGCGGAAATTCGACCGCTCACCGTCATCACCAACAATCTGGCCGTCATCCAGCAACTGGCGGGAGCGGCGGGCATCACACTGATCGCCCTTGGTGGCCAGTACAGCAAGAAATTTCACGGCTTCTTCGGCCTCCTGGCCGATGAGGGCTTGCGCTCGCTGCGCGCCGATATCGCCTTCGTTTCGACGTCGTCCATCCATGGAACACGGGCGTTCCACCAAGATCAGGAAGTCGTCCAGACCAAGCGGCTGATGCTGGCGGCGGCGGAGCGCAAGTATCTGTTGGTAGACCACGGCAAGTTCGGCCGGCCCGCCCTACATTTCCTGACGGCGCTGGATTGTTTCGACGCAGTGCTGACCGGGGACAAACCGGATGCAGCGGCGGGCAGGGTTCTTCGTGAGGCGGGCATACGGCTGACCGTCATAGGCAAGGATTGAGCGGAGAAGAAAATGGCGCGCACTTGGGTCGGCACCAGTTGGAAGATGAACAAGACGCTGGCGGAAGGACTGGCCTATGCCGAGGCGCTGGCCGCCTTCGTGCCGGGCTTCGATCCTCGCATCCAGCCCTTCGTCATCCCGTCCTTCACCGCCGTGCGTGAGGTCAAGGCGGCCCTTGCCGACACGCGGGTGAAGGTCGGCGCGCAGAATATGCACTGGGCCGAAGCCGGCGCATGGACCGGCGAGATTTCACCGCTGATGCTCAAGGATTGCGGGCTTGATCTGGTCGAACTCGGCCACAGCGAGCGGCGTGAGCATTTCGGCGAAACCAACGCCACCGTCGGGTTGAAGACAGCCGCCGCCGTCCGGCACGGCCTCGTACCGCTGGTCTGCGTCGGCGAGACATTGGCGGAGCGCGAAGCCGGTCGAGCCGAGGAAGTTTTGACGGCACAGGTGCTCGGTGCGCTGGAAGGCCTGGCTGGCGATGAGATTTCGGCCGAAATCCTGCTCGCCTACGAGCCCGTGTGGGCCATCGGCGAGAAAGGCATTCCGGCCAGCGCCGACTACGCCGACAAGCAGCAGGCGCTGATCAAGCGGGTTGCCGCCACCCGGCTCGGTGCTGAGCCGCTGGTGCTTTATGGCGGCAGCGTCAATCCCGGCAACGCTGCCGAACTGGTCGGCCAGCCGCATATAGACGGCCTGTTCATCGGCCGCTCGGCATGGCAGCCGGAAGGCTACATAGACATCCTGAAACGGGTCTCGACGGCGGTTACCGGCGGAGCCTGCCCAACCCCATAAAAAGGAGAAAAACATCATGAAAATCGCACTTGGAGCAGACAGCGCCGGCAAGCCTCTGCTCGACGTCATCGCCGCCCATCTCGCCACCAAACCGGGCCTTGAGGTGACCGATCTCAGCCAGACCGGCTATTATGCCGACCTGTCGGCCAAAGTCGGCCACGATATCCTCGACGGCAAGCACGACCGTGCCATCCTGTTTTGCGGCACCGGCATCGGCGTTTCCATCTCGGCCAACAAGGTTCCCGGCATCCGCGCGGCGCTGACGCACGACACCTATTCCGCCGAGCGTGCCGCCAAGTCCAACAACGCGCAGATCATCACCATGGGCGCGCGCGTCATCGGCCCGGAACTGGCCAAGGCGATCGTCGATACCTGGCTTGCTTCCGAATTCGACCCGAACGGTTCTTCGGCAGGCAATGTGAAGGCCATCGACAAGCTCGACGCGGATCGCTGATTAAGTTTATTCCCAAGGGTCACTACCGATTTCGCGCGGCGACCCTTCAGCCGGGTGCGGCACCCTTCGGCACGACGAACACGGAATAAAGCGACTCCCGCGCCGTGATGAACAGGCAAGTCCGCTTTGGGTCGCCAAAAGTCAGGTTGGAGACGGGGATTCGGATCTTGCCAAGCAGGGTGCCATCGGGATCGAAGCAATGGACGCCGTCGCCGGCGCTCGCCCATATCCGGCCGTTAGGGTCCAGCCGGAAACCGTCGAACAGGCGGCGTTGCAGGTCGCGAAAACGCCTTCGTCCTTCAGCGATGGCCCGTCGATCCGGAGTTTGTGGATGTGGCGGGGGCCGTCTTTTTGATGGCTGCCGCCGGTGTCGCTGACATAAAGGATCGATCCGTCCGGCGAAAACGCCAGCCCGTTGGGCTTCACCATCGTGTCGATCACGCGCACCGCTTCGCCGCCTGATGGGCCGACGCGGTAGACATGGCAGCGTCTTGTTCCGGCTCGGCACGGTGGTTGTGTTGTAACGTTTTGAATACCGGCACTGTGGCAAGGAGAGCCTCTGACATTATCGGAGGATTGAATGTTCAAGGGCCGCCAGTTCGACCAATCGGTGATCCTGCTTTGCGTGCGCTGGTACCTGGCCTACTGTCTGAGCCTGCGTGATCTGGAAGAGATGATGGCCGAGCGGGGCATTGCTGTCGACCACACGACCATTCACCGCTGGACCGTCCGCTACGCACCGCTATTGCTGGAGCGTTTCATCCGACGCAAGCGGAGTGTGACCGGCAAATGGCATATCGACGAAACGTACATCAAGGTCCGTGGCCAGTGGATGTACCTTTATCGTGCTATCGAGTGTCGGCGACACAGTCGAATTCTGGTTTAGCGAGCAGCGTGACCTGCCGTCGGCCCAGCGGTTCTTCAAAAGGCGCTGGCGCGTCATGGCCGGCCCGACCGCGTCGTCATCGATGGCAGCCAGACCAACCACGAGGCTATCGTTTCCTGTGATGCCACAAATCGCTTACAGGATCGCTCTCGGCGCCGACTGAAGCCGATCGAAATCCGCAAGAATAAGTACCTGAACAACCGGATTGAGCAAGACCATCGGCGTATCAAGCGCCGCATCCGGCCAATGCTTTGCTTCAAATCACAGGCATCAGCGGCGATCATCCTGTCCGGCATCGAGATGGTTCATATGATGCGCAAGCGACAGGCGAGATACGCCTTCAATCCGAGTCCGTCCTTGGCAGAGCAGATCGCATTTCTTGCCGCATAATTGGCCTCGGACCAGGCCTCTTCGCTTCCAGTCAGCCGTTGCAACACAACCTGCGCTGTTCCAGTTAATCCCCTATCTCACCGGCGGCGAGCGACGGAAAAAGGCGCAAGCGCGATGCAGCCACGGCTTTACTCAATTTCCTCCTCACCCAAAGCCAATCCGGGTCGCGTCACGCTGACGGTAGACATGGTTCGATATGAGATCGCGGAGCGAACACGAAACGGCGTCGCCTCGACGTTCCTCGCCGAGCGCGCCGATCCCACCCACCCCATCAAGGTCTATATCCAGAAGGCCCATGGGTTTTGCCTGCCGGCGCATGGCGATGTTCCCATCATCATGGTCGGGCCTGGAACCGGCGTGGCGCCTTTCCGCGCCTTCCTGCAAGAGAGGCAGGCGACGGGGCCCACCGGCAAGGCGTGGCTGTTTTATGGGCACCAGCGTGCGGCGTCGGATTTGTTCTATGCCGAAGAATTCACCGCCCTGCGGCAGGCGGGAACTCTCACCAATGTCTCGCTGGCCTGGTCGCGCGTTATGGCGGACAAGGTCTACGTGCAGCACAAGATGATCGAGCACGGCGCCGAGCTTTTCAGCTGGCTACAGGACGGCGCGCATTTTTATGTCTGTGGCGACGCCAAGCGCATCGCCAAGGATGTCGAAGCCGCCTTGATGGGTATTGTCTCCACTCATGGTAATTGCTCGCCCAATCAGGCTGGAGCCTACGTCCAGGCTCTCAAGAAGGAAGGGCGTTATCAGGCCGACGTCTACTGAATTCTCGGAATGCTCGTCGTACGGCGATTTCCCCAATCGACTGCCAAAGTCAAGATCATGAGGTCGTTTACCAGCTTGGCGCAACGGCGCAGTATCCACTTGTACGAAGGCATCCGTTGGTCTGGCAAAAGTTGCGGGCTTTGGTAAGTCTTCCAGCCAAATGTCGCGGAAAGATTGGCGCCGAGAACGAGCGCACGACGACGTTGTCAAGGGGCAATGCCGCCCTTGTATAATGGAGGGTGCCACGATCAAGAATGCCGGTGGCGTTAGGTCGTCTGGGCGCTCGCTGCCTCAAAGCGACGTATAGCCCCCTTCGATCATGACGGTGGTGCCGTTGATCAGATTGGATGCCGGAGACGCGAGATAAAGCGCGCAATCGGCGATCTCGACCGTCTCGCCGAAGCGTCCGGCAGGCGTTCTTGCCAGCATCGGGTTACGCTTTTCCGGAAGACTCCAGACCTTCATTCCCATCGGCGTCAAGACGACGGTCGGGCAGATCGCGTTGATCTGGATATTGAAACGCGCCCATTCCGCCGTCATCGATTTGGTGAGCGCGTTGAGCGCTGCCTTGGAACTCGCATAGGCGGCATGGTCTTCAAGGGCGACCACGCCCGTCTGCGACGAGATATTGATGATCTTGCCCGACCTTCTCTCGATCATGCCGGGGGCAACCGCGCGGGCGAGCAGGAACGGCGCCCGAAGATTGACTTTCATCGTCAAATCCCAGTCGGCGACGGATGCATCCAGAATGGGATTGATGAGCGCCACACCAGCGCTGTTGACCAAAACGTCGATGCCGCCAAAATGCGCCAGCGCCTGTTCAGCCGCCGCGACGGGTCCATCAACCGTGGACAGGTCCGCCTCGATAGCGAGAAAATCACGCCCTGCGGCTCGCGCCGTCACCGACAACTCCACAAGGGAAGAGCGATCTCGCCCGACAGCGGCGATATCGGCGCCCGCATCGAGAAAGACACGCACGATTTCCGCGCCAATCCCCTTGGTTGCGCCTGTCACCAGGACTCGTTTTCCAGCGATCGAAAATCGCTGCTGCCATTTGCTCATCAAGACCGGCTTACTTGCTCGTACCATCGCATTGCGACCTCCTTATTCGAGGTTCGTGTGTCGTTGCCGCATCGAGTGCGCAGTCTCGTCCAACCGCTCCCTCAGGGCCAGGACGAGGATTTCGAAGACGACGTACTCGACCCCCTCGAACAGGCTCCCCATCGGCAAAACGGAGGGCGCGGCATCGCCGCTCTCATCGTCGGCCATGGTCTGGGCTGGTAGTAGAAGCATAGCGTCGCAAGCAAGCCCGGTCTCGCCGACTGCCTGTGCCGTGATGCAAAGCGTGGCCGCGCCTGCGACCCTGGCCGTAGCGGCAAGGGCGGATGTCGTGGAGAAATATCCCGGCCCGGCGCTAACGATCAGGAGATCGCCGGCGCCGACCGGAGGAGTAGACATTTCGCCGACGACATGCGCATCGAGGCCCAGATGGAAAAGGCGCATGGCAAGCCCCTTCATCATCAGCCCTTCACGTCCGACCCCATACAGCACGACGCGCCGCGCTTTTTCGATCATGTCGAGCGCGTTGTCTATCTGGGCGGCGTCGATGCGCGCGATCGCGTCCGCTATCTCGGCTGTCGCGCGCCGTCCGGCACTGGCAAGGTCGGCCATTGTTCAACTCCGCTTGGACGGATTCCTTAAGCGTAGAGCTGGTTGCCGGCGTGAAATGTCTGGGCGACCGCCCGGTCCAGCATACCAGCCTCGTCCAGTAAATCGAGCAGCGTATAGCGTTTCCTGATCCAGCGCGCCTTGAGAACCGTCGCGCGGTGCCGCTTGGGCGTCAGCCCGATCTGCCTCGTCGTCGCCGGTGCGCCGGCGGCGACGAGCAGGGCACGCATTTCGCTTCCGCGTATCAGATGCTCCGAAAGTCGTTGCCGCAAGGAAGGCCAGACCGTCCTGAAATTGGCCAGCCGCGCTGCCAAATCCTCCGGCGCGACCCACTTTGCCCGCGTCTCGTCCAGTGACCTTCGCATGATGGCGGGGTTGTCGAATGCCTCGCCGATCGTGGTTTCCACGGCCGCCCATTGCGGCGAGCGGGCCGCGACCACAAGCGGATCGATACGGGAAAAGTCTTGCTGGATCAACCAGTCGAAAAGGGCAAGCATGGTCAGGCAGCCAATAGCCACACAGGCGCCGTGAGCGACTTTCTGGCCGCCGAGCGACAGACCCTCCATCTCCCACAAATGCGCTATCTGGTGATCCGCGCCTGAAGCCGGCCGTGACGACCCATGCAGTTCCATCGCCACGCCCGATGCCGCCAGCCCGACAAACAACTCCGCGATTGCTGCCTTGTCGCCGCGTTGAACGCCCGCCGGGTTGGAAAGCCAGCCGCGTAAATTGTCCTGTACCAGCGGCCATGCGGTGTCGTCGAGCGCTTCGATGCCAAGTGCATCGGCAATCAGCCAATCTCCGCCAGCCGGAACCTTGCCCGAGAGATCGCCAAACCCCCAACCGCTCATCGCCGGGGGGGCGGCGCTGATGATGTCGAGATCGGCAAGGATGACGCGTGGTGGCGCGCACTGGATCGTTATCTTGAACCCATTGTCGGAGAGTGGGGCGCCCGCACTCGTGTAGCCGTCCATCGACGCCGCCGTGGGTACGCTCATGAAGCTGGTCCCGGCCGTATAGGCCGCATAACGCGCCAGGTCGTTGATGACGCCGGAGCCGACGGCGACCAAAACCGGGCGAATGCCGTTTGACCGCGATCCCATTTCCTTGACCAGCGTCGCGATAGCCTCGCCATATCGACGATCCGGTGACAATTGCGGCCGTGACGGCATGATGTGCAGTTCAGGCTGCATGCCGGTGGAGGCCAGGGCTTCGCGCACGGCGATGCCTGCGACAGCGTATGTGATTTCGTCGGCCAGTATCAACGCGGGTGAACCGCCGAACTGGTTTCGGAACACCACGCCCGCCTCGCCGATGCATCCCTCGCCGACGATCAGGCGATCGATGGACTTCGAGCGTTCAATGGCTGGAACGTCGTAGTGCCGATCCGACGTCCGCGGAGCGGCTACGTCCGCCTCAAGTTTACGTGTCATTCCTGCTCCCGGTTCGTGAGCGCCGCGCCGGCGGCGTCAAATAGATGAATGCGTTTGGTGGGAATCGACATGGTCACGGCACCGCCTCGTTCGATGCCCGTCTCGCCGCTTACCTTCACGGTGATGCGGTCGCCCGGCTTCGTATCGACATAAAGGATCGTCTCGCCACCGAGCGTCTCCTTGATGTCGACGTTGCCCTCGATCATGCCCGCGATCCGCTCGCCCGCGCCAATGCTAGCCTGCGACAAGACTGATCCCGCCGGCGATACGCCTATATGTTCGGGCCGAATCCCCATGGTGAGTTCTCTTGCCTGAGCTAGGCCGGCCGCTGGCGGGGGAAGCACAATCAGGGCATCGCCATAGTAAGCGGCGGCCTGCTCGCGTTGCGCATCCACCGCAACCGAAACGCTCAGGAAGTTCATCGAGGGCGAACCGATGAAATCGGCGACGAAGCGGCTCGCGGGTCTGTGGTACAGATCCATCGGCGTACCTATCTGTTCGATCCGCCCCGCATTGAGCACGACGATCTTGTCGGCCATCGTCATGGCCTCGACCTGGTCGTGGGTGACATAGATCATCGTGGCGCCAAGCTGCTTGTGCAGGCCTTCTAGTTCGATACGCATCTGCGTGCGCAACTTCGCGTCGAGGTTCGAGAGCGGTTCATCGAAGAGGAACACCTTGGGCTTGCGCACGATGGCGCGTCCGATAGCGACACGTTGGCGCTGCCCACCCGAGAGTTGTCCCGGCTTGCGATCCAGGTAGGGTTCGAGTTGCAGGATGCGTGCCGCATGCAAGACGCGTTCGGTCCGCTCCGCCTTGGCGACCTTGTTGACGCGCATGCCGAATTCCATATTCTGGCGAACCGTCATGTGGGGATAGAGCGCGTAGGACTGGAACACCATTGCCACGCCGCGATCGGATGGCGCCGTGCGCGAGATGTCCTGACCGCCTATCTCCATCTGGCCGCTGTAGTTACCCTCAAGCCCGGCAATGGTGCGAAGCAGCGTGGACTTTCCGCAGCCTGAAGGGCCGACGAAGACGACGAACTCGCCGTCGGCGACGTCGAGATCGATCGCCGTCAGCGCCTGAAAGGTTGAATAGAATTTGGTGATGTTTCTCAGTTTCAGGGACGCCACTCTCAATCCTCCCTTGCCGGCCTTCGAGACCTGAAACTCAAACCCCGTTTCGGGAGTGACCGCATTGGTGCGACTGCCGTCTTCGTGGTTGACGTTTACAAATGTAAATGAAAAGATTACGATGTAAAGGTCATTTAGATGCTGGGAGGATTGAATGAACATGAAATCGATGGCCAGGGTGGTCTCTGCGAGCGCCGCCATGGTCTTTGGGCTTTCTCCTGTCGCTGCTTCCGCGTGGTCGCTGGAAGAGGCTGCCAAGCCTTATGCCGGGACGACGCTGAACGTCGACTTCCTGCTGAGGCCGGGCTACGAAGCTGCCAAGAAAATGTTGCCTGAGTTTGAGAAGCAGACCGGTATCAAGATCAACATCACCGACCTTCCCTACGAAAACGCACTTGGAGAACAGGTTCGTGATTTCGTTTCCGGTGGCGATCTCGACATAGCGTTGATCGATCTGGTGTGGATTGGTAACTTCGCCGAAAACGGCTGGATCGTGCCTGCCGAGAAATTCATCAATGATCCGAAGCTTGCCGATCCCAATCTCGACCTTAAGGACTTTTTCCCGCTTACCCTCGATGCATTCGGCACATGGAACGGCAAGCTGTACGGTCTCCCGTTCGACAACTATTCCGGTCTCTTGTTCTATAACAAGTGCATGCTCAAGGACGCCGGGTTCGACGGTCCGCCCAAAACGTGGGGCGACCTCAAGGACAGATACGGTCCGGCTCTGACCAAGGATGGAAAATACGCCTTCGCGCTTCAGTCAAAACGCAATGAGACGCAGTCCGCCGACAGCTTTGCGCGCATGCTGTGGCCATTTGGCGGCTCCTTCCTCGACAAGGACTTCAAGTCCAATCTGATGTCGGAAGGCAGCCAGACCGGCCTGAAGTTCCGCCAGGATCTGATGAAGTACATGCCGGAGGGCATAGTCGCTTATGACCATGCCGAAACGGTGAACGCGTTGGCTCAAGGCGACGTGGCCATGATCACCGAGTGGTCGTCCTTCTACTCTACCCTGAAAGATCCCGAGACCTCGAAGATCGGCGATTGTCTCGCCGTAGCGCCGGAGCCGGCGGGACCGGCAGGGCGCAAGCCGGCTCTCGGCGGCTTCTCGCTGGCCGTGGCCGCGCAGGCCGACTCCAACAAGCAGGCTGCGGCATGGCTGTTCATCCAATGGGTCACCTCTAAGGCCAATGCCAAGCAGTATCTCGAACTGGGTGGCGTTCCGGCGCGGCAGTCCGTCTATAAGCTGGACGGCGTCGCGGAAAAGTACGATTTCGTGCCAGCCTTGGTGAAGAGCTGGCAGGAAGGGGTGCCGCAGTTCCGGCCCCGCTTTGCCGAATGGCCGCAGATCACCGAGATCGTCCAGGAATGGGGCACCAAGATGATGCTTGGTGAGGTCTCGACCGAAGATGGAGCCAAGGAGATCGGCACCCGCATGGAAACCGTTTTGAAGGACGCCGGTTACTACGATGGAAAAAGGCCTCTCTTGCAGTGACAGGCCTGAACCTCGTCTGCCGCCCGACAGTGGGCGGCAGAGGAAACGAGGCTCGGTCGGTTCTTCCCAATCGGCCGAGTCTCCTCGTGTTTCGCCCACTTTGTTCTCAAGACGAGTGGGAGCAAACGTCACACCACTTCGACCTGCGCATTTGTATTTCACTGAATTAAGAATGCTTCAGTGTGTGGAGGCCTTGCTATCCGATGAGCCGATCGTCGAGTGAACAAGAACTGGCGCAGCTGGCGGATCTCATCAACGTCAGTGTGGTTTCGCGCGCAACCGTTCTGGCCTTTCTGAGCCCAGCCGTAGTTGCGCTTGTGGTGATCGGCATTGTGCCTCTCGTATTCGCAGTCTGGATTTCGCTTTACGATTATAATCTGACGAAGCTGGCAAGCAGTTCCTTTGTCGGCCTGCGGAACTATGCAACGGTGCTTACCGATCCCGCATTCTGGGATGCCATGCGCCGGACCTTCATCCTTCTCGTGATCGCCTTGCCTGTCCAGGTCGCGTTAGGCACGATCATCGCCCTTGTCTTGCACAGACCCGGGTTGACCTTTCTGAAGACGATCGCACGCCTTTCCCTCGTCATTCCAATGGCGACGACCTATGCGGTGGTGGGTCTCCTTGGTCAGATCATGTTCAACCTCAAATATGGGGTCGTAAACCAGCTTCTCGGGTTCGTCGGCGTCCACCCGATCAACTGGCTGGGCATTCCTTTCAACGCCTTCGCCGCCGTCATTTTCTGGGATGTCTGGCAGTGGACACCTTTTTGTGCGCTGGTCTTCCTGGCCGGCCTGACCACCGTACCCGTCGAGATCGAGGAAGCGGCGCGTCTGGAGACGAAAAGCTGGTGGACTATACTGCGCTACGTCCAGCTTCCGTTCCTGCTTCCCGGCCTGACCGCCGTGCTCATCTTGCGTACCGCCGACACGCTGAAACTGTTCGACATGGTCTTCACCATGACGCGCGGAGGCCCTGGGTCGGCGACCGAATTCATCAGCCTGCTCATCCAGCGCGTCGGCTTCCGCGTTTTCGACCAGGGCATCGCATCCGCGCAGGCGATGGTTTTGCTCGTCATCACCATCGTCCTGAGCCGGCTTTATATTTGCTTCTTCTATAAGGAGGTTTGACGATGCGCCGCGAGGATACCACACGCCCCCCTTCGCTCGTCGCGCAGGTGCTGCTGCTCGCGGCGATCATCGTCTTCTGCCTCTTTCCATTCTACTGGATGGTCTCGACCAGCCTCAAAAGCCAGATCGTCGCCTTGCAGACACCGCCCGCCTGGATATTCGAGGTAACCTTCTCGAACTACACCGAGGTCTTGTTCCAGAACGACGTCGCCAAAAGCCTGATCAACTCTTTGATCATCGCCGTTTCGACGACGGCGCTGTCGATCGCGCTCGGGACGCCGGCCGCGTTTGCCCTGGCGCGATTCGAATTTCGCGGCAAGAAGGATTTGTGGTTTTGGTTCATAACCAATCGCATGGTAAGTCCGATCGTGCTCGCGCTTCCTTTCTTCCTGATCGTTCGCCAGTTCCACATGCTCGACACGCATATCGTGCTGGTCCTGATCTACCTCACGTTCAATCTGCCGATCGTCGTATGGATATGCACTGACCAGTTCCGCTCGATTCCACGGGAGATCGATGAAGCCGCCCTGCTCGAAGGCGCTTCGCAATGGCGCATCTTCCGCTCGATCTGCCTGCCGCTTGCGGCCCCTGGGATCGCCGTATCGGCGATTTTTTCCTTCATCTTCTCATGGAACGAACTGATGTATGCGCTGGTGTTGACACGTAACCAGGCCAAGACAGCGCCCGCCGTCGCCGTGTCGTTCATGGAAGGCTACACACTGCCTTACGGAAAGATCATGGCGACATCGACGCTCATCGTCATCCCGGTCATCGTCTTCGCGCTGATAGCCTCCAAGCAGCTCGTGCGTGGGCTGACGATGGGTGCCGTGAAATGAAGCGGGCTCTTGCCAGGCCCGCAACAACGGCTAATGGCGCTTCCAGCTATTCCGAATCGTGCTGGCGCGGCGATGTGCCTCAACCAGTTGAGGATACGACC
This sequence comes from Mesorhizobium sp. A623, assembly GCF_054489405.1. Classification (NCBI taxonomy): domain Bacteria; kingdom Pseudomonadati; phylum Pseudomonadota; class Alphaproteobacteria; order Hyphomicrobiales; family Phyllobacteriaceae; genus Mesorhizobium; species Mesorhizobium sp. A623. The sequence continues at coordinate 85,945 of NZ_JBTMXB010000013.1, forward strand.
GCGCGGGTTTAACATAGCAAGAGTTAGAGGTGCTGCAACCCTTGTTGGTCTTCTGCTAAGGGTGTGAGTATGAGCGAGATCGCGACAGGTGTCTTTGGAGGCATCGACGAGGACGCACAGTTTCTGGCCCGCGTGGCGTGGCACTACTATGTCGAAGGCATAAACCAGCAGGCCGTCGCCGATCTGCTGGCAACCAACAGGCTGAGGGTGAACCAGGCGCTTCGCGATGCCCGCCGTGAGGGTATCGTACGCATAGAGATCGATTCGCCGTTCTTGCGGTCGATCCAGTTGGAGGCTTCGGTGCGCGCCCGGTTCGGGTTAAAGCGCGTGCGCATTGTCCCAAGCCCCAGTGATCCCGCCAAGACGCAGGCGGTGGTGGGCGCGGCGCTTGCCATGGAAATATCCCCCATCCTGGCAGACACAGCAGTGACCCGCTTCGGGCTCTCCTGGGGCATGACAATTTACAACGCGTCGCGTTTCCTGCGCCCGGTGTCGCGGCCTGACCTCGAGTTCGTCTCGCTTCTGGGCGGAATCTCGAAAGGATCCGATGTCAACTCGTTTGACATTATCAAGGCATTCGCCTCGCAGTATGATGCCGAGCGGACCTATTTTACCGCACCGGTCTACGCTCCCTCAAAGGCCGCACGCGACGCCATTGTCGGCACCGAGTTCTTTGGCGACGTATTCGAACGCATTCGCAGCGTCGATGCATGCGTGATCGGATGTGGGGACATGTCGAAGGATTCCCTGCTCATTCGCTATGCCGTTCCCTCGGATGTCGACATTCGCGAACTCATCGAGGCAGGCGCGGTAGGCGACGTCCAAGGCCAGTTTATCGATTCTGAGGGTCGTCTGGTCGATCATGAGATTAATCACCGGGTGATTGGTATAGGCATTGCTGACGTAGCGGGAATAGCCGGTGCCATCCTCGCTGCGGGTGGGGCTGGCAAGGTACCGATCATCCGCGCGGCCCTGCGCACGGGCGCATTCGAATGCCTGGTAACCGACGAGACGACGGCTGAACATGTGCTTGCAGATGAAGTGCCGGCACAGGGTTAGGATCCTGATTCTGAAGTCCGTTTCATTCTAGGCGTTTGCCGCGAGGGCACGCCCAGAAGCAGCATGCTAGAGCGTTTCACATTTAAGTTGACTTGTAACCAGCATTTTCGACGTAGTTCTGGCACTCGGTTGGCGTGACTGGCAAGGAATGAGCGGAGAAGAAAATGGCGCGCACTTGGGTCGGCACCAGTTGGAAGATGAACAAGACGCTGGCGGAAGGACTGGCCTATGCCGAGGCGCTGGCCGCCTTCGTGCCGGGCTTCGTCATTTGGCGAATTAAAGCGCTTGCCGTCGAAACGATCGGCAATGACGGTGATGCTGCCGTCATGTTCGGTGCGGGTGACGCGCCTTGTCTGGTGCTCGCAACTGACCAGCCGGCCTTGGAAATCGACCGTGTTGCCGTTGGAGTTGTTGGACGGCTGGCGAAACGCCGACATCGAGCCATCGGTGTCGTCGTAACGCATCATCCGGTTATTGAGGATGTCGGAAAACACCAGGTATCGGCCAGCCGAAAACCAGGCAGGCCCCTCGAGCGAGCGCCCGCCGGTCCACAGGCGTTCCACCGCCACATGGTCGACGAAGCATTTTGAAAACCGCTCGTCCAACGGCTCGAACCCGGTTCCCTCTATATCCCCGAACATCGCCAAATTTCCTCCAGATTATTTTTGGCCTTGTGGCATGGCGTGACGGCCTACGGTCTCGGGGATTCCGGGTATCAGTGGCTCTCGTGGTTCTTCATCCACGCCATGGTGTCTTCGAACGAGGCGACGCAAGCGTCTGAGCCGAGGCCGCCGGCGACCTGGGCGGCAACCGCCTGCGCGAAGCGAACGGCGTCCTCCGGGTTCATCTTGTGATGCAGCGCGGTGATGAAGCCGGCGTCGAAGGCATCGCCGCAGCCGGTCGTATCGACTACGTCGATGACATAGGACGACACTTTAAGCCGCGTGCCGGTGGCGTCGGCGTAGTAAGCGCCATCACCGCCCAGCGTGAACACGCAGGTCTTGGCGCCACGGTCGAGATAGAAGGATCCGCAATCCTGCACCGAAGTCTGGCCGGACATGTCGCGAGCTTCCTCGATCGAGGGCATGAAATAGTCGATATAGGGCAACAGCGGCAGTACGATGCCGGCGGTTTCCGCTGTCGCGGCGATCAGGTCGAAGGTGACCGTGCAGCCGCGCCGCTTGGCTTCCATCAAAAGCGTCACGCTCTTTTCGCCGTCGAGCGTGCGCAACAGGCCGGTGCCGCCCAGATGCACGATCGGCGCGTCGAACACCTGGTCGTACAGGCGCTCCGGTAGGTCGAAATGATCGGAAGCGCCGCGCTGGTGCAGCGCCGGCCGGTCGCCGTTCGGCCGGATGTTGAGAATTGTCGCCGAGGTCGAAATACCGTCCAGCCGCTGCATGGCCGACGTGTCGATGCCGTGCCGCTGCATCGCGCCGATCACGAAATCGGCCTTTTCGTCTTTTCCGACAGCACCAACCGCGAGGCTTTTCAGGCCAAGCTTGGCCGTGTTGATGACGACGCCGCCGGCAGTACCCGCCACCGTAAGCTTGATTTCCTCGATGAACTCGACATTGCCACGATCCGGAATGCGGCTGACTGGGCGGCCGAGAATGTCGAGGATATAAAGGCCGATGACCGAAACGTCGTAACGCATGAGTGTCCTTAGATGGTGACGCGCTGGCCGTCGCAAAACAGCATCAGGCGTTCTTTGGGGGCGATCAGGTGGACGGTGCCGCCGAGCGGGGCGGGCGGGCGGCTTTCGGTGTTGACCTTGAGCACGGTGTCGCCGATCCGAACCTTGGTAAGATAGCGCCCGGCGATGCCGATCGCCTGCTCGACCAGTACGGCTGGCACGCTGCCTGCCTGCGGCTTGCCCATCATGCGCACCTGTTCGGGCCGGATGCCGACGGCGATCTTTTCGCCTTGCTTCATGCCCGCAGGGGCGGGCAGGGGTGTTGCCAGGATCGGTGACGAGATTTGTCCGTCCGCAAACGTGGCCGCCACGAAATTCATGCCGGGATTGCCGAGAAACCAGCCGCCGAATTCCGAAGTGGGCTCGTTGTACAGTACCTGCGGCCGGTCGTATTGCAGGATGCGCCCGGCCTGCATCAGCGCGATGCGGTCGGCCAACGTCATCGCCTCGGTCTGGTCGTGGGTGACGTAGACGATGGTCTGCTTCAGGCGTTGCGCCACCAGCTTGAAGGCGCGAATCAGGTGCAGCTTGGCGTTGACCTCGACGTTGGTGGTCGGCTCGTCGAACAGCACGATTTCCGAGTGGCGCGCAACGGCTCGACCGACCGCGACCTTCTGCCGGTTACCCAAGCTCAGGCTTTCGATGAACGCCCCGGCCAGCGGCCTTATGTCGAGAACGTCGAGAACTTCGTTGACGCGCCGCTCGCGCTCGGCTGCGGAAACCTGCTTGTCGTAGACCATCGGCAGGGCGATGTTCTCGCGCACCGACAGCGTCGGGTACATGACCGGGTATTGGAACACCATGCCGACATTGCGCTTGCGCGGCGGCAACTCCGTTACGTCGCGACCACCGAACAGGATGCGGCCGGAAGTCGGCGTCTCCAGTCCCGCCAGCATCCGCATCAAGGTGGTCTTACCGCAACCCGAAGGACCAAGCAGGCAGGCGACTTCGCCGTCGGCGAAACTCATGTCGACGTCGCTGACGGCGGTAAAACTGGCAAACCGCTTGGTGACGTGTTCGATGACGATATCGGCCATCAGTGTTTCCCGCCGGCAAGACGCGCGCCCGAGGCGGCATCGAAAAGCATCACGTCGGCCGGATCGACGGTGACCATCACTTCGGCGCCGAACGTCGGTGGCGCGATGCGTGAAAGGGGCAGGACCGCGGTCAGTTGAACCTGGCCGGCTTCGAGATAGACCACGGCCTCGCCGCCGAGGTTCTCGACCAGCGTGACGCGGGCGTCGATACGAAGATCGTTTCCCGCGCCGCGCGGCGAACCCTCGAAATGGATGGCCTCCGGGCGCAGCCCCGTAATGATGTCTCCAAGTGCGTGGCCGGCTGGCGCGGAAAAGCGCAACGGGCCGGCTTCGACCAAGTCTTCGGCGATCCGCCCCGGCAAAAGGTTTGCATGCGGGAAGCCGATAAGATCGAGCGAGCGGGCAAAACGGGGATCGTCGTAGACGGCGATCGGAGTGTCGTGCTGGACGACGCGCCCTGCATCGACGACGACCAGCCGCTGCGCCATGTTCAACGCTTCGAGGCTGTCGGAGGTGGCATAGAGGAACGTCGCCTTCAGTTCCTCGCGCAGGCTTTTCAACTCGTCCATCAGCCGCTCGCGCAGCTTGTAGTCGAGCCCGACCAGCGGGTCGTCCAGTACGAAGATTTCGGCATCCTTGAGCAATCCGCGCGCTACCGCGACGCGCTGTTTTTCGCCGCCGGAAAGCTGATCAGGTGTCTTCTTCAACAGATGCGTGATCGACAATATGCCAGCCGTGCGGTCGACGCGCTTGGCGATCTCCTCTTTCGGGGCCTTTGCCAGCGTCAGCGGATACGCCATGTTCTGCGCCACCGTCTGGTGCGGATACAGCGCAAAATTCTGCGGCACGTAGCCGATGGCGCGGGTCGCCGGCGTCTCGTTGGTGATATCGCGGCCGGCGAGCAGGATGCGGCCGGAGTCCGGTTTCTCAAGCCCGACAAGCAGGCGAAACAGCACCGACTTGCCCGAGCCGGAGGAGCCGCAAAGGACGGTAAAACTCTGCGGCTCGACCTTGAGGTCGAAGTCGTTCAGCACGCGCTTGGCGCCGTAGGTTTTGGTAATCGACTGGAATTCTACGGCCACGACCTACCGTCCAAGCTGCGAGAAATACGGCACCAGCAGGATGCCGATCGTGAACACCACCGCGGCTATCGCCAGCACCATCACAATGAACAGAAGGCTGCGCCCCACCGAGGCGTCCTTGCGCAGATTGCCAACGGCGATCTGAAGGAAGGTAGCGACGACGAGGATCGACAACCCGACCTTGTAGAGCGTCAGGCTGTAGCGTTGCGCGATCAACAGGATGCCGGCAGCAAGCGCCAGGATCATGAACATTTCGAGGCGTTCGGGAAAGGTGCGGGCCTGCTTCATGGCATCAGACCTCGCCCCGCACCGTGCCAAAAGTCATGCCGACGAGCAGGTACTTCTGGAAGATGTAGATGAAGGTGATCGGCAAGATAATGTAGACCGAGGTCATCGCCGAGATGAACGTCCAGTTGACGCCGCCGTCCGCATAGGTGCCGACGGCGAGCGCATAGGGAATGTTCTGCGTCGTCACGCCGCCGATGATGAAATTGAACAGGAATTCGTTCCAGACGAAAATCAGGTTGAAGATGAAGGCGGCGATCAGGCCCGGCCTCACCTGCGGCAACACCACCTTGAAAATAACGTGGAACCAGGAGCCGCCATTGACGATGCCGGTCTCGTCGAAGCGCGTCGAGACCCCGTCGAGAAAGCCCTTGAGAATCCACACGGAGAAGGGGATGGAAAACATCGCGTAGAACAGCATCAGCCACAGATGCGAATCCTTCCAGCCGAATGCCACGTACATCAGGAACACCGGCAAGATGACGGCCGGTCCGGGCAGCATGCGGATCGACAAAAGCAGGAACATCAGGAAGTCGGTACCCTTCGGCTTGAAGCGCGAAAAGCAGAATGCCGCCAGGAACGACACGAACACGGCGATGACGACGGCGCCGAGCGACAGCAGGATCGAGTTGCCGATCTGCAGGAACAACGACTGGCGCTGGAACAGGTCGACATAATTCTCCAGCGTCGGCGTGAAAATGAGCTTCGGCGGAATGGCGAGGATGTCGGAGCGGGTTTTGAACGAAGCCAGCACGATCCAGGCGATCGGCGCGAAAAAGATCAGCGAGATCGCCCATAGACCGGTGTAATAGGCTCCGGCGCGGAATTTGGCCATCGCTTTAGCCCTCCCTTCGGCGGCGCAGATTGAGGACGTAGATGAAGACGCTGGTCATGGCGATCGAGATCAGCAGCAGCAGCACCGAATAAGCCGACGACCAGCCCATGTTGAAGCTCTCGAAGGCCTGCTTGTTCAGTTCCATCGCCACCAGCCGCGTCTGCTGGCCGGGGCCGCCCTTGGTCATTGGAATGATCAGGTCGAGCGTCTTGAAAGAATCGATGGTGCGAAGCAGGATGCCGAGCATCAGGATGAACTTGCCATGGTGCCAGATCACCAGCGATAGCCGCCGCAGGAAGGGCACGCGGTCGATCTCGGCCGCCTCAAGCTCTGCCGTTGGCACGGAGCCGAGGGCTGCCAGCGTCATCAGGGTCATGAACGGCGTCCACATCCAGCAATCCACCGCCAGCACCGCCCAAAACGCGATGGAGGGATTACCGAGGAAATCGATCGGGCCCGTGCCGAACATCCCGTGCGCCATGGCGTTGAGCACGCCGAAGGTGGGATCGTAGATGAAGCGGAAGAACGTTCCGGTGGCGACCGGCGTCAGCACCATTGGCGCGAACAGCATGGTCAGCGCAATGCGCCGTCCCGGCATGTCGCGCGATCCCCAAAACAGGAACCCCAGCGCCGCCCCGAGGACAGTCTGGATGCCGACACCGCACACGACGAAGGTGAAGGTGCGCGACAGGTCGAGCCAGATGCCGTTCCGGGAATTGAAGATCTGGACGAAATTGCGAGCGCCGATGAATTCCGGCGGCATGCCGGAGGTCAGCGAGAAATTGTAGAACGACAGGCCGAGCAGCCACAGCGTCGGGATGGTGTTGAAAACGATGAAAAACAGCATCACCGGCGCCAGCAAGGTGAAGACCATCATGCGACGGTCGTCAAACAGGCGGGCCAGTCGAGGCCTCGACGTTATGGTCGACATAAGTACTTGCCCTTGGTCGCGTCTGTGGCGAAGCGGGCACGCAGCCAACCGGCCGGCGCCCGCTTCAATCAGTTAAGCTGCCTCAGAGAGAGGTGGTAGCGCAGGCATCGGTTGGTGCCGTCGCGGCTACGCCCGCTTCGTTCAGGATTTGCTGCTGGGCGCAGGCGATGTAATCCATGACCGCCTTCGGGTCGCTTGACTGACCCGAGACGAAGGACGAGTAACCTTCCTGCTGGATGGCCAGCATTTCCGAATATTTCGGATCGTGCCAGAAATCGCGCGAGCGCCCTTCCTCGAGCATGAACTTGTAGGTCTGGTTCCACGGATTGATGTCGTTGAAATCGTCGCGCGACAGCGTTGCCTTGTCGGCGGGGTTGCCGCCGCGCTTGGCGAATTCCACGGCCGTATCGGGCTGGTACCACCAGTTCATGAAGTCGATGGCGACGCGCATCTTCTTCTCGTCGTTGAAAGCATTGATCACCCAGGGCTGGCCGCCCATCGAATAGATGCGCTTGGCGGCGTCGCCCTTGCCATGCTTGGGAGGCGGGACGACAAGAACCTTGCCCTTCAACTCTTCGGTGATCATCGCCGAACCGACGGCTGCCCACTGAATGGTCGAGAACACCTTACCCTGGGTGAAGACGTCGATGCCCTCGGCAATGCCGTAGTTGGTGGCGCCGGGCGGGCAATATTTCAGCCAATCCTTGAACGCCTGCAGCGATTCAGCGTTTTCCTTGGTATTGAGGATGCCTTCGATCTGGCCGGTTGCCGGATCCCAGATCTCGCCGCCACGGCTCCACAGGTAGTTGTTGAAGGCACAGGTAGCGAAGTCGTAGACGCGGCTGTATTGCTGCGCGAAACCCCAGCGCTGGTCGTCCGGCCGGGTGAAGAATTCGGCAATTTTCTCGAATTCATCCATGGTCAAGGCGTCGAAATCTTCGAAGGTCTGCGGCAACGGCTTGCCGTATTTGGCCTGGAAGGCCTCCTTTTCCTTGGGGTCTTCAAGCCAGTCCTTGCGCACGTAGAGCGCCTCGACGTCGCCTTCCTGCGGCAGGCCCCAGATGTCCTTGGTGCCATCCGGATAGGTCATGTAGGTATCGACGACGGTCTGCGAATACCATTCGAGCTGAAGCGCCGGGTTCTGGGCGATGATGTCGTTGAGCTTGAGGATCCAGCCGGGCTTGGCGAGCGCGCCGAGCCACTGGGAATCCGAGATGATGATGTTGTATTCCTGGCTTTTCGTCGCCAGTGACGTCGCCGCCTTCTGGAACAGATCGGAGAACGGCGCTTCGGCAAAGGCGAAGGAGACGTTGTAGCCGTACTTTTCCTTGACGAAGTCGGCAAACAACGGCGACATCTTCACGCCGAGCGAAGAGGGGACCCAGCCGGCGATGCCGAGGATGTTCATTTCGATCGACTGGCCGGCCAGCGGATGCTCTTCCGCCGCAAACAGCCGGTTGATGAACGGTGCGCCAAGTGCGGTGGACATTCCCAGTGCTGCGCCGCCCTTGAGCAGGCTGCGTCTGGGGATCGCGAGTCTGGACCCCGATCCTGGAGTCTTGAAGATCGTCATGGTTGCTTCCTCCCTGTAAAATAACGGTTTAGGTGGTGGTGTGGACACATTGCCGGCAGCGCCAAATCGAGGATCAGCCTCGGGGACTCCCAGGCCCCGGCTTCTTCTCGAAACCGATCCAGCCGTCCTATAAACTGCTATTGGCGACAATATTCAGATGCGGTAAGACAAATGTCAAGTTGGCAAAAAATGAGCACATGACCCAAGTGAGCAATGGTTCGGTCCGACAGATTGAGGCTTCTGGCCTCATGCCGTTGCAATTCCGCGACGACCCGCTTTTGTGGGCGGGTTGGCTTTATGCCCAGGACGGGATGACGCAAAACGAGATCGCCAAGGCGATGGGTATCTCGCGTGCGACCGTCAACGGCTATCTGGCCGAGGCGCGCACGCGCGGGATCGTCACGCTGACGATGGAGCCGGCGCGGCTTAGCGAATTCATGATCGCGCAGGCGCTGAAGGAGCGCTTCAACCTCAGCGACTGTGTCGTCATTCCCGACGGTGAGGCCGGTACTTCCTTGGTCGACAGGCTGGGCTTGGCCGGCGCGCGGGTGCTTGAACGGTTGATCCGGCCCGGCGACACGCTGGGGATCTGCTGGGGGCGCACGATGCTGGCGCTGGCGCGCTCCATGTCGTCGCTGCGGCTGGCCGACCTGTCCGTCGTGCAGATGACGGGGGGCATGGCCGCTCCGATAAGTTTCACGCCGGAACTGTGCGTCTCGAAACTGGCAACCGCGCTGGGCGCGCGAGCCGTCAACATCACCGCGCCCGCCATCGTTTCCAGCGTGGAAGTGCGCGATATCCTGATGGGCGAGGCGGCGTTGCGCGACCAGTTCGAGACGGCGCGCCGGGCCGACAAGATCATCTTCGGCATATGCTCGACGCGGCCGGGCAGTTCCCTGCATGAAACCAGGCTGATGCCGAAAGGCGAACTTGCCGACCAGACCTTTCGTCGCGCGATTGCGATGGTTGCCGGCCGCTTTATCGACAATCGCGGTGCCGCCGCGCAAGGTCCGCTGGACGCCCGCATGATCGGGCTGACGCTGGAGGAGATTTCGCGGATCAAGCTACGGATCGCCGTGGCTGGCGGCGTCGAAAAGGTACCGGCCATTCTTGCTGCTTTGAAGGGGCGCTATGCGAACGTCCTGATCACCGATGCGGCAACGGCACACGGCATTCTTCAAGCCGAGGGGGTGCCGGCCTCTTTGAGCGCGCTGCGTGGAACGAAACGGTCACAGGTTGAGGAGGGAAATCCGATGAAGACGAAGAAGCTGATCAACGATCCGAAGAACATCATCGAGGAGATGGTGGACGGCATCATCAAGGCGCATCCCGGCCATGTGCGCCAATTGGAACATAGCCCGCGCTCGGTCGTTGCCGTCCAGGAGCGGCGCGAAGGCAAGGTCGGCATCATCGTCGGCGGCGGCTCGGGGCACGAGCCGTCCTTCGTCGGTTTCGTTGGCAGGGGCCTCGCCGACGGCTGCGCCATCGGCAACGTCTTCGCCTCGCCGCCGCCAGATCCGATCCTCGAGTGCACCAAGGCGGTCAACAATAGCGCTGGCGTCCTTTATCTCTATGGCAACTACGCCGGCGATGTGATGAATTTCGACATGGCCGCCGAAATGGCGGGGATGGAGGACATCGAGGTCCGCACCGTGGTCACCACCGACGACGTGGCCTCCGCACCGCTCGACCAGAAGGAAAAGCGGCGCGGCGTTGCTGGCAATTTCTTCGTGTTCAAGATGGCCGGCGCTGCCGCTGACAAGATGGCCTCGCTCGATGAATGCGAGCGCATTGCGCGCAAAGCCAACGAACGCACCTTCACAGTTGGCGTGGCGCTTTCGCCCTGCTCGCTGCCGCAGACGCTGCGCCACAATTTCGAGATCGGCCTCGGCGAAATGGAGATCGGCATGGGTATCCATGGCGAGCCTGGCATTGTCCGTGAGCCGCTGCGTACCGCCGACGAAGTGACAGATGACATCCTTGAGCGGATTTTTGCCGAACTGCCGGCAAAGGAGGGGTCGAAGGTCGCGGTTCTGGTCAACTCGCTTGGATCGACGACGCTGATGGAACTTTACGTCATCAACCGGCGCGTCCACGAGCGGCTCAGCCGTCGCGGCATTGACGTTCATGCGACATGGGTCGGCACCTATTGTTCATCGCTGGAGATGGCGGGCATGTCGATCACGCTCATCAGCCTTGATGACGAGTTGACCGAACTGCTCGATCATCCTTGCGACTGCGCGATGTTCCGCGCCGGTTGAGCCCACTCCTTTCCTCTTTGCATTGGAAAAACGTTCATGACCATTTCCACTCAAGATCTCGTTGCCATGTTCATTGCGGTCGCAGACGCCATCGAGGCGAACAAGGACCATTTGTCGGAGCTGGACGGCATTATCGGCGATGCCGATCATGGTGTTTCCATGGGGATCGGGTTTTCCGCCGTGCGCGATGCCGTGTCGCAGATCGATGCGTCGGCGGAGCCGGTGACGGTATTCAACGCCGCGGCCAAATCTTTTCTCAACGCCGTCGGTGCTTCATCCGGGCCGCTCTACGCCACCGCCTTCATGCGCGCAGGTGCTGCCGTCAAGGGCAAGACCGAACTCGACCGGGACGACATGGTGGCGGTTATCGCGGCCATGGCCAAGGGCATCCAGGATCGCGGCAAGGCCGAGCGCGGCGATAAGACCATGGTCGATGCCTGGCTGCCCGCAGCCGAAGCGATCGCCGAGGCCGCGCAAGACGGCGCGGGCATTGGCGGCTGCCTGGATGCATCGGCAAAGGCCGCGCAGGAAGGGGCCGATGCCACCAAGGCCATGCTGGCGTCCAAGGGGCGTGCCGCTCGTCTCGGTGAGCGCTCGCTTGGCCATATGGATCCGGGTGCCGCATCCACGGCGCTGATCGTGCGCACCATTGCCGATCATTTTTCGACGGCCTGAAGTCACATCCACGCTTTCGGGTCATGGCGTCGACTGTCTGGTAGGTTCGTCAGGCAAATATCGGAAAAAGGACGAAATCATGGCTTTCGATCACTCGACCCCTTGACGCGTGGGGCCGATACCCTGTTCCTAGAAGCACTTGCCAAACGCGGAATTGGAGTCCCGAAGGTATCGCCAAGGTCGGGCGCCGCGACAAGCTCAACGGAACGCAGTCAGGCATTCCTCGGCAAGATACTCCGCCACTGCGGAGCTACGCGGCATTGAAGCCCGGCCGCAACTGCGGCAAGAAGGGCAACCCGCCCATACATCGGCCACATCGGCTTTCAGCAGCATCGGAGCGTCATCCCATGAGCAACCATCTCCGTTTCTTCATCAACGGCAAATGGGTTGCGCCTGCGGTGCCGGTCACGCTCGACATGATCGATCCATCGACCGAAGAGGCCTATACGCAAATTTCGCTTGGCTCGAAGGCCGATGTAGACAAGGCGGCGGCCAATGCGGCTTTCCCGTCTTTCTCGCGGGCGACCGAGCCGAGCGCCTGAAACTGCTCAATCGCATCCTCGAAATCTACAACAACCGCTATGAGGATATCGCTCAGGCCGTCAGCCGGGAAATGGGCGCGCGACACGCAGGCCTGGGCCGGCCGCGCGCATATGGAATCGACCATTAAGGCGCTGGAGGATTACGAATTCAGCGAGAAGCGCGGTTCCACCATGGTGGTGAAGGAGCCGATCGGCGTCTGCGCGCTGATTACGCCGTGGAACTGGCCGCTCAACCAGATCGTCTGCAAGGTCGCCTCGGCGATTGCCGCCGGCTGCACGGTCGTGTTGAAACCGTCCGAAATCGCGCCGATCAGCGGCATCGTATTTTCCGAAATCATGGACGCAGCCGGTACGCCGAAGGGCGTCTACAACATGATCAACGGCAACGGTCCCGATGTCGGCCAGATCATGGCCGGCCACCCCGATGTAGAAATGGTTTCCTTCACCGGCTCCACCCGCGCCGGCATCATCGTCGCCAAGACGGCGGCCGACACGGTCAAGCGCGTGGCGCAGGAACTGGGCGGCAAGTCGGCCAACCTCATCCTTGCCGATGCCGATTTCGAACAGGCGGTTATCGGTGGCGTCGAAGGGCAATAGCGGCCTGTCCTGCGATACGCCTACCCGCATGCTGGTGCCGGCAGCCCGCCACGACGAGGCGCTGAGCATCGCGAAAAAGGCGGCCGAGGCCTACAAGGTCGGTGATCCGCGCTCCGAAGAGACGAAGCTTGGCCCGGTGGTCAGCCCGATGCAATTCGACAAGATCCAGCGGCTGATCGAGGCCGGTATCAAGGAGGGCGCGACGCTGGTGACGGGCGGCCCAGGCCGGCCCGAGCACCTCAACCGCGGCTATTATGTTCGCCCGACGGGGTTCGGCCATGTCACGCCGGGCATGGCCATCGAAAAGGAAGAAATCTTCGGGCCGGTGCTCTCCGTCATCTCCTACGAGGACGACGACGACGCGGTGAAGATCGCCAACGACACCGTCTACGGCCTCGCCGCCTATGTGCAGTCGCAAAATATCGAACATGCGCGCACCGTTGCCGCCCGCCTGCGTGTCGGGCAGGTGTCGATCAACTATCCGGATTGGGACACGTTCGCGCCGTTCGGCGGCTACAAGCAGTCGGGCAACGGTCGCGAATATGCCGACTGGGCAATTCACGACTTTCTCGAGGTCAAGGGCATTATTGATTACGGCGCGTGAGCGCATCCGTATTCTGGGGAGATAAGAATGCTCAAAGGTATCAGTCCATCGCTCAACGCCGACGTGCTTTACGCGCTGGCGGCGATGGGGCATGGCGACGATCTCATCATCTGCTACACCAACTTTCCGGCCGATTCGACCGCGCGCCAGACCACGCTCAGCGATGTCTTGCGGATCGACAATGTCAGCGCCGGGGCGGCGGCGGCGGCGATCCTGTCGCTCTATCCGCTCGACACTTTCGTCGACGATGCCGCAGCACGCATGGAAGTCGTCGGCAAGCCCTACGAAATTCCACAGGTACAGCAGGTGGTACAGCAGGTGGTACAGCAGGTGGTCGACCGGGCCGAAGCAAAATCCGTGCCGCTGAAGCCGGTCGAGCGCTTCGCCTTCTACGAGCGGGCCAAGCAGGCTTACTGCGTCATCCAGACGGGCGAGCGCCGTTTTTACGGCTGCTTCGCCTTCAGGAAGGGCGTGCAGCCGCCGGATGCGAAATAGCGCCAGGCGTTTGGGGCGGACGCGGAGGACAGGCTGATGGGAAATGCAGCTCGCGGCGAAAACGATGCCGAGTTTTGGGTGCTTCGCGAGGCGTCGGCACCCATCGGGGCCAATCCGCTGCTGGTGCAGGGTGCCGGCGGCAACACCTCGATCAAGGACGGAGACACGCTGTGGATCAAGGCGTCCGGCACCTGGCTGAAGAATGCGGCGCACGACGATATCATGGTGCCGGTGGCGCTCGGTGCGCTGTTGGCCGCCGTCGCCAACGATAGTCCCGAGGCTGACACGCCGCAGCGCTTTAAGATTGCCGAACGCAATCCGGGGTGGCCTGCGGCCATCCATCGAGACGACGGTGCATGCGCTGATGCCGCAGCGTGCCGTCATCCACGTCCATTGCGTCGAGACGATCGCGACTGCTGTGCGCGCCGATGCGGGAAGGCTGGTGGCCGAGCGCCTGCGCGAACTGAACTGGGCCTACGTGCCCTACAGCAAGCCCGGCCTGGCGCTCGCCCGCAATATAGCGGAACGGCTGAAGCCTCAAACCGACGTACTTGTGCTCGGCAATCACGGCATCGTCGTCGCAGCCGACACGGTCGCCGAGGCGGAGGTCCTGTTTTGCATCGGGTGAGTGGGCTGCTTTCACAGCCGGCAAGGCACGCGCCGGCCCCGGACCACGTCGTTTTTCTCGGCGAAGGCGTGGCCGTTGCCGGATCGCAGGAGGTCGCAGCGCGCGCAGGCCGTCGAGAGCGGGCTCGATCAGGTGCTGGCGAGCATCGACCCACGGCAGGTCAAGGCGCTAGCAGTCGACGGCACATCCGGCACGGTTTTGCCTGTGGATCGCAACGGAACGCCTTTGGCCGGTGCTTTGATGTACAACGATCCGGTCACCGATGCCGGTATTCTCGAAATGATCAAGAGCCACGCACCGGCCGAAAGTGCCGCCCACGGCGCCACCTCCGGCCTCGCCAAGCTTATGCATTTCCAGCCTGTCGCGAAGGCATCCCGCATCCTGCATCAGGTGGACTGGATCGCCGGCCAAATGTGCGTCCGCTTCGATGTCAGCGACGAAAACAACGCCCTCAAGACTGGCTACGACCCGGTTGCCCGGCAATGGCCAGACTGGATTTCGGCGACGGGCGCCGACAGAATGCTGTTGCCGGAAGTCGTGCCGCCGGGGACGCCGATTGGTACGGTGACCCAAGCCGCCGCCGACCGTTTCGGCCTTTCCGCGCGATACGGTTATCGTAAGCGGCACCACCGATGGCTGTGCCTCGTTCCTTGCGACGGGGGGCTGCAGAGCTGGGCGATGGCGTTACCGCGCTTGGCTCCTCGCTGACGATCAAGCTTTTGTCCGCCGCGCCTATCTTCGCGCCGCAATACGGCATCTACAGCCACCGTGTCGGTGGAGGCTGGCTGGCCGGCGGCGCGTCGAATAGCGGCGGCAAGGTGCTGGCGCATTTCTTTGGCGCCGGGCAGATCGCCACCTTGTCGAAGGCAATAGATTCAGCCGTGCCGAGCGGCCCTCGACTATTATCCGCTGCTGGCCAAGGGCGAGCGCTTTCCGATCTCCGACCCCGAGATGCAGCCGCGATTATCGCCGCGGCCGGAAAGCGTCGCAAAATTCCTCGCTGGCATGTTGGAAGGCATCGCCGCCATCGAAGCACTGGCGTATGCGCGCCTCGGCGAATTGGGCGCGCCGAGGCTGCGCTCAATCAGAAGCGTCGACGGCGGCACCAGGAATCCGGTATGGCGTGAGATGCGGCAAGCAAGGCTCGGCGTTCCGCTTGTCGCGGCGCTGTCCGAGGAAGCGGCAGCCGGCACGGCGCGGGTGGCGCCGGCGGCCGTCAAGCGGGGAGTATTTTGAACGTGGCGATCGATGGACCCGAACTGCTGGCCGACCTGCGCCAACTTGCCGAACGTTTCGACGCGTTCTTCGTTGACCAATTCGGCGTTCTTCATGACGGCAACGCGCCCTATCCCGGTGCCGTCGAGGCGCTGCTCAGCCTGAAGGCGGCGGGCAAGACAATCGTGCTTGTCTCCAACTCCAGCAAGCGCGCCAGCTTGAACGAGGACCGCCTGCTTGGCTTGGGTTTTCAGCCGGGGACGTGGGATATCTTCCTCAGTTCTGGCGAAGTGGCCTGGCGCAAATTCGCCGGGCAGTTTGGAATGAGCGGCTGGCGGCGGGAACTCGGTGCCCGCTGTTGTCACGTGGGCGGGACCGTTTCGCCATTGACGACCTCGACCTGGAACTGGTGCGGATGGCGCAAGCGCCAAGGTCGTGCCGCTTTCGGGAAGCAAGGGCAACACCAAGTTGATGGAGTTCTACCGCGCCTTGCTTGAACCCGCCGCCCGCGCTGGCGTGCCATGTATCTGCACCAATCCCGACAAGATCATGCTGGCCGAGGCCGGCCTGAGTTCGGGACAGGGGCGATTGCCGATCTCTACGAGGAAATGGGGCGGACCCGTGGAGCGGAGCGGAAAGCCATTCTCGACTATCTACGAGGTCGCGATGAATGATCTCGGAAATCCCTCGAAGGAAAAAATCGTCGGCATCGGTGACAGCATCGAGCATGACAGCGCCAGCGCCAAAAGCGCGGAGATCGCTGCTGCACTGGTGCGGCCCGGTATCCTCGCTGAGTTTGGCCCCGCCGAACTCCGGGACGCCTTCGCTCGTTATGGTGCGACGCCCGATTTTCTGCTGCCGCAGTTCGTTTGGCGGGGCTTGACGGGCAGGCAGTTCCACCTCGGCACGCCTGCATGGTACCGCTTCGCCGATGTGCGGGGCCTTTCCGGAAATTGTCAGCGTTAATTGACTTTTGTCGAAGCCAGTGAATAATGTCGCGACAACAGGCAAGCCAGCTTGAGGCGACGAAGGTTGCGGATTGGATCATTCCGCCGAGATAAGAGAACCGGGCAGAAAAGATGAAAAACCTATGGATTGACGGCGAAGCGGAGAAGCTGGCCGCCGAATACGCGAAAAAGGGCGTGGCCCATGACCTGGCGCTGCGCGTCTACACAACCCGACTGCTTGGCGGTGAACCGCGCCTGGTCCTGCATGGCGGCGGCAACACCTCGGTCAAGACCAAGGCCACCGACATCGTCGACGACGAGTGGGACGTTTTGTGCGTCAAGGGCAGCGGCTGGGACATGGGCATCATCGAGCCGCAGGGCCTGCCGGCGGTAAAGATCGGCGCGCTGCTCAAGGCCCGCAAGCTGCCAAAACTTTCCGACGAGGACATGGTTGCGCTGCAGCGCGCCAACCTTATCGACCCGGCCTCGCCAAACCCTTCGGTGGAAACGCTGCTGCATGCCTTCCTGCCGCACAAATTCATCGATCACACGCATTCGACCGCAATTCTCGCCATTGTCGACCAGAATGA
This sequence comes from Mesorhizobium sp. A623, assembly GCF_054489405.1. Taxonomy (NCBI): domain Bacteria; kingdom Pseudomonadati; phylum Pseudomonadota; class Alphaproteobacteria; order Hyphomicrobiales; family Phyllobacteriaceae; genus Mesorhizobium; species Mesorhizobium sp. A623. The sequence continues at coordinate 102,997 of NZ_JBTMXB010000013.1, forward strand.
TAGCAAGGCGCTGAGCGCCAAGGTGTTCGGCCCGAAGATGGGCTTTGTTCCCTACATCATGCCGGGCTTCGATCTGGCGATCGTCGCCGCCGACGTCTACGACGCCGATCCCTCGGTCGAGGGCCTGATCCTCGACAAGCATGGCATCTTCACCTTCGGCGACGAGGCCAAGCAGGCCTACGACCGTATGATCCACTATGTCACCATGGCGGAAGACTATGTCGCCAAGAACGGCAAGAAGCCTGCGCCGAAGGCGCCCTTGCCGGCCAAGCTGGCCAAGCCCGCCGACATCGCTCCGGCCTTGCGCGGCGCGGTCGCTGTCGACCGCGGCGAAGGCAAGTTCGACCGCATGATCAGCGATTTCCGCACCTCCGACGCGATCCTCGATTTCGTCGAATCGGATAAGATCGCCGACTATGCCGGGCGCGGCGTCTCGACGCCCGACCTGTCGATCCGCATCAAGACCGGGCCGATGGCGCTGCCCGCGCCGGATGGCGCCGACCAGGCCGCCAACAAGCAGGCGATCAAGGACCATGTCGCCCAATTCGCCGCCGACTACCGTGTCTATTTCGAGGAAAATGACGCGCGCGACGACGTAAAGCGTGCCATGCTCGACCCGATGCCGCGCCTCACTCTGGTTCCCGGCCTCGGCATGTTCGGCCATGGCCGCACGCTGAAGGATGCAAAAATCGCTTCCGATGTCGGCGAAATGTGGATCGAGGCCGTGCGTGGCGCCGAAGCGGTGGGCGACTTCCGCCCGCTGTCCAAGGCCGACCTGTTTCCGCTCGAATACTGGTCGTTGGAGCAAGCCAAGCTCGCCTCCAACAAGCCCAAGCCGCTGACCGGGCAGGTGCTGCTCGTCACGGGAGGCGCGGGCGCGATCGGTGCCGCCACCGCCAGGCTGTTCGCCGCCAACGGCGCCCATGTGGTGGTTTTCGATCTCGACGCCGCCAAGGCCGACGAGGTGGCGAAGCAGGCCGGCAACAACTCAATCGGTGTGGGCGGCGATGTCACCAAGCCGGCTGACGTGCGCGCCGCCTTTGACAAGGCGGTCGCGATCTACGGCGGTGTCGATATCGTCGTTTCCAACGCCGGTGCCGCCTGGGAGGGGCGGATCGGCGAACTGGACGACGCTTTGCTGCGCAAGAGTTTCGAGTTGAATTTCTTCGCGCACCAGTCGGTGGCACAAAATGCCGTGCGCATCATGCTGGAGCAAGGCACCGGCGGCGCCTTGTTGTTCAATACCTCCAAGCAGGCGATCAATCCGGGTGTCAGGTTCGGCGCCTACGGACTGCCCAAGGCGGCGACGCTATTCCTGTCGCGGCAATATGCGCTGGAATACGGCGTCTACGGCATCCGCTCGAACGCCGTCAATGCCGACCGCATCCGCTCCGGCCTGCTGACTGACGAGATGATCGCCAACCGCTCGAACGCGCGCGGCCTGTCGCAGAAGGAGTACATGTCGGGCAATCTACTCGGCCAGGAAGTGACCGCCGAGGATGTGGCGCAGGCGTTCCTGCATCACGCGCTGGCCGAACGCACCACTGCCGATGTGACGACCGTGGACGGCGGCAATATTGCGGCTGCCTTGCGTTAAACTGGCTACCGTTAGGGACAAGCGTCTCGAGGACGGTTTTCTTGACCGTCACCATCTACGGCATCCCCAATTGCGACACGATGAAAGAAGGCGTACCTGACTTGAAAGCCATGGTGTCGCCTACGTCTTTCATGACTACCGTGCGCAGGGGTTGGAGCGGGAACGGCTCGATGGCTGGGTGAACAAACTCGGCTGGGAGGTGCTGCTGAACAAGACCGGCACTACATTCCGAGCGCTTTCGGACGCCGATAAGCAGGGTCTCGACGCCGGCAGGGCGAAAGCGCTGATGCTCGCCCACCCCATCATAATCAAGCGCACGGTGCTCATGGGGATGCCGCAAAGCGACGACGCACTGCGCCAGGCGCGCGGTGGCTATCACGCCGGCGAAATCCGCTGGATCGTCACGACCGAAAGAGTGACCCGATTGTCGGATGTCGTGCTGCGGCGCACGCTGATGCCGTTCGAGAACGCCGTCACCGCGGAAACGCTTCTTTGGATCGCCCAAATCACCGGCGACGCGCTCGGCTGGGACAAAGCCCGGATCGCCCTTGAAGTGGCCGACACGGCGGCGCTGCTGCAAGAACGGTACCGGATGAGCCCGACAAAAGCGGTTGAGACTTGCGGGCGGCGGCTTGCTGGATACCGCTGGGGGGCAACTGGGTATGAATCAGCCGATACGCTGCTCGGTGGCCACATCGAACAGGTGTACCTTGTCTGGCTGCACCGAAAGGCTGACTGGCGAGCCGGGCGCACGGCGCTCGCCGCGCGGCACCACCGCGACCGTATCGAACTTGCCGACGCGAGCATGCACCTGCATGTCCGCGCCCGTGGTCTCGCACAGGACGACGCTGCCCTTGATGCCGCCCTTGTCGGAAATGCCGAGATCGTTGGGGCGCACGCCGAGGATGACCTTCTGGCCAGGCTTGGCGGCAACATCGGGCAAAAGATCGATGGAAACGCCCTCGGCGAGGAAGCGGGGCGTGGCGCCGCCGGCCTCGATGGTTCCCTCAATGAAATTCATCGAAGGCGAGCCGATGAAGTCGGCGACATATTTCGAATTGGGGTGCTCGTAGACCTCGTCGGGCGTGCCGATCTGCATGATCTTGCCAGCATGCATCAAGACGATCTTGTCGGCCATGGTCATGGCTTCGATCTGGTCGTGGGTAACATAGATCGTGGTGGTGCCCAGCCGGTTATGCAACTGGCGTATTTCCAGCCGCATATGGGCGCGCAACTTGGCGTCGAGGTTCGACAGCGGCTCATCGAACAAAAAGACTTCCGCCTCCCGCACCATGGCGCGGCCCATGGCGACGCGCTGGCGCTGGCCGCCCGAAAGCTCCTTTGGGTAACGGCCGAGATAGGGCGTCAGGTTGAGGATGTCGGCGGCCCACTCGACCTTCTTCTTGATCTCCGCCTTTGGCACCTTCGCCACTTCCAGGCTGAAGCCGATATTGCCGAACACCTTCATCGTCGGATAGAGCGCGTAGTTCTGGAACACCATGGCGATGTTGCGATCACGCGGATGGACGTCGTTGACCCGCTTGTCGGCGATGAACAGATCGCCCTTGGTGACAATTTCCAGCCCCGCCGTCATCCGCAAAAGCGTGGTCTTGCCGCAACCGGAGGGGCCGAGCAACACGACGAATTCACGGTCGGCGATGCTGAGCGAAATATTGCGCATCACCTCGACATTGCCGAAGGCCTTGGCGATGTTCCTGAATTCTACCGTTGGCATTGGCTATCTCCACAACCCATCCGGGCCGCTCAATATTTCTGACGGGTCGGCGTGATGACGATTTCCTGCACCAGCGCATTCTGCGGTATCTGGTAGGCGTGCAGCATGATGTTGGCAACGAGCTCGGGGCCGATGCCGCCACCCATCTTCGCCTTGTTGGCCTTGTAACTGGCCAGCGTGGCGGGGTCGAGAACGCCGCTCAGGACCTCCGTTTCGATGACGCCCGGCGAAAGCACGATGACGCGTACATCGTAGTCGGAGAGATAGTCACGCAGCGATTCCGAAACGGCGTGGGTGAAAAACTTGGTGCCGCAATAGACGGTGTGATCCGGGTAAACCTTGCGCCCGGCAATCGAACTCATCATGAACAGCGTGCCGTGTCGACGCTCCATCATGCCCGACATCACCGCGTGGACGGTGTTCAACATGCCCTTGGTGTTGATGTCGATCATCTCGTCCCATTCCTCGGGCGGCTGGCGACCGATATCGGCAAGCCGCGCGATGCCGGCATTGGCAAACATCATGTCGACCGGCCCGTATTGCGCTTCCGCCTCCTTCACCGCAGCGGCGATTGCCGGGCGGTCGCGGACATCGACCTTGCGCGCCATGCTGGAAGGCAGGTTCAGCGCTTCCATGCGCTCCAGCCGGCGCGCCATCATCAGTACCGGATGCCCGGCCGCCGAGAATGTCTTGGCGACGGCCTCGCCGATGCCCGAGCTTGCACCCGTCACTGCCACCAATGGTTTACCGGCCATGATATCCCCTGCGCGAATAATAGGTTTCCGGGGCGACGGCCAGACTGCCGCCCCGGGTAGAACTCAACCCTTGGCGACGATGTCGTCGACCTGCGTCTTCAGCGCATCGAGCGACTCCTTGGCCGAACCCGACTGGCCGGCAAAGTACTTGCCGAGCGCGACCGGAATCGTGTCGCTGGAGATTTCCGCCCATGCCGGAAGATCCGGCTCCGAACCCATGTAGTTGGCGATGGTGTCGCGCACCACGTCGAGGTGGCGCGTGGTGCCGGCGCCGACGCGGGCATTGGCCTTGACGCGCGGGTCGTCATAGACGCTGGTGCGCGTCGGCCCGGTGCCGCCACCGAGCACCGTGATCAGCGCCTGCGTATCGGCGCAGGTCGCCCACTGCATGAACACCCACGCGGCATCCGGTGCCTTGGAGTATTTCGACACCGCAAGCGACGAGCCGCCCTGGTGGCCAACACCGGGGATTTCGCCGAACCCGGTTTCCTTGACCGTGCGCAACGTGGCGGCGGGCTTGGGCGGCACGATCGCTTCCATCAGGCCGGAAACCTTCGAAGCCTTGGGGTCGTCGAAGAACGGGAAGAACTCACCCCACGACAGCATCGAGGCGGCAACGCCCTGTGCCACCGACTGGCCCTCGCCGTCCCACGTCCAGCCGTCGACGCCGGGTGGCATCGTGGCCTTGAGCTTGTCCCAATAGGCCATCGCGGCAAGACCCGCCTCGTCGTTGCCGGTAAACTTGCCGTCGGCATCGAAGATCGAGCCGCCATGGCCCCACAGCCACGCCGTCCAGTCGCATTCGAGACTGTAGTGGCCGGACTTCATCTGGCCGCTGGTGCCGTAAACGTTCGGCCCCTTGGCATCGGTGATCGCCTTCGATGCGTTGAGCAGGTCTTCCATCGTCGTCGGCGCCGGAAGTTTCAGCTCGTCCCAGATATCCTTGCGGTACTGCATGATGAAGATCGGGATGTCGTAGGGCACGCCGACCATCGTATCCTTGTACATGGCGACACCGTCGACCAACGGCTTGAGGAAGTCGTCGATGTTGTAGTTGGGCATCGCCAGTTCGGTGTTCTTCAACTGCTCACGCGGGTCGAACACGTCCCGGCTAAAATTGGCCGCCCAGCTCTGGTCGATATAATAGAGATCGTAGGTGCCGAGGCTAGACGCCACGTCGAGCGTCAGCTTCTGCAGCACCTGTTCGAGCGGCAGCACCTCGATCTCGACCTTGATGCCGGTCGCTTCCTCGAAATACTGCTTGAGCTGGGTGGCGATGGCGTTCGACGGCGGCGTCGATTCCGTCGCCAGCCGCAGCGTCGTCCCGGCGAACGGCTTGCCGACATCGCCAAGCCATTTCATGATATCGGCGCTCGGCTTCAATTCCTGATCCTGCGCCTGCGCCTGGCTGATGCTGTAGAACGGGCGAGCGCCGAGGCCCATGCCAAGCACGCCGGCACCCAAGCCCAGTTTGCCGGCCGCGCGAAGGAACGAGCGACGGTCCATCTGCCCCTTGACGAAGCGATCAGTGATAGAGGCGAGATATGCCTTCTGTATACTGTCTTTCATGGTCTTCTCCTCCGTTTCAATTCGCGTTTGCAAGGCTGCGAATTTGAGCCTTCCCATCTATTGTTTCAGCGATCCCATGGTGAGTCCGCGCACCAAGTGCTTTTGAACCAACAGAATGAAGATGAATGCCGGGATGATCGATGCCGCGCCCAGCGCCGCCATGTTGCCCCAGGCAGTCCCGATCGAGGTGACGAAGGTAGACGAAACGACGGGCACGGTTTTCAAGCCGGTAGTCGTCAGCGTCAGCGCGAACAGGAACTCGGTCCAGCTGAAGATGAAGCACAAGACGGCGGTCGCGGCGATGCCGCCCTTGGCCATCGGCAACACGATGCGCCGGAAAATGGTGAAGCGGCTGGCCCCGTCGACAATGGCGCTCTCGTCGATCTCGACCGGGATGTCGTCGAAGAAGCTCTTCATCAACAACACGGCAAGCGGCAGGTTCATCAGCGCGTGGATCAGCACCATGCCGGTGAAGGTGTCGATGAGACCGAACTTCTTGTAGATGAAGAACATCGGCACCGCGACGGCGACCGGCGGCATCATGCGCGTCGACAGTACCCAGTTGACGAAGCTGTGGCGGCCGCGAAAGTTGATGCGCGACAGCGCATAGGCCGCAAGCGTGGCGACGATGATCGCAACCAGCGTCGACAGCGTCGCCACCACGAGCGAATCCCAGATGCGCGGTGCCATGAAGAAATTGCCGCCGCCGGGCGTCACCGTCACCCCGCCGCTTCCCAGCGATATGCCGAACACTTTCTGGAAATTGTCGAAGGTCGGCGTGAAGTTGAACAGGTTCGGCGGCCGGCTGAAAATATCGTTGCCATATTTGAACGCAACCGACGTCCAGTAATAGATCGGGAAAAAGAAAAGCCCGACGACGACCCAGGCGGCGACGTTGCGAAGCGTGCGCGATGCGGCGGAAGCGTTCATCTCACCACCTCACCTTCGCGACCTTGATGAACAGGCTGGCGACGATCAGGATGATGGCCAGCGTGACCAGGCTGAGCGTCGCGCCATAGCCCCATTTGACGAAGCTGAACGTCTGCTGCCAAGCATAGAGCGAGAGCGAATAGGTGGAGGTTCCGGGACCGCCCGAGGTCATGACGAAGACGTAGTCGAACACGCGAAACAGATCGATGCCGCGGATCAGCACCGCGATGGCGATCACCTTCGACATCATCGGCAGCGTCACGCGCCGAAATATCTGGAACGCCGAGGCGCCGTCGATCATCGCCGCCTCATAGGGCTCGCGTGGCAAGGCCCTGAGGCCCGCGAGGAAGATCAGCACCATGAACGGCGTCCATTGCCAGATCTCCGGCAACAGCACGCCGGCAAGTGCTGTGGATGCGGTCGCCAGGATCGGATGGGCAGGATCGAGAAGCCCCGTCCATTGCAGGAAATAGCTGATGATGCCGAACTGCGGGTCTTCCATCAGCAGATACATCATGCCGGCGATGGCGGGCGGGATGACCAGCGTCATCGTCAGCACCCCGCGCAGGAAACCGAAACCGAAGCCGTCATAGTCGAGCAAGAGCGCGATTGCCATGCCGAGCGCGAGTTCGAAGGTGAGCGCAACGGCGAAATAGATAAAGGTGATGACGAGCGACTGCCAGAACCGCGTATCGTTCCACAACTGCACCCAGTTCTCTGTTCCAACGAACTCGAGCGCCCGCCGGCGCGGCGCATATTCGTGAAAACTCAGCCAGATGTTGTAGATCAGCGGATAGACGGTGAAGACAAGCAAGATCGCCACCAGCGGCAACAGCCAGGGCAACGGATGATCGGAGATCATAAAACGTCTTGCCTGAGCGACCTTCACGTGTTCCTCCGAAGCGTTCCGTTCTGCGATGCACGATTGTTCACATCTCGTACATTTGTCTATGGCGGCGAAGAAGGTCGCCGATAGTCCCTATATCCTCGACGGCGACGGCTGCCGATGTGCCAAAAGCATGTCGGCAATTTCGACGAAGCCTGCTCCACCGCGCTTGCTTGCAACGAAGGCAGGTTCGGCTTCGATACGGCCTTCAAAGTCCCTGATATTGGCAACCCCGCAGGCATTTGGAAAGAACCCGAACATCGGTGCGTCGTTCGGGCTATCGCCAACGAACACATAGGCGTCCTTGGCCGCGTCGAGATTAACACCCAGCCTATCCGTCGCAAACCGCCGCGTCATCGACAGTTTGTCGTAATGACCAAACCATCCATTCACGTGGATCGAGGATATTTTGGCGACCGCGCCCTCTTCTTCGAAAATCTGCTTGATATGCTGGACCTCACCGGCTGGAAGCGCCGGCACGTCCTCGCAAAAATCGATCGCCAGGTCGGCCTCGCGGTAGGCCTGGTCGGCCGATACCGCCGAACCCGGCACCTCGGCAAGAACGCGCTTTTCGATGGTTTCGAGCCGGCGCTTGTTCTCCGTGCGCTCCGCAGCATCCGCGGCAAAGACGCGGATCATCTTTCGCGTCTTCTCGTTATAGGCAAAATAAAAGGCGCCGTTTTCACCGACCACACCGGCCACCGGCCAGAAGCGGGCGACCATATCGCACCAGCCGGCCGGCCGGCCGGTGATGGGCGCAACGACAAGGCCGGCATCGCTCAGGCGCTCCAGCGCGCCATAGGCCTCGGCGGTCAGCCGGCCATCGGTGGTGACCGTATCGTCGATATCGCAAAAGACGCCACGGATGCGGGCGGCGGCGTCCGCCGGAAAATCGCTCAGTGCGCGCATCCGCACCTTATGCTTCCCCACGTGCAAAATCCTCAAGCATTCCCGCGTCAGCGGCAATGTCCAGGAACGAGAAGCGGTTGCGCATTTCGCGGCAATGGACCACCGCCTCGCGGTAGAAATCGACCGGTACGCCGAGTTCGGCCGCCGTCGTTGGGCCGCCAGTGGATGCAAGCAAGCCGACCATTTCATCTACGGGCAGCATGAACGCCTGAAATTCCCGACGAAGTTCAGGCCACACTTGCTGCAGACGCTCGTTGAAGGCGGCAGCGCTGTTTTCGTCGAATGCCTTTTTCTGAAACTCCTCGAAGCATTGCCCGGCGGCAGCCCCCATACGCCGCTCCATGCCGACGGCATCGAGTTTGGTCGGCTTCACCACCGGCGGCTTTTCCTGCGCCAGCATCGTCTGCTGCAACCGCGCCATGGTCAGCGAGGCGACGCCCACCTGCATTCCGTGCAGCGTACCCGGATGGCGTTTGCCGGCAAAGCAATCGATGTAATGCGAAATCTGGTGTTCGCCCATCGAACCATGGTTGGAAATGCCGGTGAAGGAAATGCCAAGACCGCACAGAGTCAAAACACGATAGAGATAGCCATTTGCTTCAAGGTCGTGCGTGGCAAGCTTGGCCGCGCGCTGGTTGAGTTCGGCCTCGTCCTTTTCCTGAATGAGGAACGGCACCCGATGATAGTCGGTACCAAGCAGGCGATGCGACATCCACCAGTCGATCTGGGCGACCGAACGACAAAGGCAATCGCCGAACCCCGCCGCCGAAAGATAGGTGGGCGCGGCTGCCGATACGCCGAGATCGACGAAGAAGCCCGACGGCCCATGCGAGGGCAGCGACACTTTCAGGCCGCTTTCCAGCGTGATCGACGCGGTCGTCGACGTATAGCCGTTCATCGAGCCAGCCGTGCCGAACACGCAATAGCGCCGATTGGTGCGGCCGGTCACGAATTTGCACAGATCGTTGACGGTACCTGAGCCGACCGCGACAACCGCCTCCGCTCCGGCAAGCTTGCCAGTCAGGCTCTCGACATTGGCCATGTCGGCATGCGGATGATCGAGGATCACCACCTCGACCGGCCCCAGCGCCTTCAATTCGCGCGCCACCCGCTCGCCGAGCGCATCATAGGTCGCTGCATCGGTGACAACCGTAAAGCGCTTGCCGAGGTCGAGTTCGCCGATCAGTTCGGCCGTGCGTCCTTCAAGGCTGTCTTCGATGACGATGCGGTCATAGGGCACGGCCGCCTTCTCGCCCGTTTCCGGGCTGGTCCAGCGGCCGTCAAGAATATCGTCAATCAGGCCAGTCCAGGAACCGGATTCCGGTTTCGTCATGGAATGCATCTCCTGTCACAACCTATCGGTCATGATGCGACCGTCGGCGGTTGAAACAATTGTCATCCACGAATGCCTTTTGTCAATGAGGTTTATCGTCGGCCCTTGACATGGTTCCATCAGCCGGTCGAAAACAGCGCATGAATGCTTCCGATGCCACCAGCGTACCGCGCAACGCCGCTCTGTCAACACCGCCGGAATTCGATGGCGCGGTGGCGTGGGCGGCGTGGCTTTATTATGTCGACCAGCTCAACCAGAGCGAGGTGGCCAGGGCCATGAACGTTTCGCGGGCGAGCGTGGTCAACTACCTCCAGGAAGCGCGCGAAACCGGCCTGGTTACCGTGCAGATCGATCACCAGGCGTTTGCCCGCACGCTGATTTCCCGCAAACTGGTGGAGCGGTATTCGCTGAGCAGCGCAGCCGTCATCCCGGACCTCGACCGCGAGGACACCGACCGGCGCATCGGCGAGGCGGCAGGCCGGCTGCTGGCCTCGATGATCGAGCTCGACGACACAATCGGCGTTGCCTGGGGCCGGACGGTGCTCGCTGCCGCGCGCTCCATTTCCGGCCCCCGGCACGCCAGGAACGTCAGCGTGGTCCAACTTTGCGGAAGCTCGACCGGCACCAGCGATTTCTCGCCAGAATTCTGCACCTCACTGATGGCGAACCGCCTCGGCGCGCGCTGCATCAATCTCTTGGCCCCGGCAATCGTCTCGAGTGAAAGGCTGCATGAGGAACTGATGCGCGAACCGATGCTGGTCAACCAATTCCGCATGATCCGCGCCGCCGGTAAGGTCATCTTCGGCATCGGCGACATCGGTCCCGACAGCACCTATGTCCGCACCGAGATTAGCGATGCCGCATCGATTGCCGGCATGATCGACCAGGGCGCGGTCGGCGTCATCATCGGAAGATTGATCGGCGTCGAGGGACGACCGCTGCCCAGCCCGCTCGAAAGCCGCACCATCGGCATCACTCTCGACGAATTGAAGGCCGTGCCGGTGCGCATCTGCGCCGCCGGCGGTTCCCACAAGATCGAGGCGATCCGTGCGGGGCTTCGAGGCGGTTACGCGACGCACCTCGTCACCGACATGGCCACGGCCCGCGTTCTCCTCGAATAGCGCGCATCCAGGGGAAAAGACCATGAGCACCATCGGCGACCAACTGGTTGTAGGCCTCGACAGTTCGACCCAGTCCTGCAAAGCGATTGCCTGGAGCAGCGACGGCAAGGCGGTTGCCGAAGGCCGCGCGCCGCTCGAACTGGCAAAGCTGAGGCCGGACTTCGTCGAACAGGAAGTCGCGGACTGGTGGCAGGCCGCCCACACGGCGCTGCAACAGGTGACCAGTGCGGTCGATCCGAAACGCATCGCCGCGATAGCCATTTCCAACCAGCGCGAGACGGTCGCGTTGATCGATGCCGAGGGAAAGCCTATCGGGCCGGCAAGCGTATGGCTCGACGAACGCGCCGCCGGCCTGGTCGACCGCTTCGCCGATGAGTTCGGCCGCGAGCGCCTGCACACGATTACCGGCAAGCCGATCGACGTGACCCCGGTGGTCTACCGGTTGAAATGGCTGCGCGAAAACGAGCCGACGCGCCTCGACCGGGCCGCAAAGATCCTCGACGTACATGGCTATCTGACGATGCAACTGACCGGCACGCCGAGCGCCAGCTGGACCAGCGCCGACCCGTTCGGCATCTTCGACATTTCGCGCAAGGAGTGGTCACGACCGATCCTCGACGCGCTCGGCATCGATCCAGCGCAACTGCCCGGCGTGGTTCGCACTGGAACGAAAGTTGGCACCGTCGATGCCGCAGCGGCGGCTGCAACGGGCCTGATCGAAGGAACCCCGGTGATTGCCGGCGGCGGCGACGGCCAATGTGCGGGCCTTGGCGCCAATGCGGTGCGCGACGGCGTCGTCTACTTCAATCTCGGAACGGCAATCATCGCCGGCATGTGGTCGCCCAACCCCGTCATCGGGCCATACTGGCGCACCATGACCTCGCCCACCGGCGACGGCTATTTCCTGGAGGCGGTGCAGCGGGCTGGCACCTATTTTGTCAACTGGTTCGTCGACATGTTTGCCGGTGGCCGCGCCGACCCATCGATCTTCGAACGGCTGGAGCACGAAGCGGCGGCAGTGCCCATTGGCTCGGATGGACTTTTGGCCGGCACCACGCTCGTCGGCTGCATGGACCCGCACTGGGACATGAACGCGCGCGCCAGTTTCATCGGCATGCATCCCTCGCATACGCTCGGCCATTTCTATCGCGCCGGGTTGGAGGCTATCACCTTGCAGTCGGCCCGCGCGCTTGAGGAGATGCGTAGGCAAGGCCTGTCGCCGAGCCGCATCGTCGCCATCGGCGGCGGCGCCGCCAGCCCGCTATGGACCGCCATGGTCGCGGATTCGACCGGGATCCCGGTCCAGAAAGGCCAGAGCGCCGAAGCGTCCTCGCTCGGCGCCGCCATCAGCGCGGCGGTTGGCATCGGCTGGTTCGACAGCTTCGAAAAGGCTGCGGACGCCATGACCAGCGTTGCCGAAACGATTGCGCCCGACCTATCCACCCGCGAGGCATGGGCCTCGCTGTCGCGCAAGCAGGCCGAGGTCTTTTCCGCGACCCGGTTTGCCTGGCAGAGCTAGGCGCCGGCCCATTACGGCATCTAGCAGGCTGTTGAAGAAGTGTGTCGTCGTCGGGACGCGGTCGTGATTCACTGTCTCTGAAGGATTCGGAGGCGGACGCATGCGAGGTAGTGACGAGCGGACGGGTTCTCTGTTCAGCTATGTGGACCTGGAGGGGCGGGTTCGGCGGGACCATCCGTTGCGTGCGATCCGGGAGATCGCGAACGCGGCGCTGGGCGATCTGTCGGAGGATTTCGGAGGGCTCTCACGAACTTCGGACGTCCTTCGGTCGCGCCGGAGAGATTGCTGAGGGCGATACTGCTGCATGCCTTTTACGGGGCGCGCTCGGAGCGGCAGTTGATGGTGCGGCTGGAGTTCGATCTCTTGTTCCGCTGGTTCGTGGGTTTGGGCGTTGACGACGCGGTGTGGGACCACTCGACCTTCTCGAAGAACCGGAACCGGCTGCTTGAAGGGGAGATCGCCGCGAAGTTCCTGAACGCGATCCTGGCGCAGCCCAAGGTGAAGCGCCTGTTGTCGAACGAACACTTCTCGGTGGATGGGACGCTGATCGAGGCCTGGGCGTCGATCAAGAGCTTTCGCCGCAAGGATGGCGGCGACCAGGACAGCAACGGTCCGGGGGCAACGCCGAGCACAGTTTCCATAAGGAGAAGCGCTCCAATGCGACGCATGAGAGCACGACCGATCCTGAGGCGCGGCTCTACAAGAAGGGCGACGGCCAGCCGGCAAAGCTTTGCTACATGGGCCATGCCCTGATGGAGAACCCGCCACGGTCTGGCTGTGCTGGGTGGGGTGAGCTAGGGCACCGGCACGGCCGAGCGGGAGATCGCGCTGGAACTGATCGATAGCCATCGCGGCCAAGCCAGGCGGCGGATTACGCTGGGCGCCGACAAGGCCTGCGATGTGACCGCGTTCGTGGAGGAGTTAAGAAGTCGCCGCGTACGCCGCACATCGCCATCGACGGACATCTGAGCAAGACTGGCAAGCCGCGCAAGACGGCCATCGGCAAGCGCACGCTTCGTCACGCCGGATACCCGCCAGCCAGCGTTGCCGAAAGCGGATTGAAGAGGTGTTCGGTTGGGTGAAGAGCGCCGCCGGACTTGACAAGGTGAAGCTGCGAGGACGCGACCGCATCGATGCCGCCTTCACGCTGGCGCTGGCTGCCTACAATCTGATCCGCCTGCCCAAGCTCCTGGGAGCGGCGACATGAAGGGCAAGTGGCGCATTGTCGAGATGCCGGATTACCTATCGTGGTTGATCTCGAGCGTCGCTCGGTCGTCGACATTCTCGATGATCGGAGTGACTAGAAGAGCGCCGACGTGCACAAAAATATGAAATCCGACTGGTCGGAGGCAAGGCGATGGACATTAGATCGACCCTGACAGAGCTATGTGCGGCTTTCAACGCGCACGACCTTGACCGCATCATGGCGTTCTTTGCTGACGATTGTGTCCTGGAGATGCCGAGGGGGAGCAATCCCTGGGGTTCGCGTTTCGAGGGCAAACAGAATGTACGGGAAGCGCTGGCAACGCGTTTTGAAGGTCTGCCCGATGTCCACTACGGCAACGACTAGCATTTTGTGGATGCGGCCGCCGATACCGGCATGCCGAAATGGACCCTCACAGGCACCACCCGCGCAGGAACGAAAACGGAGGTGCACGGCTGTGACTTCTACACATTTCGCAACGGCAAGGTGATCCGCAAAGACTCATACTGGAAAATCGTGGCGTAAGGGTTGTTGGTCCCTGATATGCCAAGGCTGTAGCGGCGATCTAGTTCCCCGCAGCGCGCGAGCTTCCCTTGAAGGAACAAGTTGAAGGGAATTCTCAGCATCGTATTCATCAATCGTCGCTAGTATTCCGTCTGGCTAGTATTGGGCGATAGGGAGATGCTTAGGCTGGATTCTTTGATTGCACGTTTTAATGGGCTGTCTGTTCTCGGGCAGTCCTGCCTGATTGTTGTGGTAGCGGTCATGGGTGCAGATATTCTCACGCTGATCTTCTCTGCGATATTTTTTGGCGGACAGGCTGCTGCTCGACCTCGCGCTGACAACCCTGACCGTTATAGTGGTGGCCTTCCCGTTTTCCTATTTTTTCATGAGGCGAAGTGCTGAGTTTGCCGAACTTGCGAACGAGTTGACCAGAGCCAACAGTATTGACGACCTTACAGGCCTCTTGAACAGAAAGACCTTCCTGCTGGAAGCGCAGCGCCGCACTGTCACCGCTGACGGAAGCAGTGCCGGCACGCTGCTTTTCATTGATGCGGACCACTTCAAATCGGTAAATGATACATTCGGTCATGCGGTGGGAGACGCCGTCCTTTGCGAATTTGGCGCCGCATTAAAATCGAGCATCCATGACGATGATCTTGTCGGTCGTCTTGGTGGCGAAGAATTCGCGGCGTTTCTCGCAGGCGCGGGGCACGAAAGAACAACGCTGGTCTGCGAGTGCATCCGGCTTAAGGCTAAGGCTGTGTGTGGAGCCATAGGGCTCAGCCCTTATGAAATCACCGTCAGCATTGGCACATCGGTGCATCGGCCGGGGCAGGAGCTTGACGTGCTGCTGATTGCCGCCGACCGAAACCTTTACTTGGCAAAATCCGGTGGTCGCGATCGGATCGTTCAGGGCAAGCCCGAACGAGCGGCAGCCTGATCATTGGATTTGTTCGAGAAGCACAGCCTCACTTGATAGCCGGCCCTGAAGCCCGCCATGTGACGCCTCATGCGGCCTGACTGCCGGTCAACCCCGGACATCGGTTTCCTCAGAAAGGATGCTTTCGAAGCAGTCCTCGCACACGTAGAACAGCGGTTTGACCAAAACCCGCACCATTGCAGGTTTGCCGCAGCATCCGCAGGGTCATGCTTCTAGATCATCGTTTGGGAGGAGTGCTCGTGCGGTCGAGAGAGCAACGGAATGCATGGACCTCTCCTGATCTGGCCCCGCTATCGTGTCCCCGCGAGACCGAATTCGTGGAAGATGCTCCGTTTTTGCTCTTCGCGCTATCATATTTCGCGTCTGAGATTCACTACTGGCGCAAACACCTCAACCTGTACGGCTGGATGCACGACCTCAATCGGCGCAAGGGCGGGACGAACCCGGAGTTCAATTGCGACAATCTGCACCTGGCCGAAGCTGACCTCGTCCTGTTGGAAAACGGTGCGCTGCCGCAGACCAGCGGCTTCTTCTCCCGCGAAACCGACGGCTCCGAAATCGCCGACGATCTGCTCTTTGTCGCCTTCGCCCGTGACGCCTTCGCCGCCGTCCTCACGGTGTTCTACACCTCATGGCGGTGACGCCGTAACCGGGCCGGTTTTTTGATTATGCGGCCTATCAACACCCGGCCACCATGCCCTGAGGCATGGTGGTTTGGCTTCTGCCGGATGGCATGCGATCGGCCGTCACTCCGGCAATCCCGCCATCCGCATGTGTTCGAGCCAGCGGTCGAGACTCCCGGGGGCGGTGTACATCTTCGCCCACTGCCTGCGTTGTTTGCTGATGGAGTCGCCGGGCGAATCTTTGAGGAAAACCGCAAGCGCTTCCTTTGCCTCCCGCTCGTTTCCCAGACAAGCGTGGATCCCCGCAAGCATTCGGTGTGCGCCGCTCGGGATTCTGGACATTTTCCGCATCGCCGTCAGCGCAGCCCCGCATTCATTCTTTTCGTAGAGCGCCCAGCCCATGTCCCAGTGGAGCCAGTCGGGGTGGAAAGGATCGATGCCCTTGGCCTGCTCGATCCGAGCGATCGCTTCGTCGATTCGGCCGGCAAAGATCAGCGGGACCGCACTGCCGTTGAGGATACTCGAGGCGCTGGGGTTCAGGGCGATCGCCTGATCGTACCGCGCAATGGCCTGCTCGATCTCTCCAGATTCGGTATGGATGCGGGCGCGGACATGATGCGCCTCGGCATCGTCCGGAGCAAGCAGGATGGCCTTGTCGGCGTATTCGGCGGCGCGCTTTAACGCCTCGCCATAGCTATTTTCCTGCTCGTGCCAGAATAGCGCGTCATTGCGATAGGTCCAGGCCAGCCCGATGTAGCCGAACTGGGAGTTTGGATCCGCTTCGATCGCCTTGAGGCTGAACTGCCGCTGCAGCGCGTTCCCCGCTGCAGAGAAATCTTTTCGGTTCTCGGCAATCCCCATCAGGTGATAGTGAAGCGCGCTGACCTGCGCAGCGCCGCTCTTTGGCAGGGGGCGCTCGATCCGGCGTCCGACCCGATCGGCAAGCGTACGGATGATCTCCTCCTGGACGACGAAGAGATCGCCAATCTCCCGGTTGTAGGTGTTGGCCCAGAGATGCGATCCGTCCTGCGCATCCAGCAATTGGGCGGTCACTTTCAGCCGGTCTCCGATCTTCTGCTGGCTGCCTTCGAGCAGGTAGTCGACGCCGAGTTCGTCGCCAATCTGCCTTACATCAACCGGCTGGCCACGGTACCTGAAGCTCGAGTTCCGGGCGATGACGGCATAGGTCTTGCTCCGCGCTAACTCGGTGATGATCCCCTCGGCGACGCCATCGCTCAGGTATCCCCCGTCCGCACCAGTGCTGTTGTCCTCGAATGGAAGGACCGCAATCCTCGGCATATCGGACGGAGGAATCGTCACGGATTGCCACATTGCCGCGCTGTAATACGCGCCGATCGCTGCCGCGACGAGGACGATTGCAGCAAGAATGAAGCTGCGCCGCAAGGATCGTGTCCTGGCTCGTTCCGTACCGGCTGCGGCGTTGGGGCCTGCCGCGTCTGTTGGATCGGTATGCAGCCGGTAGCCTCGCTTTGGGAGGGTTTCCACGATCACGTGCTGGTCGTCCCTCAAGGCGCGGCGAATATCGGCAATGCATTGGGTAAGGCTGTCGTCGGTGACGAAGGTATCGGGCCAAACCGCCTGCATCAGCGCATCTTTTGACACGATCTCGCCCGGACGCGCCGCGAGCGCGGAGAGCACCTCGGCGGACTGGCTGCGAAGGTCGATCGCTTGTCCTTCAGCCGTTTGGAGCTGTTTGCTTTTCGTCAGAAAGACAAAACCGTGAAACCTGATCGTTTCAGCAGAGTTCGTATCAATTTCAGGGGCTTTTCGGGACATTTCACCTCCCTGGCGCGCTTCCTAGCGCAGCCAATTCGGCCGTCGTTTCCAAGTGATCCCAACAGCACCGGATTGGCAAGGAGGAAGATATGAAACGCACCATGCTCATCATCGCTCTCGTTGTTCTTTCGGCGGCGCAAACGGCAGCAAAGGCGGATTCCCGCATCACGAAACTCTGCGGCTCTGACCATGTCAACGAGGTTGCCGCAGAAGACGACGTCCGCTCCAACCCCGACGGTTTCTATGTCTCCAGCCTTAGGGAGCAGGTCAGTGAGGGTGATCCTCGCATCATCCTGAGCCCGAGCGACGAGTTCTATCTCTGCACCCGACCGGCCGCGACCCCCGATATGGACACGACGAAAGCGCTGTTGCTGATGCGCGAACGCACCGTGAAATACCTCTTCGTGCCGGTCATCCGGCGCGGCACGCGCTCATCATCCTAACCGCTATAACGCTAGGAACGTCAGGAAGCTGGCCTGACAAAGTCGTTTCGACAGCGAGATACACGGCAAATTTTCACCCTATGCGGACCCCGCTATCGCTGGCCGAGCAGCGGCCAGCTTTCTTTCTGATCTTCATCCTCCGCCGTCACCATCCAGTGCATGACGCGGTCTAGAAGCGTCAGCGCCTCGATGCAGATATGGTCGCGCGCGGCCTCGTCCTCGATCGCCAGCGCCAACCGGAATTCGGCGCACGCCATGGCGACGCCCGCGCGGTGTTCGACTGCTCGCCCTGCGGGCAGATCAGGCCATTCTGACCTGACCTGCCCGAGTCTAGGCCGTCCTTCTGCCTGCAACGCCGACACCGGAGTCCTTACTGATGGAACGATTTCGAGCGCAGGGCGTTCGGAGTAAAGCTTTTTTAGCATTGGAAAAATTTGGTGAAGCGAGGCGGGATACTGGGGGAATGCAGCCTATGAACTGGGATCGTTCACCGCACGTTCCGGATCAGGGGGTCACAGCTGCGCCCTGATCGCCATCGAGATCAGACCGATCAACCTCGATATACTGCCAGCAGAAAAAGCTCTGCTCGGCTACCGAGAATACGATTCCAACTGGTTCCGGGCTGCGCTGATCTCCAAGGGCATTGAAGCCGACATCCATCTGCATCGCTGCTATCTGCATGCCGACGAACGAAAGCAGGATGTCACCCTACCATTCGTCGAATGGATACGGGCAAGCCCGGATGCGCCAGCCGAGCTTGAGAACGGTATCGAGCGTGACGGCGGCCAAGTGCAGCGTGGAGTAACCGGCGATGGTTGCGGTGATAACCCGCACTGTGCCCATGTTGCTCGACGTTGAGACGGGGATAGGCTAATATCTCCGGGACAAACGGAAATAGCTCCAAAGGAGAGAGAAATGATGAATTTGGATGAGCATGGTCGGGTGGGCGATGATTTGTCCGAAGGCGAAAGTGGTCAGACTTCAGATTCTGAGCTTTTACAGGCGGGGCGCCGTTCATTTCTCAAATATACTGGGTTATCGACGCTGGGCGCGATGGTCGGCATGGCGATGCCGTTTGAGCGCAATTTGCCAAGCGGTGTGGTGCCGGTAGCGTTGGCGCAGGATAGCGGCCAGGAACTGATGAGTGGCAAGAACGGCCTCACGCTTCTGAACGACAAACCGTTGAATGCGGAAACCCCTGCTCATTTTCTCGATGACGAAGTGACGCCCTACGACCGGATGTTCATCCGCGCCAACGGACTGGTGCCGCAAACCGCGCTGGACCAGAACGCCGAAGGCTGGACGCTCACGATAGATGGTGAAGTCGACAAGCCGCTTGAGCTTTCAATCGACGACCTCAAGTCCCAGTTCGAGAACGTGACCAAGCGACTTGTGGTCGAATGCGGCGGTAACGGACGCGCGTTCTTTCAGCCGGGGGCATCCGGCAATCAATGGACGCTGGGCGCAGTGGGTTGCCCTGAGTGGACCGGTGTTCGCCTGGCCGATGTGCTGAAAGCGGCCGGCGTGAAAAGCAGTGCTGTCTATACGGGCCACTACGGCAATGACGTTCATCTCTCCGGCGATACGGAAAAGGTGGTGATTTCTCGCGGGGTGCCGATCGAGAAGGCGATGGAGCCGGATGGAATCATCGCATGGGCGATGAATGGCGAACCAGTTCCTGCGCTGCACGGCTTCCCGTTGCGCCTGGTCATCCCCGGTTATCCCGGTTCGGTTTCGCAGAAATATCTGACCCGTATCTGGGTCCGCGAAAAGGAACATGACGGCGCGAAAATGACCGGATATTCCTATCGCCTGCCAGCCAGGCCCGTCGCACCGGGCACCGAGGTGCCGGAATCCGACATGGCCATCATGACGGTCATGCCTATAAAGTCACTCGTCACTTTTCCGGAAACCGGTGCTTCCACGAAGGCGGGCGAAGCAACCGAGGTCCGCGGTCATGCATGGGCTGGCAACGGTGACGTGAAGGCAGTTCATGTGTCGATCGACTTCGGGCAGACCTGGACGGAGGCGAAGCTCGAGCCGGCGCCCAACAAATATGCATGGCAGCGCTGGCGTGCGGATGTCACCCTGCCAGAGGCAGGTTACTACGAAGTCTGGGCCCGCGCGACAGATATGGATGGGGTAAGTCAGCCTCCGGTCGTGCCCGGCTGGAACCCGCGCGGCTATGGCAACAACATGCAACACCGTATCGCCTTGATTGCGGCCTGAGCCATAATCTTCGAAGGCGGCAGCAACTTCGGTCGGAGGTTGCCGCCTCACCTGATACAGGATGGATAATGATGCATCTCAACCTCAAGACAGCCGGTGTTGCGGCTGCCATGCTGCTGCTTGGCGTGACAGGGGCGGTTGCCGGGCAAGCGTATGACCCGATGCGTGCGGTACAGGGAATGCCCGCAGCCACGCCGGAGGGCGGCCCCGCGGCTGCGCTAAATCCGGAGTTCGGGAACCTGCCGGATACGGCGGGCGTCGAGGATACCTATTACATGTGCTCCGCATGCCACTCGACCGCCATCATCAAGCAGCAGAAAATTTCGGATGCGCGTTGGGATTATCTGTGGGACTGGATGATTGAGGACCAGGGCATGGCGGATCCGGGTGAAGAAACGAAGGAAACGATTCTTGGCTATTTGAAAGAGCATTTCTCATCGGAAAGATGACAGCCTTGGATAAACCGAGTTCCACGATAATATTGATCCCGCACTCACATTTTCTCCGCTTTTCGCTCCGATGCGCTGAAGCGTGTCGAGGGTGGCCATATCTGTGGCGAAGGATGATGGCGAGAATGGGCGCTGACAGCCGATCGGCCTGTCGAAGGACGGTGCAAGCTCGGAGCAAGCCCATCCTGAGGCCCGGGCAGCCTTCGTGAAAGTCGCCCGCCTCACCGTTGCGCCGGTAGCGGCGCTACTTGTCAGCGTCGGCCTGCTGGTGCTCGGCAACGGACTCCTGGGAACGCTGTTGGTGGTGCGCGCCGGCTATGAAGGCTTTGCCGGCGAGTCGATCGGCATCATGATGTCGATGTATTTTGCCGGCTATGCGCTCGGCTCTATGCTCCTGTCACGCGTTATCATTTCGGCGGGCCATATCCGCGCTTTCGCCGGTTTCGCGTCCGTCGCCTCGGTGACCGCCCTGCTGCACCTACTCTTCATCGATCCACTGGCATGGATGCTGCTGCGCGTGGTGACGGGCTTTGCCTATGCAGGCTTGATCCTGGTGGTCGAAAGCTGGCTCAATGCCCATGCGGTCGCGGCGACGCGCGGTCGGCTGCTCTCGCTCTATGGCGTCGTCACGATGGGTGTGTGGGCGCTCGGCCAGGGGCTGCTGAACCTCTCACCGCCGCAGGGGATCGTCTTGTTTCTCGTGGTGTCCATTCTGATCTCCCTCGCGCTGACGCCGATCACGCTTTTGCCTGGTCGCCCGCCGGCAATCCCACCCCAGAAGCGGCTGTCGCTGCATCGGCTGTTGGCTCTGTCGCCGCTCGGCACGCTCGGCGCCTTCCTGTCCGGCCTCGCGCTCAGTGCCTTCTGGGGCATGGGACCCAATTTCGCGCAGGAGAACGGCCTCGATACAGCCGGCATTTCCGTCTTCATGGCAGCCGTGCTGGCAGGCGCGCTGGTCATGCAATGGCCGCTTGGCTGGCTGTCTGATCACGCGCCGCGCCGACTGGTCATCGCGGGCGCTTCTCTTGCTGCCGCGGCGGCCGCCGCAGGCTTCGTTCTAGTCGGCGCGGCCGGACTTCCAGCCCTTCTCGGTCTCGGCTTCCTGTTCGGAGGCTTCGGAATTCCGCTCTATACGCTCTGTGTAGCCCACGCCAACGACCGGCTCCAGGCCAGTGAGATGCTGGCGGCTGCGCGAGGTCTTCTGCTTCTCAATGGCCTTGGCGCGGCCATTGGGCCGTTCGTGGCCAGCCTACTCATGAGCAGGCTCGGACCTTCAGGCTTGTTCGCCTATGCCGGCGTTCTTCTGGCGGTTTTGGCGATGGTCGCCCTACTGCGGCGTGCACAGGGCCAGGCGGAGACGGCTGTGGCCTCGCCGCTGCCGTGCACGCCTCAGATCGCCCTTTTGCTCGACACCCGAGCCGGGGACGCCGAACTAGCCACGCGCTGAACTCGAACTGGACTTGGGCGACCGGCTTTACCGAACAGAAGGAGATCGATGAAACAGGTCGCCGAAGATCGGCTGCTTATGTCGGCCAACGGATTCACACACGCAATCGGACCTGACCCCAGCCGCGACATCAATACGACGTCTGCCGCCTCGATGGCAATATCGGTGCCGGGGCTGACTGCAAGACCCACATCCGCGGCAAACGCAGGTGCGCTGTTGATCCCGTCGCCAACGAATGCAAGCTGTCCGTATTGAGCTTCAGCTTGCGCACGGCCTTGACCTCGCCTTTCGGCAGGACCTTGGCCACCACTTCATCAATGCGAAGCTGGTTCCAGGTGGTGTTTGGCTTGCCACTAGGTTTGCAGTTGCCTTCATGGGGTTGTTCCTGAAAATCCAGGGATCAGGCGAGGACGTTGCTGTGTCAGCGGTGACGATCTCGATGAGCGTCGCTTGGTATACGCTGATCGCGGTCCTCTTCTCGCAACCCACCATCCGGGCGGTGGCGATACGCTATCATCGCGTCATCTGCCGGGCAGCGGCTGTCGGGCTCACCTTGATGGCTTTGCTGTCGAGCCTTCCGGCATCGATGTGGCTGGTGCTGCCAAGCTTCGATTGATGGCGGCGGCGCCCATAATATGCCTGCAGATGAGGCGGCTTGACAAGGCTCGCTGCGCTCTATATTAAACCGATAGGTTAAATAACTGATCGGTTTAATAGCGTGCCTGCTGACCCATTGAGCCTTACGCTTGCCGCTCTTGCCGATCCGACCCGACGAGCAATCGTCGCCAGGCTTGCGCTGGGTGAAGCGACGGTGTCGGAACTGGCCGCGCCGTTCGACATGAGCATGCCGGCCGTTTCCAAGCATCTGCAGGTACTGGAGCGGGCGGGTCTGGTCGAGCAGGGGCGCGAGGCGCAGTTCCGCCCACGCAGGCTCAGACCCGAGCCGCTGCGCGACCTTGCTGGCTGGCTCGAAAACTATCGCCGCTATTGGGACGAAAGCCTCGACAACCTCGACCATTACCTCAGGGAAATACAGGAAGGAGAGACGAAATGAACGTGCCGACGACCAAGGCTGAAGTCCGGCCCGAGCTGATAATCCACCGTACCTTGACTGCGCCCCGCGCACTGGTATTCGAGGTGTGGACCGATGGCGAGCATCTGAAGCGCTGGTGCTGTCCGACAGGGTTCACCATCCCCTTCTCCGAAGGCGACATACGCACCGGTGGAAAGTTCCGCACCTGCATGCGCTCGCCGCAGGGTGAAGATCACTGGCTGAGCGGGGCCTATATCGAAATTGTGCCTGGCGAGAAGATCGTCTTCACCCATGCGTGGCAGGAAGCAGCCGGCCGTTCCGGACATGAGACGACAGTCACAGTTATGCTGGCCGACGCGGAGGGCGGCGGCACGCGGCTGACGCTGCATCAGTCATTCTTCGATTCGGAAGCCTCGCGTGACGGTCATCTCGGCGGTTGGAACGATACGCTCGACAGTCTGGACAGATACCTGGCGCGATGAACTCTATTTGACTCCGGGGGTATGTAGCCTCGCCTGCCACATCGCGCTGGCCGAAGCCGGTATTCGAGTGGAAACAGTGAAGGTCGGGACTTTTAATTACGGGCTTCATTCTTCCTCCCCGCAACAACCGACGCTGCCGAGAGCGCCCATGATGTACGTGGCAACTCGAATGCCGGCTGACGTTGAAAAGATACTGTGGCGCTCGTCAGCGGCCCCAGAACAGGTCTCTCAGAAAGGTTTTGACAGCCTCCTGCGATGCGGTCGCGCTAGCATCATTGTACTGGGAGCTGGGGCCGTATCCGACGCATGAATCCGAGTAGCTGAAGAGTCGGCCGGTTTCGGCGTTGACCAGCCTTCCATCCACCTCCTTCCGCATACAGTTCCTGGAAGTTTGGGCATCTGGGTCCGAAAAACGGGCCGGATTGCGCGGGCTGTCGAAGCCGTGCAGCGCGCCGGGATACTCCGTCATCTTTGCATCATAACCGGCGGCAGCCAATCTTCCGATGTAGTCTCGGCACGGAGCGGCAGGCGTCCAGTCGTCATCACTGCCGTGAAACTCGCGAATAGGCGCTGTCGTGACCTCCGTTTCACCGACCAGCACGAAATTGCATGCAGGATAGAATGGTAGATGGCCAGCAATCCGCGCCTTTTTGGGTCCCCACGCCGTCTGGAAGCGCGTCAATGCAGAATAGAGCGCCGCGTTGCCGCCACGTGTGAAGCCCATCACTGCAATGCGGTTGGCGTCTACCTTCGAGTGTGTGGCAAGAACGTCAATGGCCCTGAATGTGTCGTAGATCTGAGTGAACTGACCGAACAGGGACTGATCGCCGAGGCGGTCCTCAGACCAGGCGCGGTGTAGCTGTCAAGGGTGAACGAAGCAATGCCAATGCTGCTGAGATAGCGGCTCCAGGCCCACACCGCGCCGCTCCCCGGGCCATCTGTGCCATGAAGGAGTATGACGACAGGAAGCTTGTCGGATCCGTCTGGGCCACTGAGACTGCCGGAAAGCATGATCTCGGTTGTCTCGTTTGTTTTCCCACGCAGGAAGTCCTCATCACTGAGTGTGCTAGAAGGCACCTGGACCGTGTCATCGAAAGCGATTGCCGGCCCTGCATCGATCAAGGCGAGCGCCAGGAGAAGTGCCACTATGCGTGCCAAGCACATCATGTCGTTGCGACAGGGTTTCAATCCAGCAGCGTCAGGATGCTACCTGTTTCGGCCGATTGCAAGGCGGCCATGAAGGCAGCAAAGGGTTCGCATCGCGACCTACATTCCGTCTGGAGCAAAATCGGGAGCTTGCCAACGGAGGTCGTTGGAACTTTGCGCTGCGTGGGCGATGCTGATCAAGAACTCGGCAAGGCCGTTATTCGAGAACGCTAAGTTCGGGAACGACATGATCCACACGGGTACGGCAACGCGCGGAGTTTAGAAATTTTCCTGTGCAAATTCTGGTCGGAAATGGCGCGGTGGAAGAAACGAACTCCCCGGCTCAAGCTCCTTCAGCCACTTGACCTGGTCGCCCTTCAGACCACCGTTCCGTCACGCCTATGCGGATGTTAATGACTGTTTGTACAATACTTGTGGTTTTAACTAGATTTGGCCTGAATGCGGTTAATCGTGATGTCGTCCTCACGGGTCAATCTTTGGAGGTGGGCTTAGTTGGCCCATGACAGCAACTGAGAATGTCCGCGAACGGGCATTGTGCCATTTTTGCTAGAGTGCGATTCGTCGGGCGGGCATTTTGGAGAGTTAAAATGCGATTCGAATCCGCGCTGGAACTGCAAGCACTAATTTTTGCCCAGATTTTCAACTTCATCGAACTGCCGGCGGTTGCCGGCCTGGATAAGGCGAGGCCGGGCCTTTTCCTGGATCCGATGCTTCTCGAGACTAAATCGGGGCGGCCGAGGAAACCATCCCGCCGCCGTGCCAACGACATTGCGCTCGGCGTCACCGAAGGCGTCAACGGCGACGCCAGGCTCGCCGTGCTCGTGCAGAACCGCAACAAGGTCCAAAGTGCGGTTGTGGAGGAGATCGTCGGCATCGCCAGGGGCGAGGCCGAGGTGCTTTATATCGGTCGCCAGAGGCCGCTCTGGACGACGACGCGAAATGATCCCGTCAGGCTCGGCGTGAGTATTTCGCCGACCACCGTTGCCTATGCGGGCACGCTCGGCTGCTTCTGCCGCGACAATCTGAGTGGCCGGAACGCCATCCTCTCGAACAATCATGTCCTGGCCGACGTCAACAGTGTCGCCGTCGGCACTACGATCATGCAGCCCGGCGCACGCGACGGCGGCAAGCCGGGCGAGGATGTCATCGCCGAGTTGATCCGTTTCGTGCCGATCCAGTTCGGCGGTTTTCCGAACCGGGTGGACGCCGCTGTTGCCGCGCTTACTGACCACGGCCGCGCCGAAGATCATGCGACACTCTACGACAATTCCAACGATCCCGCTCCCGCCATGACCCTGCAGCCGGGCGCGTTGGTCGATGCTGCCCCGGGCATGACGGTGTTTAAGACTGGCCGGACGACGCGTCATACGCGCGGTCGGGTGCGCGCAGTGAACGTCAACAACTATCTTGTAGATGTCGGCGTGGGTGTCGCCCGCTTCGATGGGCAAGTCGTCATCGAGACCGACATGACGCGGCAACCCTTCAGCAGGCCCGGAGACAGCGGATCGCTCATCGTGGACGAAGAGGGTCGTCCGGTCGGGCTACTGTTTGCCGGTTCGGCGTCCGGCGGCACCGGAAACCTTGGATTTGCGGGGGCAAACCCTATATCATCGGTTACGGAACAACTCGGCGTGACGCTGATATAGGGACCGCATGGCCGCCACGAAGCACTCGATGGAGCAGGCACGCGAAATCCAGAAAGCCTTCGAACAACAGTTCGGTAATCGGGAAGGGCTTCTGGGGGTCGGCATCTGCTTGAATCCTCGCGAGGACGATCTCGCACTCAATGTCTCCGTTTCCCGCAGACCGCAGGCGATCAGCTTGCCGAAAATCTTCGACGGGCTCGAGGTGGTAGTCGACGTGGTGGGCGTCATTCGCACGTACTGATCCCGTTTTCCACCCATTCCATCGCGTGCCAGAAAATCATCGAAATCCGGGCGTGCAAGGAAGGCTTTGAACTGATCGCCGAAGTAGGCGCGAACTTCGTCTTCCGCCGCACCGCCTCTGCGACCAGCTCTTCTCTCCCGTTGATGACTAGAAGTATGTCCTCGGCATCTCAGCTGAAGAGGATATCGTTGCGGTCAGCCCTGCGAAGGGCTCCAGCCAGCCGATGGAATGACGTTGATCATCCAAGGGACGCCGAACCTATCGACCAGGGAGCCGAAGCCGGGCGACCAGAAGGTCTCGCCGAACTGCATTACCGGCTTGCCGCCTTTAGACAACTGATCGAACCAGCGCTGGGCTTCTGCCTTGTCCTCAGTGTGCAGGGTAACGTCGAAGCCGTTCTTGGGCTTGTCGATGTTGCGGGCCCATTCGACATCCATGTCGGCACCCATCAGCGCCTGGTCGCCAACCTCGAGCCAGCAGTGCATCAGCCAAGTCTTGTATTTCTCGTCGGTAATCGGCATGCCGGGCGGCGCATCACCGTAGGGCATGGCGGCGGTGATCTTCCCGCCCAGGACCTTGGCGTAGAAATCGAACGCTTCGCGGCACTGTCCCTGGAAGCTCAGACTGGTCACGATCTTCATGATCTTCTCCTCTTTGTCGTCGTTGTTGCTTGCATGGCGACGGTCAGGCGTGGGCCGCCTCACAACATCTCTCTGTGCCCGCGCCTTCATATTCGTCGCGGCGGCGGATCCAGTCTGGATTGTCTGCCTCGTTGCGGCCCTTCGGCGTGATGTCGAGATAGTGGCTGGCACCGATCAGCAGGTCGAGCCCGCGCGCATAGATGGACTGGGTGAGTAAGATATCGCCGGCCTCGTCCCGGTAGAACACACTGACGCCGGGCAGTTCTTCGCTGTGGTAGCGCGGGTCGACGGTGATCGTTCCAAAATTGTAGTCGTTCCGACCGTTTTCGACCTCGGTCGGCCTGAAGGTGATGTGGAAATCCTGATTGAAGTCGCTGCGGCCCGAGGAAAGCCAGGGAAGCTCCAGCCCATGCGTTCCCTGTAGGCTGTAATCTTCTGGATGGGCGCCCGCGAGACGGCGACGATGGAAACGTCGTGCCGCTCCAGATGCGGCCGTGGCCCGTCGATATGGTCGGCCTGGAAGGAGCAGCCGACACAGGCAGCCTCCCAGTCGGGATGGTACATCAGGTGATGGACGATGAGCTGGCTGTTGCCGTCAAAGAGGTCGCCAAGCGTTCTTTCGCCTTCGGCTGTGTCGAAGATATAGGCTTTCTCGACCCTCAGCCATGGCAGCGCCCGCCGCTCGGCGGCAACGAGGTCGCGCATCCGGGTCAGCGCCTTCTCGGTCTTCAGATGGGTCTGCTGGGCCTTGAGCCATTCCTCGTGGGAGACGACCGTGTGATGATGCGGCATCATATCCTCCACAATTGACGCCCCCAATTAACGTTGATATCAACGTAAAGATTACACGGATGTCAACCCCTCAGATGCACCAGCCGTTCGACCTTCCCTTCGAAACCACACTGCACGTGCGTGATGCTTGCCTATGCTTGCATGCGCAGCGGGCGGCGCGTGCTCTCGCACGCCGTTTCGACGTCGCCCTGAAACCCTACGGCATCACCAGCGGGCAGTTCTCGCTGCTCATGTCGCTCAACCGGCCGGAGCCGCCGAGCCTCGGCAGCGTGGCGGTGTTGTTGGCGATGGACAGGACGACCCTGACTGCCAATCTCAAGCCACTGGAGCGTCGGGGCCTCATCGAGACGGCAACCGACCCGAAGGACAGGCGCGCGCGGCTGCTGCGGCTGACGCCGGCCGGCCGTGCCGTTCTGGTCGAGGCCGTGCCGATCTGGCAGCATATCCATACAGAGATCCAAGCGGCGCTGTCGGCCCCGGATCGTCTGCGCTCCGAACTCAACCTCCTGTCGAAAACCTGACAATCAGGGCGGCGTGGATCAACCGCAACCATCACAATCACTCGATCGTACTCCGCTGGGTGAGCAATAAGGACACGGTGGCCGCGCAGGTCGCCGCAGTGATCCACCGTCACCCCTACAAGGTGACCGAACTCTACATCGATGAAGTGGGCGTAGCCCAGCACTGGCGCCGCAAGGGGCTGGCGACGGCCTTGCTCATCTGTATGCTCGACAGAGGGCGTTCGCTTGGCGCACGAGAAGCGTGGGTTGGGACCGAGCCCGGCAACACCGCCGCGACGTTTATACAAAAGCTTGGGTGGAACAGAGGCTGAACGTTTCGTTATGTACATGCTGCCAATTGAGCACGATCGATCTGAATAGAATAATTGTCGTCCAACGTGCATGAGGGCAGTGTTCAGACACTCGATTACATGAGGACTTATCTGGTTGAGGTTGAACTGAACAAAATGCTGCAAATGACAGTCGGCGTCTGCCGGCCCGCCATACGGCGGTTTGCATTTGAAACCGTTCGCCGGGCGGGCTGTGAGACCGCATGGTGACGATGCCATGATTAGTCCGGTCTTGCGGCCTGGATTGCAGGTGAGCACCGCATGGGAAACAGCCGGATGCTGCCGCAGCGAAAGCCGACGAGCCTGTCGCGCTGCTTGGATGCCGATTGGCCTTGGCTGCCCGGCGTCTGCATCGGCTTTCGAGACCTAAAGCTGATTTTCGCCAACCTTCGGCCAGTAGGTGCCGAAGGACCAGACGTTGCCTTCCGGGTCGCGGCAGATGAAGTCGCGGCTGCCATAATCACGGTCGACCGGTTCCTCAAGTATTGTCGCGCCAGCCGCCATCGCGCGAATATAGAGCGCGTCCGTATTATCCACCGCAATATAGACGGACTTGCCAGCATTCTCACCTGGATCGCCCACCATGCTGCCATATTGGTCGTCGCGCACTTGGCCAAGCATGACAATAGACGAGCCGAGCGCGAGTTCGGCATGATGCACCTCGTCTTCCTCGCCATATCTGACGCGTAGCGTGAAGCCAAAAGCCTGCTGCAGCCAGTCGACCATCTTCGCCGCGTTGTGGTAGCGGAAGGTTGGATAGATGCGTGGAGCTTCCGTCGTTTCGGCCATGATTGTCCTCCTCTGTTCGAACCGATACGCCATGTTGGCACCATCGGCTCGCAGCGTATTGAAGGAATGTTACCTGCGACGATCAGGCCGCGCGCTTTTGCCAGGCGGCCGGGCTTTCTCCGGCGAATTCGTGGAACTCGCGCACCAGATGGGCCTGGTCGGCATAACCGCATTCGGCCGCGATCTCGGCCCAGCGGCCACTTGTTGCCCGCGCGAGCGCAAGCGCCCGGTTGAACCGCACCATGCGCGCGACCGCTTTCGGGCCGATTCCGATCTCTTTGCGAAAGCGTTCCGCAAGGTGCTTGCGGCTCCAGTCCAGCCTTTTGGCGATGTCGCCGACGCGCACCGGGCCTTGGCCCCAGAGGATATGCTCGTAGGCCCAGGTGATGGCCGGGCTGACAGGCGCGGCGCGCTGGAGCCTTTCGCGCACGAACGCTTCAGTCAGGTGAAGCCGCCTGTCCCAATCGGGCTCATCGCCGAGCTTCTCGCGCAACACTGCGATTTCCCGGTCGGCAAGGTCATCGAGCGGGACCATCCACCCGGAGATCTCGTGCATCGGCAACCCGAAAAAGCGGTAGGCGCCAAGCGGTGTGAAGTCGATTTGCACGCATTCTGCGCCGCCGGTTGAATTGATCAGCACATGGCCGGGATAGAGACCAGAGGTGAAGCTCGCATAGGTATCCTCGCGCGTCGGCGCGCGTCCAAACGCAATTTCGAAGGGCTCGCCCCAACTGATGACGAGCGGCACCACCAGCGCGGCCATCTCGACGGAATGATGAAGCGCGCGGCCGCTCTCGCGATAGCCGGTAATTCGGTCCACCAGGCCGGTTAATTCGGGATGACAGAAATGGCGGCGCAGGAAGGGCGGGCTGCACTTCCTAGCCTCGATCTTGATGCTCTCCCGCTGTTCTGAAGCCATGAGCCACGTCCGGGTTCCCTGCGGCAATAGTAGGCCAAGCATCTCCATCTGCAAAGGCTACGGCGTTCAGCCCGCTAAGGTTGTATCGCTTATCGAGATGGCCGACGGCCGTGACCGCCGCCGACGAGGCATCGGACCAAGTAGCACCCCGGAAGGCTCCGTATCGTGGTA
This sequence comes from Mesorhizobium sp. A623, assembly GCF_054489405.1. Classification (NCBI taxonomy): domain Bacteria; kingdom Pseudomonadati; phylum Pseudomonadota; class Alphaproteobacteria; order Hyphomicrobiales; family Phyllobacteriaceae; genus Mesorhizobium; species Mesorhizobium sp. A623. The sequence goes on from NZ_JBTMXB010000013.1 coordinate 133,718, forward strand.
TCTGCTCGATGAGAACGAATGAGCGAGTCGGGTGGCCGGGCAATGAGAATGTCCGCGGTTGGCGCGCAAAGGCTGATGATACAAAACTACGATTGAGCGCCGTGACCCTTTTCGAGAAGCGTCGTGACGTCGAGCCACACCCGCAACTGTCATATGCTTGGTACGTGCAGCCAATTCGGCTGCAACGTCACTACCGTTTCGACTATTCATCATCTTTTTGGCTTCTGTGATATCGCGCCGAGGCGCACTTTGACGGTGTCGGTGTCCGGCGAGTAAGTAACCGTGAGAGGCAGGGTGAACTCGAGGACACGCTGCTTGGGCTTGGGCTTGGGCTTGGGCTTGGTGCTTTCCGGGCCCGCGAACCCGCCGACGGGCCTGCTCAGCGTGTCTGATTTCGACCACCAGCTATCCCAGGGGCCACTTTGGGAACCGCCAGCCCCGTCGAAATTAACACCGCACGCAATGACGCGCGGATCGCAGGCTAGGTCGGCGACGCGCACGGCCCAGTTCGAGTTGCGGACTTTTCCGTAGAAGTGGACGCCGATCACTTTTCCGGTGTCGAGGCTGATCATGGCTGAGCCCGAATTTCCGGTCAGCGTTGAGATGTCGTGTCCATGGCTGGCAACACTCTTGGCATAACTCTTGATGGATCCATCGACATTGATGATCCCGGGTTGCAGGCGCTTGACGCCAAGCTGATCGCCAAAGACATCGCGCTGGTCATCCATGTCTTCGGCAGGATTGTAGGCTGGGTAGCCGACTAACGCCACTTGCGTACCGATCGCGGCGTCGGCCGGGTTCGACGCGATTTTAAGCGGCTCGATCCCATCAGGCAGGTCATCCGTTTCGATCAGCGCAATATCGAAATATGGATGGATCAGGATTGCCCGGTTCAGGCTGACGGCCGAGTGCGGTTCCGATGGCGTAGCCAATTCACCGTTGAAATCGACGACAGGCGCAGCCTCGGGAGTGAAGCCGATCGCCTGGCTTGCTCCTACGCCCAGCACAAAATTCTCGGCGACGTGTCGGTTAGTCATGATGAGGTTATGGCCAACGCAGAAGGCCGTCCCGACGAACTCTCCCTGGTTTTCGATACGACCGACCGACGGGATAGCCGAGATCAGCCGCGCCTTAACTGTGGCGTCGTTAAGCCGGGCCCAGGCCGCATGCTCAACCGCATCGTAGCCGCCATTGACGACAAAAAAAGCCGGCCGCAACTGCTTGAGCAGGATCGTCTGGGCATAAGCGATCTGGGGTTGCGTCAAAGGCTTGGCGGTTTCGATGCGCTCCACGACTTCGTCATGTTCGATCGGTTGCGTTTTTGCCTGGATTGCGGCGGGCAGGGCATGTGCTTTCGACGGACGTCGCAAGCAGTCGCGAAGACTTTGTCCGGGCGGAACGAGCCGCCGGACCAGTTGGACCACCCTTTGACTTTCAGCTTTCGTCATGGGATCATCGCTCTTGCGGGGCGCAGCATAGTTGTAAAACGTGGCCAGGTCCAATGGCTGACCGTTCCCGAGCGACTGTCAGTGCTGTCGAGGCAAGGCGAATTCGCGCTGTGCTGGCCGAGTTTGTTTCGGGAACCGGTCGCTCAAGTTCTATTCAATTTCGGAATTTTCCAGACGTCGCCCTTGAGGTGAAGGCGCGGGCGATCCCCGCTGCTCACGAGGCATCTGCCGCTGCGCGCGTGGCGGAGGTGTTCAGGTGGCCGGCCTGGCTGAAGGATCCTGCCGTGCAGGCGATTGGCCTGGGCTCCAAGATCAAGGATGGCGTCGATCTTGGCAGGCCGGCCTTCCGTGTCTATGTCGACGAGAAGCGGCCGCTGTCCGACATCGCCAATCCAGTGCCGAGAGCGCTCCCGACTAGCGTCGCCGAAGTTGAGACCGATGTCCTGCCCGTGGGCGCCATCCGCCCCCAAGCTTTTCCAGACCGGCTGCGGCCGATACGCCCGGGCTGCAGTATCGGGCATGTAGCCGTGACTGGGGGCACGCTGGGTTGCATCGTGCGCAAGCGCGCAGGTGGCCGGGAGCGTTACATTCTGTCCAACGCCCATGTTCTGGCCGCATGGCGTAACGCCACGGTTGGCGATGCCATCATCCAGCCAGCCATGGGTGATGGCGGTTTGGCGAACGGCGATCGCATCGCGAGCCTTTCAGAGTTCGTCGAGTTCGACGACTCGCAGGAAGGTTTTCCAAACCGGGTCGACGCCGCGATCGCCGCGATCAACTTGCCGGACGTCGCCTATCAACTGGCCATCTGGCAGGCCGACAAGGCGCCCAAGGCCGTCGTGAAGCGGCTGCGCGCCGGTATGAAGGTTCAAAAGGTAGGTCGCTCCACCGGTCATTCCTGGGGCAAAATCGAGGATACGGCGTGCCAGGTGATCGTTCCTTACGTGGATCCCCGTAACGGTACCGAGGTGCGGCTCATGTTCAGGGACCAGATCATGTGCACGGTCTTCACCGACGATGGCGACAGCGGTGCCCTGGTCCTCACGTCATCGGGCAAGGTGGCGGGCCTGCATTTCGCCGGAACGGCGATGAAGAGCTTTTTTAACCCCATTCGAGCGGTGTTCGATGAACTGGACATAGAACTGGATACGTGATGGCGGACCGGAAAGACGTGCTGAGGGCGATCAAGCAACATGGGGATATGCTCAAGCAGAATCCAAATGTCGTCGGGTTCGGCGTGAATAGCGAGGACGGCAATGCGGCGCTGGCCGTCTACGTCTCGGGAGACACGGCCACGGCCAGCGGCGCAGAAGCTTCGTCGATACCCACAGAGGTGACGATCGATACGAAAAAGGGGGACGGGAAGGTGGCTGTCAGGGTCATTGATATCGGAGGGAAGCCTGAATTGCGTTGAATGTATTTATTTGACAGGGAGGCTTCGGTATGAACTAAGATGGCGCCCGCATAAATGAGATGTAATAAAATAGATTAGAGTTTTATTTATCAGTGCATGAATTATCCACGGCAAGCGAGAGGGTTTGCTTTGTTTACATTTGCACGTCTGATATTTTTCATTGCGCTGCTCGCCTCGTGTCGAGCAGCGATGGCGGCTGAAACAAAGGTGCCGCAGCACACACCAGCCGGCCCAGATAGTGAACTCACGGTCTTAGCCGTCCAGCCGGCAGCGCCTGATTGGTGCGCCTCGATTAGCGTCTCGGGGACGTCCAAACGGGTAGTGTGTGCGGATGTGATCGCGCTCGACCAGGCGCTGATCTACAACCGTTTTGGGTCCTTCAACCCCTTCGGCATGATGTATTCACTGCGCCGGGATGTGGTCCCTTCCGATGTAGCGCCGCAAAGGTTCGACGCCGACGCTTGTGACGAGACGGACGGAACCGACGAAACGTTCATCCGCGATGGTCTGTCGACTGGGATCGACAAGGTGTCCCTGACGCCCGGAGAAGTAAGACTGAAGGATTGCAAGCGGCCTCGACCGCTGGTCCTGCGCGCTAGTGTCGGCGACATACTGCATCTGCGGATGAGCAATCTCCTGCGCCCCGAGCAGCCCGGGTTCTCGGAGACCTTTTGCCGCCAGGGCGGCCGCAATACGCAAGACCGCTTCAAGGATGGAAATCTCTTCAATCTCATACGCAACTGGGTATCGGATGGGGACGAAAGCGAATTGATGCACGACGAGGTCGCCTGCGCGTCAGGCAGCGCGGCCCAGGAGCAAGCAAATCCGGCGACGCCTGAGTTCGATTGGCCGCGCAGCCGAGGCCTCAACTTCTCGATCCAGGGCCTGACCTCCGTTGACGCGAGCGGTGCGGTAACGGACCAGATTGAAGCCGCCTGCAAGGGTTTGAGGGCGGTCGAGCCGGGAGCGCCGGCGATCGACTGCTACTATCAGATCGATCGGGAAGGGCCGTATTTCATGACAAGTAACGCCGCCCCGGCCGGCGGAGAGGGCGATGGCGGCTCGATTGCCCACGGTTTGTTCGGCGCTGTCGTCGTGGAGCAGGCGGGCACGTCCTGGTTTCGCAGCCAGATTTCGGCCGGAGCGTTCCGCAAGCTGTGGACGCCAAAACTGGCAGGCAACGGTGCGTCGCCGCCTCGCCATGCAATCGGCCTTGCGAACCTGCAAAGCCCCTATACTCAATATGCCGATCTGGCCAGCGCTGAGCAGGCAAAGGCCTCGATCCTCAGCATGGTCCGTTACCGCGGCGAGAATGCCTTCGAACTGATCCATTCGGACCTCAACGCGATCATCTATCGCCCGGCAGCCGGCACATCGGCCGCTGTGAATTTCCGCGAGTTTTCCGTATTCTTTCACGACGAACTGAAATCCTTCTTCACACGGAATTTCGAAGAACTCAGCCGCTATGGCGAAGGCCAGTTCGCCGGCGTGCGCGACGGATTTGCGATCAACTACGGATCGAGCGGGATGGGCACGCTGCTGCTGGCCAACCGCAAGGGCATCGGCCCTGCCGCCAATTGCCAGGAATGCCTCTACGAGGAATTCTTCCTGACCTCATGGGCAAATGGCGACCCCGCGCTGCTTGAACAGTTCGGCGACGATCCATCAAACATCCACCACTCCTATCTCAACGATCAGGTGGTGTTTCGTAATTTCCATGCCGGGCCGAAGGAAACGCACGTCTTCCATCTTCACGCGCATCAGTGGTTCGCCGGTAATGACCCAAACAGGGGCACTTATCTCGATTCGCAGACGGTCGCCCCGCAGCAGGGGTTTACCTACAACATCTACGGCGGAGGGCTCAGCGTTTATCACAAGGGTGAGGCGGGCAAGGCGGGATGGTACGAGACGCTCGGGTCGGGGAACCGCAACCGCACGATCGGCGACTCGATTTTCCATTGCCATCTCTATCCCCATTTCGCGCAGGGCATGTGGGAACTGTGGCGCGTCCACGACGTGCTGGAAGACGGTACGCGCAAGCTGCCGGACGGCCAGCTCAAGCCTGGCCTGTCCATCGAAGAGGCGAGCGCCGCCGACAAGCGACTGAAGCGGCCGGGATCGGTGGATCCGCAGACTGGCGCATGGATCGCCGCCGATGCAGGCGGGGCGGCCCGTGACGTTGGCACTCCCATTCCGGCGATCGTGCCGCTGCCTGGCCATGCCTGGCCGCTGCTCGCCACCTATTCGGGCGAGATATCACTGAGCGCCCAGCGCAACGAGTTGGAAATTCCATCGTCGTCAGCAGCGCCCGCGCAGATGGTGTCGATGCCCGGCTATCCCTTCTATATTGGCGGCCGCCCGGGCCATCGTCCGCCGCAGGCGCCGAACGACATCGCCCGGGCAACCGATGCTGCCGGCAACGTGTCCGACGAGTTCTGGGATGGCGGGCTGCCGCGACACGTCTTGACAGATGATGCCGAGCGCAAACCGACCTTCGACCTGCCCGAGAACTTCCCGCAGCCGATCGGCGAGGTCGATCGCAAGACGCGCGAACGCCAGCAATCGCAGGTAATCGCCAAGGCACTCGCCTTGGGCGATATGACGGCACATCTGGAAAGCGCCAAAATCAGAACGCTGCCGTATGACGGCAGCGAAATCGAGAAGACTGGGATGGCCTTCCACCACAATGGCCGCATCGACGGTAGCGGCGTTCAGCTCAATCTGCGCAAGGCGGATGGCACGCCCGCCAGCTTCCAGACCGATCAGGGCGGTTACCCCTCGCTGATCGGCACCGCCACAGCGGGTTTGTTCCCGGTGAACGGCGCGCCGCCGAAGCCGGGCGCACCCTTTGCGGATCCGTGCGGCGCGCCGGATGGTTTCGCGCAGGCGCGAGCAACCCTCTCGGGTGGGCAGAAGACGTATGTCTTCACCAAGCCAGCGAGCGGCGGCGGCACCACGGATTTCGAGATCATGGTGGACAAGCGGGCGGTCCCGAGCGGGCCGCCAGCTACTACCGACCTTATTCCGGCCAAGGACGAGCACATCTCAAACTGGACGACGTGGCGGCGAACGGACAAGATTCCGGATGAGCAGGGCGAACTCATGGACCGGCCGCAGCGGCCCAAGCTCTATTACATCGAGAACGGCTCGGTGACGCCATTCCCCTTCGACACGGCCATCTCGATTGCCGAGCCGGACCCCTTCATGCAGACAGCCGCATCAAGCAGTATCTTCACCTCCGATCCGGCGGTGGTTGGCTTCCGCCGGTATTCTGGTTCTGCGGTTCAACTCGATCTTGTGACCAATCGCGCCGGCTGGCACGATCCGCAATCCCGCATCAACGTGCTGACTGCCAATTCCGACCGCTACAAGGACGGCGCCCCCGGTAATAATGGCCGCATCTCACCTAAGGTAAGCTCCAGCGAAGAACCCTTCTTCTTCCGTGCGCTGTCGGGCGAGTGCATCGAATACCGGCACACCAACGAGCTGCCGAAGGACCTTCAACTCGACGATTTCCAGGTGAAGACCCCGACCGATACGATCGGCCAACACATCCATCTGGTAAAGTTCGATGTCACCTCCTCCGACGGCTCGGGCAACGGCTTCAACTACGAGGATGGCACGCTGGCAGCCGATGAAATCGCCACCCGCATCTGTGCGGCAAAGTCGGCCGATCCGACTTCGGTATCAGCGAACCGCGCGCCGGGCGAGGCAAAGATTCGGGAATTCCCGGGCCTCTGTGTGGCCGACCCCGACATACCCGGCCATTGGAAGGTTAGCAACACCTATAAGAACAGGATTTGGCGGCTGAAGCTTTCGGAATACCGCGATCTTTTCCAGACCACTGTGCAACGCTGGTTTGCGGACCCGATCCTGTCGAGCACCCGTGAGGATGGCGAGGGCGAGGCCGACCGCACGCTGAAAACCGTGTTCAGCCATGATCATTTCGGCCCGTCCTCGATCCAGCAGCACGGCTTCTACACGGCATTGGTGATCGAGCCGCAAGCATCAGAGACATGCACGACAGGTCCTGAAAAAACCTGCACCGCGCGCCGCAAGGACCGCGCAATGGTGGTCGCCACGGATATTGACGTCGGTACAGTGCGCAACATCATCGACAGGGACGCGCTTGATCAGGAAAACAGGAGCTATCGCGAGTTTGCTTTGGCGGTCGCCGATTTCGCCACCCTCTACGATCCGCGTGACAGGATGACGAAGTCGCAACTGTTGGCAGCCTTCCCGACCAAGGCAAGTGACAGCCGGCCCGGCGTCGAAGTCGCTGAAGCGGCCGAAGACATCTCAGGCATGGCAACGCTGGTGTGCGAGGCAAAATATGCGATCGTTGGCCAGCCGGGCAATATGAAGCGCTATTGTGCCTCGGTGCTTGAGCATGACGGAACCAACTGGTTCGCGCCGGCGGGCGACGCGCCGCCGGCATGGGCGGCGGCCGGCAAGCCCGGCGATTCGATGGCGCACCGGGCCGACCTACTTTCGTTGGTTGCGGCGGACGAAGTCAGCGCGCTTGGCAATTACCTGTTCTCCTATCGCAGCAGGGCGGCGGGCTACGCCACCGATGGCGTGCAGCTTGCCAAGCCGGTCGCCGCGCCGCGACGACCGGAGTCGATCTCGGTCGACCACCACGATCCTTATCTGGTCAACTACCGCGGCGAGCCTATTCCGCTTCGTCTGGGCAGAAGCAGTACGGCCGGTTCCGATTGTGCGCTCAAGCCGCTCGATCATTGGGTCGCAGCACTTCAGGCCGGCGTTAACGAACGCTGCAGCATCGACATGCAGAAGGCCGGTCCGGCCGGTGACATGGCGAGCCTTTTCCAGTCGAATGACCACGGCGATCCTGTAACACCTGTCATGGAGACCTATTCGAGCGACCGTGTGCTGTTCCGGCTGGTTCAGGGCGCACAGGAAGTGCAACACAATTTCACGCTGGAAGGCTACAACTGGCCGCGCGACATCGACCAACGCTATCCGGCCGGCATGCGGCCGTTGGAAGACAACTCGCCCAAGGACACCTTGGCCAAGGCCTGCGAGAGCGAAAAACTGCCGGCAATGTCGTCGACGATCAGCCGTTCCGGCCACGCTGATCAGTATGCTCGCTGGGTACGGGAAGGAGCCGGATCCGAAAAATTCGACATCGCCGACCAGGATTTCTGGAAGGCTTACGAACAGTTGATCGCGAACTGCTTTAACGCGGCCGGTCACATTGTCGCCCAGGAAGTGGGCATTTCGGAGCATTTCGAACTCGCCGGCACGTACCGCAACGATTTTGCCGGCGCAGAGCGGGCGAGGCCCGTGAATATGGCACGAGCGACATCCGATGTTGGGGCGATCAACGACAAGACGCCGACGGACACGCTGCAGCATTTCGGTTCGGTCGACTCGCTTTGGAACGGAGCCTGGGGTCTGCTTCGCGTCTACAAGGACGAGAAGGCGGCCGACGGTAGAGAAATCGCGAGTTGCGTGCGCAACGCCGACCTGTCGACCGACGCCGGTCGGCAGGCGACGCTCCAATGCTTCGACGAAGCCAATAAGATCGGCTCGCGCTTGGCAACTCTGGAACAGTTGGAACACTCCCGGCCAGAGGGGATAGCAATCCCGCGCATCAAGACTGAGGCCATCGCTTGCAAATACGATGCGCCGGTCGTCCATGCCGCCGCCGTGGCAATCGAGGCGCGCACCGTGTTCGGCAAGAACTTGTCGACCATCGGGGACGAGGGGACGGGTTACGGCAAGGGTCTCTACGACCGCAACGGCCTGTTCTTCGCTCTGGTGGACACGAGGGCTATCGCCAGCAGTTCGGCCCTGTCGGACGACGCTTATCTCAGCGATCCGTCGAGGTGGGGCAAGGTGCCGCTGTCGAGGATCGTCAATGCCATCCGGCAGACCTACACGCGCCCCGAGCCGTTCGTTCTTACGGTGAATGCGGGCGATTGCGTCAAGCTCACCATTGTCAACGCACTCAGTGACTACGCCGGCAGCGGAGGGCTGAAGGACGACCTTGGTGATGCATGGATGCCGCGCATTGTTCCCCTTAACACCGAGCCCGAATGGAGCGGCGGTGAGCCCTATCGTTCCGCCGATCTAGGCCTTGATCCCGAGGAGAAGAACATTCCGCTGCGCTATGAACAACTCGGCCAGGCTCAATTACGCGGATCGGCGCGGCTGGCGGTTCTTCTGCCTCTTCCGGCGCTGAACTTCCAACAGCGTATCGCAAGACCGTTCGGTTATAACGCTACCGGTGCTCTGGCAGGCGTGCGCTTCTCGACGGACGGCAGCGGCGTGCCGACGCAGAGCGAGTTGCAACACGTCAAGTTGGCGGCGGATAACGGGCTCAGCCTGTGGAAGCAGCGCTCCGGCCAGATAGAGCAGATGATATTTTATGCCGGCCGGGTCGGCACACCGAACGACTTCGACATCGTCGATACGCTGACCGACAGCGCGGGCAGCGGCTCTCAGCACTTCGTGAATTTCAAAGCGCGGTTGCTCGACCTGCTCGGCAATCCACTGAAGGGTGGAATCGCCGAACTGGGCGACAACCAGGTTTTCGTCGCGCCGTTCGCCAGCAGCCAGGCGACTGCGCTGCCGGTCTACTATGGCGGGCATCCCTTCCAGCTAAACATGCTGGAGCCTGGCGCGGCGACCTCGGAGGAATTGGGCGGAGCGATCGCGCGGCTCGGCGGCACAGCCAAACGTACGTCGTTGCAGACGCAGATCGAGGCGCTCTGGCTTGGTTACGCCGAACGCACCATCTCGGGTCGTTTGCATTTCATTCCCTATGCTTTCGGCTCGCTACCGATCAAGTCGGCGGGCGATGTGATCGGCCATCCCTTGCACGGCTTGATCGGTGCAATCAACGTGGCGCCACAGTCGGCGAGTTTTTCTGCAGGGCGAACGATCATCCAGGACACGCGCGACGAGCCGCTGATTGCGGTCGGATGCGCGGAGGCCAAGCTCCTCGATCCGCGTGCCTGCACCGTATCGGTGGTAACACCACGCCCTGTCCAAAACGGCGTGGCGGAAGCCGGCTGGCAGACCGTATCCGAGGTGACGTATCCGGAAGGAACGGCCGCGCACACCATCCGCGAGTTCACGCTATTCTGGCAAGATGGGCTCAATTTGCGCGACAAGGCGACTTTCGATCGCTTCATGCCGTTAGGCAGCGTCGGTGCGCCAAAGCTCGTTGCCGACTGCAAGATCTGCGACGACAGCTACGATCTCGGCGACGAGGCCGTCAACTATCGCAGCGCTCCGTTCAACATCCGACTACGCGGCGAGCCGGGTGTCGTTGAGGCAGCCGAGGGCCATTTCGACCTCAACGCGTATCAGTTCGGGCCGGAATTCTTCGCGCTCAGGCCGAACGAGGCCGGCCTCGGCAAATCGCCACAGCCCCACATATTGCGCGCTGAGGCCGGCGAGGAGGTCGTTGTCCACGTCATTCATCCGGGAGGGAGAGCGCGGCAGCGCACCTTCGTCACCATCGGCCAGGATTACGACGACCTCTTCCCCGGATTTGGCTTTCCTCATTCGGCGCTGCTCGGGCCCGGAAAGGCGGTGACGGCATCACTGACCAAGAAGATGCAGTTGGGTTGCTACCTTTGGCACGACGGCCCGACGCACCTGCGCGCGGGCGGTGTCTGGGGCCTCCTCGACGTAGTGCCGAATGGCCAGTTGGACGATCTATCCGTGTCGTCCTGCGCGCGTCGCCAGGCGGCAAACTGAGGCCGGCGCGGTGTGGCGCCTGCCTCACGTTCTCCGACGCTTGGGTCAAATAGCCTTTGGCTCCGTGGTATTGTTGGCGCTGTCACCGGCTGCCGCTCTGGCCCAGGACAGTGCCAGCTTGACGGCGAAGTTGACGCTGACGGACATGACTGGGCGAGTGATCTCGCACCCCAAGCATGACGAGCCCATCCGTTTGCAGGTGGATTTGGCCGACGTCGTGACCGGGCGGCCTCCCACCGGGCTTCAACTCAGCGGCTGGATCCGTCGCGCTGACCGTATCAACCGTTCGTGTGAGGAGGAGGCACAGGCTTTTCGGGTGACACGATCGATTGCACTGGGTGCAATCGATCTCAACGGCGTGGTCATCGCCGTTCTGAACGAAGACTCCAGCCTTGGCGTGATTGACCCAAAACTCGATGGCCAGCCGGCGAATATGCTGGGCGCCGCAGTGCTGGGGCGCATGCCTGACGATTTCGAGATTGATCGCGCCGCCTTGCGCGCACTGCTTAGCTTTGCCGATGAAGGCATTGTCGAAGAAGTTTCCCTGGCCGATGGCGCACGCAAGATTATCGCTTCGGGGTTGAAGCGCCCCACCTCCCTCATAGCCACGCCAAACGGCGAGATCTGGGTCGCCGAAAAGGATGGCATCGGCCTGCTTGGTGTCGACGGCACCGTTTCGAGCAGGCTAGCAATTAGAGGAGGCAATATCGAACTATCGGCACCGAAGACGGGGGCCAGTCTCGTCGGGGCGGTGTCGGAATCCGGCTCGGTACTGGTCTTAGATGGATCGACTGGCCGCATAATTTTCGAGGGCAATACGAGCGGTGCCGTCGCGGCCGCTACCTTTTTGGACGACGAGGGCCTGCTAACACTCGGGCCGGGGGAGAACGCTGCTCAACTGCGCTACCTCGATAATTTCTCCGAACAACTGACCATCCCGCTTGGATTTGCCGCGAACCGGCTTGCGGTCAGTCCCGATCGCCGTATCGCGCTCGCCTTTACTCCGGGGTTACCCGCGCTCTCGATCATCGACGTCGCCACGGCCAGGGTTGTGCAGACGGCCGAGCTTCGCGATGCGACGATCGCGGAAGTGGCCTTCACCGATCGCGCCGCTTTCATTGCCACGCGTGAGGGTGCCTATCTCGCCGTCCTCGATCTAAAGTCCGTGAAGGCTGGCTTGGCCGCGACGCTGCGGCCGGTGCCACTTGGTGGCAAGGGTGGGGGTTCAAAGGGCGAACGCCGCCTACTTGTCTCCATGCTGCCCGCTCCGCAAGCGCTAGTTGTCGATCGCGACAACCACACGGGCTGGATCGTCCCCGAACTCGCCGCGGTCGGCAATATGCCCCCGATGGAATCGACGAACCTACGCGGCGGCACGCCGCTGCAGGTGCATGTGGTCGACCGCAGCTTCCGCGAGATTTCGGCCGGCCGGTTCGAGACGGTAACGCGCATCGGTGCGGGCGGCCGTTACGAACTTGTGCTAACGACGGGTGTCTTCGGATTGACCGTCTGCATGCAGTTCGAGGTGGATGGACCTGGTGGACCGTCGCCGATGAAACTCTACAGGCTTGCCGTCGATGAAACGGGCGACACCCCTACCTATCGATCGGGACGAGCGGAAGACATCACGGTCGTGTTGAGCGGCGAGGACGATCGTAACCTCGACGTGGATGTGGTGCGGCTGCTGGTGCCGAGCCTCACTTCGTCGTGGTCGACCGAGGTCGTGGCACGGCGTGGAGCCGATGGCCGGTTACGGGCTACCGTTACCTTCCCACATCCCGGAACATATGCAATCCAGCCCGTCGGCATGCCCAAGGGCTGGAGGCTGAAATCAACGCCGACCGTGGAGGTTGCGTCATGAAAGCTTTCCGGCGTGCGGGATTGCCGATCATTCTTAGTGCCGTGGTTTGTGCAGTCTTGGCCGGCGCTGGGCTCAACCATGCGCTTTCCGGCGCCACAACCGACCAGCCGCAAGCATTTTCCGAACGCGCGATAGTGTTGCCGAATGTGGCGTTGGTGGACCATGAGGGGAAAGCGCATCGACTGCTGAGCGAGATCGCGCAAGGGTCCATCATTGTTATCAATTTCAACTATACGACCTGCGAGTCCATCTGCCCCGTCGGGAATGCTTTGATGCAGATGGTGGACCAGCATGCTCCCGCGAGTTTCGCCAAGCCGGTCAAGCTTCTCTCCATCACCATCGATCCACGCAGGGACACGCAAGAGGTCATGAGCAAGACTGCGTCCGAATTCGGGCCAAGCAGCCGCTGGCTGTGGTTGACCGGCGAACCTCGCGACGTCGACGCGGTGCTTCGGAGCGCCGGGGCCAGCACGCCGAATATTGAGCTGCACACGCCGCTCTTTCTTGTTGGCGACGCCGAGCGGGGCGTGTTTTACAGCATCCGCGCTCAGCCAGATGTCGAGGACATTATCGAAGTCCTGGAGAGGCTCTCCAGTTGATCCTGCCGCTTCTGTCAGCCGGCCTCATCGCTCTGCTCGTGGGTTCGGCCTACGCAGACCCCGTTGAAGTCGGTAGGCAAGTGTTTGAGGGGATAGGCGACATGCCGGGTTCCGTAACCATCGGTGAGACGGCGCTCGGAACTTCGCCAAGTAAATTCCCTTGTCGCGGCTGTCATGGTCGCGATGGCGTCGGCGGAAAGGAAGGACGCGCTTCGCCGATCGTCTGGGACGTTCTTGGCTGGCCGACCGCCAGTCGTCCAGCCTATGATTTAGCGGCTTTCCAGAGAGCTTTGCGCGATGGGCTGGGACCCGACGGTAGGGCGCTCGATGCGACCATGCCACGCTACGACCTACCTCTTGAAGTCGTCGACGGGTTGCGCGCCTATCTGGAGATATTGCCAAGCTTGGACAAGCGTGGCGTGACGGCACGAAGCATTACCTTCGGCGTTGTCATTCCACCCGACAATCGCACACCAGCAGAGGCCTATTTACATGCCCTCAGCGAGGCCATCCAGCAGAGCATGGGCGCAGGAAAACTGTTCGGCCGCGACGTGCTCATACGGCCACTCGTCGGGGATACAGAGGTCATCCTTGACGCTGCCGAAACCGGCGTCGCGGCGGTGGTCGGCTTGGTGCCGTCGAGGCAATTGACAGTTGAGTCCTTTGTACAGCGCGACGTGCCGGTGCTGTTTCCGCTGGCGCCGCTCGCTGGCAATGAGGATGGCGGGCGCGTGCGGAGCTTTTTGCCGAGCCTCGACCAAACCTATGAAACACTTCTCGATGAAGCGATCCGGCGCGGCGCCCGCAGGATCGCGGTCATCGATCTTGGCGGCGGGCACCCGAGCAAAGGGCTTTTGCGCTCACGCGATGATGTCGAGATCAAGGTGACGGATTTTGCGGCGGAGGATGGCTGGGCCGACGCGGCCGTTCTGATCGGCACTGAAGAGGCGCGGGTACATTCCGTCCTGGCCGCGCTGCCATCACCCACCGACCTCTACGCGATTGCCGGGCAACTGCCGAGCCTGCCGGCAATGGCGCGTGAGCGCGGACTTCCTCTTGTTCTCGCCAACCCCTATGCGGCACTTACTCGAGAAGACAGCCCCGATCTGTTGCGGCGGCATGCCCGGCGGGCCGCCGCATTGTTGAAATTCACTATCCTCGCCTCTGGACACAGGAATGCATCGAGAACTTCTCTTGTCGCAGCCTTCGACAAATCCCAGTTTGCCGAACAGGACCTGGATTTTATGCGCTTTCCGCTAACGGGGACCGACGAGGTCGGATTCCTGAGTTCTAAATAGCTGGCGCGATGTTCGGGATACGGGGGAGATAGGATGTCCTGGATGGCGCCCGATAGAACTTGTTCGAAGTAGGTCTAAGTTTGGTGCATATGCACACTACAGTTTGACCATGGACGGCAGGCAATGGTGTGCCATCGCTACCGATGCGGGTTCGAACTCGCGGGCGTAGAGGGGGCTGTCCTCCGGACTGTTCGGGGCATAGTCCTAGGATTGGGGAGAGTTTCGACCGGACCTCGATCGCTTGGCTCTACGGACAACGCAGATGCGAAATAAAATTACGTTCATCAGAAACAGAAGTTTCGGCTGCTGCTCGGACCTTTCGACTTGATCGAGCTTTTCCAACAGCTTCTGAATCCCGTTGTGCTCATCGAACGGGACGGAGAGGGCCGGGGGGGGCGCGGAGATGTCGTTCTCCCTCACGCATGATCTGTTCACTGAGCACTGCGACCCATCTCACTTTACACTTCCGAATGTTTCCGACGCTCGATCCTTGCCCCAACGCTATGCCCTCGCAATCGTTCCATAGGCTAGGATTCCGACTTTTCTCCGAGCCGAGGGACGACGACCCGGCACCAGGCGGGAGGAGGGTGGCGCGAGCACTGGGCGAGACACGCGGCTCGCAGATCCTCTGGAGTATCGTTTTGGGGCTGGGCGAGGGGACCCCGACGTCACATGTCGATCTAGGCGGGTTCGTCGAAGTCCTGCCCGTCCCTGCTCCCTCCCTGCGAAGATCAATGAGGCCCCGCTACAGCGACGATAACTACCACGTATCGCAACGCCAGCCTTATCGGGAGAGGAAATCGTTGCTCAGTGAACTGTTCGACTTCTGATTGCCGGTCACAGCACTTCGCCGGGATAAGCACCCCACAAGCGTGTCTGTTTGACGAAGCCAGCCATTGTATCGACTGCGATTCTGCACCATTGCCCGTCGCAGCGAATCAGTTCGACAGGAATTTCAGGTTCGAGCCAGGCCGTGACGGGGCCGTCGGCTGTGGAATTTTTGCGCAGCGCGATATTGTTCCTGTCCCAAGGGGCTGTTACCGCCGTCCTGCGCCCGGATAGGAGCGGGCCGTAGATCCATCCACTGGTTCCTTCCCAATCCCGCACGCGACGCCAATTGCCATATTCCTGATAGATCTCGAGCGGTATGCCCGGACGAACGAAGGTCCATTCGATTTCGTATTGAACACTTGGCCCGATACGAAGATTGGCGGGCGAACCTTTCAACGAGACAAAACGGGGAAGAGGAAGGGCACTGGCCTCGGCTCTGAGGCTAATCGGCGTTGTTAAAAGCAGCGCGGTGATGAAGCCGCAATAAAAGATGGCGCGCATGCGGTATCCGGCATGGCTGACACCCTGGCGGGTTGACGAAAGCTCAGGGGTTTGCGTCGGATCTGAGCAGCTCACAGGGAATTCATTCTCGATTCCTAAATAGATCGACGATTATGGTCGACCGAATATGGCTCAGTGCTCACATAGCGGTATGAAGATTGACGGAGTGTAAGCATGAGATTTTTTCTATTGCCGGCATCCACCCGCATCAGAACGTGCTTTTCCGCGATGGACACGCAGGATGGTGCGGCGTGGTCCACCACGAGTAGGCGCAGAGCAGGTGATCTACCAGCGACAGGAAAGGCCGTTCTGGTTCTGATCGCGATGCTGTCGGCTTCGGTGACCTTTATCCAACCCGTGCAAGCGGAAAGCCGCATGTGGGTTGCGGCCGATAATGCGAAGCGGCGCAGTTGCCCGTCGATGGAATGCGGCATTATCGGTAGGTTATTCTTCCGCGAGACGGTCGTTGTCTATGAGACGAGCAAAGGATGGTCACGGGTGTCAGGCTATTCAAACGCCGGCTGCTATGAAGAACAGTCATCCTTCGTTCAAGCAGGGCGCAACGACTGCAGCGAGGAGAATGGCATTTCGGACGGCGAGTTTGCCATTTGGGTGAAGTCGGATTCCCTCGCCGATCAAAAGCCGGGACGTATTCCAGAGGTTCAGGGATCGGACGAGACGATTTGATCTCTCGCGTTAGGAATGCCTTAAGCAATTCGTAACGGTGGCTGCCTAGTTTCGCACCCTCGCGGCCGGCTCGTTCGGCTTCAGTTCATGAAGAGCGGCGACGGGCGGGCGCGTGCATCAGTCATTGAAGAAGTTTGCCGGGCTGCCGGCGTCATTGTCGAAAGCCATTCTGGGGCTTCTGGTTACGGCGGTGTTGTGCGTCGGGGCCGCTTCGACGGTAGAAGCAAATCCCAGATATGCCGGTATTGTCATCGATGCGAAGACCGGCAAGACGCTTTATAAAAACCATGCGGACGCGCCGCGCTATCCGGCTTCTCTCACCAAGATGATGACGCTCTATCTTACCTTCGACGCGCTCGAGAGCGGCCAGATAACAAAGGGCACGAAGATACCGGTGTCGCGCAACGCAGCCAACGAGGTTCCGTCGAAACTGGGACTGAGGCCTGGCCAGACCATTACGGTGGAGCAGGTCATCCTGGCCCTTGTAACGAAATCCGCGAATGATGCCGCGACTGCTATCGGCGAGTTCCTTGGCGGTTCGGAGGCCGGCTTTGCGCGCATGATGACGGAAAAGGCGCGCCAGCTGGGGATGAATTCGACCACTTTCAGGAACGCCAACGGATTACCCGACAAGGCGCAAAAGACGACCGCGCGCGACATGGCGCGCCTCGGTATGGCGCTACGCGATCATCATCCTCGCTACTATGATTACTTCACCACCAGATCCTTCCGGTACAAGGGCCGGCGTTTTGGCAACCACAACAAGTTGCTTGGTCGGGTCAAGGGCGTCGACGGAATCAAGACCGGCTACACCCGCGCATCAGGCTTCAATCTCGTCTCGTCGGTCGAAATACGTGGCCGCAGCCTTGTTGCCGTGGTGATGGGCGGCCGCACCGGCAGGAGCCGCGATGCCCATATGAGGCGCCTCATCAGCCGTTATCTGCCGAAAGCTTCCAGCGGGCGCGATCGTTTCCATATCGATCGCGGTGGCGATAACGCTCTCATTGCCTCATTGGTCCCAGCCGGCCGTATCCCGCTCCCCACCTACAAACCGGCGCGTGAAATCGAGCCGGAACAGGTTGCTACCATTGAAGCAATCGGGGACGCGAGCAGCGTCGCACGAGTGGACTCGCCTGACGATATCGATTTGGTGAGCACCGCTTCGACGCGTGACAATGAATGGGTCATCCAGATAGGGTCTATGCCAGACCAGGAGGCCGCACGCGAAGTTCTTTCACGGGCGGCTCGCAAGGCGCCGCGACTGCTTGCCGACGCCTCGGCCTTTACCGAGAGCTTTACAATGGACGGCAAAGTATATGTTCGCGCCCGATATTCCGGTTTCGACGCCAAGTCCGAAGCGTGGGGCGCTTGCGGCGTCCTCAAGCAGAAGAATATGGATTGCTACGCTCTGTTCCAATAGATCGGCGGCGCCCTAGTAGGGCAATCTGGCTATTATTACTGGTCGAAACCCGGCGAACTCGATTCTGTAACCCGATAAGTATAGCTTCAAGATCGAGGATTTGCCGCGAACGAATGGAGGCTCTGGCCAAAACTGCGGTATCAAAGGATTCTGGCGTGGGGAATTTTGACAATCCGGAAGTAGAAGGTTCGTTCAATGGCCTTGGCGAGCACCTGCCTGCCGCTGATAGAGACGTGGTTTCGGCGCTGACCAGTTCCGCGCTTTCGGCCGCCCACCGTTTCTGATGGCGCGCCGACCAGCATCACGGAACCAGGCTGACAACGATCTCCTCATCGACATCAGGGAGTTGACGCCTGGCGAGCTACGCGTGGCGGCCGCCATTCTGGCCAACGGCATGCTCGACAATCCATTGCATGTGGAAGTGTTCGGGACCGATCCGGGGCGTAGATATCGACGCCTACTGTGCTTCCTTGGTCATCTGGTTGCCTACGTCCAGTCGAATGGCGAAGTGCTGGGCGCATATATGCAGGGTGAGATGATAGGTGTTCTGGGCATGATCAAACCTGGCCGCTGTCGTCCAGCACTAACGGATACACTGCGTTTTGCCGGCGTAATCGCGGCTAGCAACCCACCGGTCGGGGTATTCCGTATCCACCGCTGGCTGAGTGTTTGGGCGCGTAACGATCCGGCCGGTCCGCACTGGCATATCGGTCCACTGGCAGTGCGGCCGGCGTGCCGGCGGCAGGGTATCGGACGACATTTGATGGTGCGTTACTGCCAACGCATGGACGCGCTCGCAGCCACCGCCTATCTTGAGACAGATCTGGCAATCAACGTGGCCTTCTACGAGTCGCTCGGTTTTGTCGTGATCGGACATGAAACGGTGCTAGGCGTGCCGAGCTGGTTCATGACCCGCCCACCATCGTGCGGTGCTCCGGCTGATCCGCCTGCGTTGCCAGACGGATGATTTCACTCTTTTCCATGATATTCGTTTTTAAGGTCACCCACTGGGTCATCCTGGGCCCGGTCCTCTCCGCTTTCGCATGGGGGCCAATGATCTCAGTGAATAGCCCCGTGTTTTGTAGACGCTCCCAGGTTACGTTTTCTGCTGCCGTTCGAATTCGACGGGCGACAGCATCCCGTTTCTCACGTG
>NZ_JBTMXB010000130.1:0-910 GCF_054489405.1 Mesorhizobium sp. A623
TTTCTGGCCATTTCTTAAGTCCTCCATCGGCTCAAAAACCATACATAAGGCAGGACCAGTCTTCAGGGGGCAGACCACGTTGGCGCGTTCTAACGCTGCTGTCCAATGCTCGGCATCCGCTGCACGGTACGGGTCAGCGCCATTTGGACCTGGGACATGACCTGTAGGCCCTGCAACCCGCAGGGTGCGTCTAGAGAAAGTCGTGCGTTCCAACGATGCATTGTTCTGCGGTTGGCGCAGTTGAACGGTCAACTCGACTTCGGAAGGTTCTGCCCCCCGCGACACATCGTTCGAGACGGGCTCCAGTTCATCGTTCCCACCATTCGCAATTGAAGAGGTGAGCGTCCCGCGTGATTTCGTACTGGTCAGAGCGGGACCGGCCGCCAAAGTCTCCGCATCCACGTCCGGCGCAAACGGCGAGACAAATCCCTGATCAACGCCTCCGATTAATGAAGCAAGTTCGTCCTCGCGAAGTGAAGGCAATGCACGTTGGAGGTGGGCACGACGCAATGCGTCCGTTGAGGAAGTCAAGAACGGCACAAAACCTGCGCCGCTCTGCAGTTCAAAAAGCTCAGCAAGCCCATCCGCTACAGCATGGCACCCGAGATCCATCATCTCTTCGAAGCTTCTCGTGCCGTCGACCGTTATGATCAAGGCGTCGCCATCAAAGCTGTGACGCCATGGGTCCAACTCCTCCACGATCCTGGCACCGTTGATTGAGAGCTCCATCTCCGCTCGGCGCGCAACCTTGAGCTGAACCGCTTCAAGGCGACGCAGATGAGTACCGTCAGGAGATAGCGCCTTACGCAGCGCCATTATGTAAGGCTTCGATATGAGGTGGTGCCGGTTTCTGAGACAGGGGCATAAGGTGGATCGCCCGATGAAAAGGACGATCCAGAAGGACGATCCA
>NZ_JBTMXB010000131.1:0-819 GCF_054489405.1 Mesorhizobium sp. A623
TAGCACCTGTTCAGCGAGAATAGCTGGAATGTCGAGGGCGGTGTCCCATACAGTCCACGTCCCGTCATCCTCGCGGACGCATTGGTATTTTACTAAATTAGCCACCCCGAACAGATAGGGCGGTCGTGGACCGCGCCAAATCAATGACTGTTGCAGGACGTTACAGCACCTCAGCCGCGCGCTCTGCCTCGCAGCTAACCACCAATGCCTCTAACCGACAAGAGACTGTCAAGCCTAGCGCCAGAAGGAAGGGCGTAGATTGACGCATGGGGGCGCTGCTGAAATCATCGAGAGATGAAGTTACGAATCTTTCTATCGATCATTGCGCCGCTCGTTCTCTCTAGCTGTGGCAGTTGCAACATGCTTGGAGGCAGTCAGCCGGCACATTGTGATGCCGGATTAGTGGCCGGTGCGGTCGTTGCCGCTCCGGTTCTCATCCCAATGGCAATCGCCGATGATGCGAAGGCGCGATCCGCTCCTGTGCGGCCGGTCAAAAAGTTCGAGCCGAAAACGGAGCGAGAAAAAGAACTCTACCGCACAGCCGGCGGAAAATGAGCAGGGCGTGCGAAGAGTGATGCGCGGCAGAAGGCGGCTTAGTCAGTGACGATGGCTCTGGCGCAAAGCTTGTTGCCCGTCGGATCGCGAAGATAGGCCAGGTAGAGCTTGCGGGAACCCATCTCGCGAATGCCGGGCGGGTTCTCGATCGACGTTCCGCCATTGGCGACGCCGGCTGCGTGCCACGTGACCTGAGACCCGTGTTTCCTCCAGCCTATTGGAGAATCCGGAGATTGATTTGTGGCGTCATGCGGCCTGCTTTTC
>NZ_JBTMXB010000132.1:0-781 GCF_054489405.1 Mesorhizobium sp. A623
AAAATCGGCTCTTTGTCGATAATGTCGCCTTTGCGCAGAGCCGATGTCGCTTTCATATCTGAAAAACTTCGGTGCCAGTGCTTAAGTATCTGGTAGGTGCTCATTCGCTAAAGGTTGATGAGATAATTGGAAAGCCGGTAGAAGCCGGCACTGCCCCTGCAACGGTGGCGGAGTTTTACATAGGAATATTTGCGCAGATAGGAAACAGCGCAGTATTTCTAGCGTCCGACAGGACTACTCCGGAGCCCGGAAACCAGCCTCGAAGTGTAGTGCAATTCGACTGATCGCGTAGGCGGTCAGGAGGCGGATCGTCGCTCGAACGGCCATTTGATCCCGGAACGGGCCCCTCCCCTGATTTCACCTCCGATTCAGTCCTTATGATGCCAAGGAGGCAGGATATGGACGCCAGAACCGATATGCTGCGACGCATACGCACCCGTCGCGAGGGTTACAGTCTCGAACAACCTTTCTACATCGACCATGACTACTTCAAACTCGATATGGAACTGATCTGGTACCGCGACTGGCTGTTTGCCGGGCATGATTGCGAACTGCCGAGGTCGGGCAACTATTTCACGCTGCAGATCGGCGACTATCCGGTCATCGTGGTCCGCGACCAGAACGGCCAGGTTCGCGCGCTTCACAATTCCTGCTGCCATCGCGGCAGCCGCGTCTGTCCTGACGAGAAAGGCGAGGCGGCCAAGCTGGTCTGTCCCTATCACCAGTGGACCTATGAACTGGATGGACGCCTGCTTTTCGCCCGCGATATGGGCAATGATTT
>NZ_JBTMXB010000133.1:0-740 GCF_054489405.1 Mesorhizobium sp. A623
GAAGGATTGTCATGGCCACCCGATCGATCAAGCCAAGTTTCGCAGACCTTTTTACGCCCAAGCTCGTCACGGTGCTGAAGGAGGGGTATGGGCTGCGAAACCTGAGGGCCGATGCCATAGCCGGCCTGACGGTTGCCATCGTCGCGCTGCCGCTCTCCATGGCGATTGCCATAGCCTCGGGTGTCACGCCAGACCGAGGTTTGTACACGTCGATCATTGGCGGGTTCATTGTCTCGGCATTCGGCGGAAGCCGTTTCCAAATCGGCGGCCCAGCCGGTGCGTTCATCGTGCTGGTTTCGGCAACTGTGGCGCAACACGGGGTAGATGGTCTGTTACTTGCCACATTGCTGTCAGGTTTCATCCTGCTGGCGATCGGGCTCCTGAGGCTAGGGACTTTCATCAAGTACATTCCCTATCCTGTAACGGTTGGGTTCACGGCCGGTATTGCGATCATCATTTTCGCCAGCCAGATAAAGGACCTATTTGGTCTCTCGCTGGAAAAAGAGCCGGGGCCGCTTCTACCGAAGCTCCAAGCTCTCACAGGTGCTCTGCCGACGGTAAGCCCGGCTGCGGTTCTGGTCGCGGCCGTCGTTATCGGTATCATCGCGGTGATCCGGAAATACCGTCCACACTGGCCCTCCTTCATCATAGCCGTCGCCGTTGCGGCGATCGGCGCGGCACTGCTCGGACTTCCGATCGAGACGATCGGAACGCGGTTCGGCGGCATCCCCCAGTCAATT
>NZ_JBTMXB010000134.1:0-734 GCF_054489405.1 Mesorhizobium sp. A623
ATCTGGGCCTCCTTCAGCGTATAGAAGATTTCTCCATCGAGCAGTTCGTCGCGAAGCTTCGAGTTGAAGCTCTCGCAATACCCGTTTTCCCAAGGACTGCCGGGCATGATGTAGGCGGTCTTGGCACCGACGGTGGCGATCCAATCACGCAACGCCTTGGCGATGAACTCCGGGCCGTTGTCGGATCGAATGTGACCGGGGATGCCGCGCAGGATGAACAGGTCGGACAGAACGTCGATCACGTCGACGGCCTTTAGCCGCCGGCTCACCTTGATAGAGATGCATTCCCTTGTGAACTCGTCGATCAGGTTGAGCATGCGGAATTTCCTTCCGTTGTGGGTCCGGTCCTCGACAAAGTCGTAGGACCAGACATGGTTGGGATACTCCGGTCGCAACCGGATGCAGGAACCGTCGTTCAGCCAGAGGCGGCCTCGTTTGGCCTGCTTTTGCGGAACTTTCAGCCCCTCGCGCCGCCAGATCCGTTCGACCCGCTTGACGTTCACCACCCAGCCCGCATGGTGCAGCATCGCTGTGATGCGGCGATAGCCGTAGCGGCCATATTGGATGGCGAGCGCGATGATGTCGGCGGTCAAGGCCGCTTCATCATCCGGTGTCGTTGGAACCTTGCGCTGCGTGGAGCGATGCTGACCGAGAACCCGGCATGCCCGTCGTTCGGGAACGCCAAGCTCAGCGACAACATGATCCACGCAGGCGCGGCGACGCGCGGGGCTTAG
>NZ_JBTMXB010000135.1:0-733 GCF_054489405.1 Mesorhizobium sp. A623
ATTGACCGGCCTCTTGCAAAGCGAAATTTCGTTGACGGTTAGATCGGTGAATTCACGCCCGCCATCGGATCGCCGATGAAAGGTTCCGCCCTTCCAAGAGATTGAAAGACCGGCGATAGAGCGGGCTTTTAGGTGCCGGTAAGCATCGACGGCGGGGTCGATACCTTCCACAAACAAGCGGCCCTTAACCTCAAGCCCCTTGTCGGTTTCGGTGAAATCCTCCCAGATGCCGACAACGCGGCGCTGGTCGTGCTCAATGACCATGGGGACGGCCTTGGCGAATTTGATCGCGCCGGGCTGGATTGTATCGCCGACAACATCGGGTGCGCCGAAAGGCCACGCGATGCCCGTAACGGTGCCGGCTTCGTCTAGCGAAACCTCCGCTTTGATTTCGAGAGTTTCGGCGCTCATGCTGCAACCTCATCGATTGCCGGCAATGGTTCGGGGTTGCCGCTCCAAAGGGTTTCGAGAATGTCGAAGGCGAGCGGATAGGTTTCCAAGATCGGGCGCGGCTTGGCGTAGGTGTCGATCTGGATTTGCGCATCGGCTGGTGACATTCCGCCGCCGATCAGGCCAAGCCGGATGATTTCGAGAATGTCGGTGAAGTGGAATTGCGCGCCCATGAATTTGGCATAGAGCGCGCCAATACCAGCACCGGCTTTGCGCTCAAGCTCGAAAACCAATTCAGGTTTGAGGGCGAAAACCTTGTCGCCGTCGCCGAAATAGCGGGTGA
>NZ_JBTMXB010000136.1:0-724 GCF_054489405.1 Mesorhizobium sp. A623
GCTTGAATCAACGATTTCACTTGAAAAAGAGCCCAAGCAACTCGAGTCGGCTTGTGGAGAGGGTGAGCCAATGTGCCTTCAACCCGATCCAAATCAAGAAAAATCACGCTATTTCGATTCTGGACCATCGATAGACGATTCACGACCCCAAAAATCCGATTCCAAGGGCTGGAATCGCGATACAGCAGCAAACGGCGTGCGCCGATATGGCATCGGAAAACGCCCGCAATTAAATCAGCTTGCCGCGAACTCATCTTGCATCGAAATAATTTACGGTAATCCGATTCGAAACAAGGGGATACCGATTCACCGTGATCGATCTTCGATCTTGGCTATCCGATCCAAACGGCGTTTGTCGTATGCATTGATTGCCTCCAGGCTAACCCAGGAGCAGGAGGCAATCAGATGGCACAGACGCAACGTGAAAAACTGGACAAGCAGCGGCAGCGCCAGCAGAAGGTAAGGGCGGTAAGAAGGAGTGAGCGCAGGCCGTCCCGTGACGACATCGCCCGAACACTGTTGCATTGGGCCATCGTGCAGAACCTGAAGCTTGGACGCGAGCAGGAACTGGATCGGCTGCAAGCATCCATCGTTGATGGATTGGTGGCCCGGGGCTTTAATCGAATACAGGCGGATGCGGCGTTCGACGAACTCGTTGAGAAATACGGCTCCGGGTGGACTTTCCAGCGAAAACCTCACCTTCGCGACGATAGCGTCGACGGCC
>NZ_JBTMXB010000137.1:0-660 GCF_054489405.1 Mesorhizobium sp. A623
TTTGGTCTTGATGATGACCCCGACGTTGAACATCCGGCCGAAGCTCAAGCCAAGGCCGGCCAGCCTTTCGACCTCGAAAAAGCACTGGCCGATTTCTACGAAATCGCAACCGGCTGGCTTGGCTGGACGCCTGAAACCGCATGGAACGCAACGCCGGCCGAAATCCTCGCTGCACAGCGCGGGCTTATCGCCAAGCTGAAGGCCATCCACGGCACAGCCGAAGAAAAGCCAGATTATGATCCGCGCGAGGAAATCACGCCGGATCAGGCGAAACAGGGCATAGCCAAGCTTAGGGCGAATGCAAACCGTGGAAAGCCACAATGAGCAGGCCGCCACGCCTTTGCTCATGCGGTAGCATCGTTGCGCATAGTGTTCGCTGCCAATGCCAGATCACGGCAACACGCGAACGCAATGCCCGGCATGATCGCCGCCGACCTACTGCCCGGCAGCGTGGCTATGACCATGTGTGGCGTCGTGAAAGCAAAGCCTACCTAGTTGCACACCCGTATTGCCGAACGTGCGGAAACCCCGCCACGACCGTTGACCATATCATCAGGCATCGTGGCGACCGTTCCCTTTTCTGGAACCGGGCTAACTGGCAACCCCTTTGCACCCGGTGTCATTCCAGCGTGAAGCAACGGCAGGAGCGCAGCCAATGAC
>NZ_JBTMXB010000138.1:0-652 GCF_054489405.1 Mesorhizobium sp. A623
GCGCTGTCCTCCAGCGTCGTGCGCGAAACCGGCGTCTGCGAACCCATGGCAAACGGCTTGATATCGATCTGCTCGAAAGTCGGTTCGGTTTCAGGTTTGGCCGCGATTTCAGTCACGCTGCCGGGAACGACGCGAGTAACCAGCCGGGGAATCTGCAACAGCGCGCCACCGACAGGAACGACATTGGCAAGCTGGCGAATTGGCGACTGAAGGCGAATCTTTTCCAAGATGCTCGCCGAAAATTCATCCGGTGCCAGCGCGCCGCCGGTGCCGGGCGATACAATCGTAAGCGCCTTCTTTTCGAGCATGGTCTGGCGAAGGGTTTCACCGAACGCCTTTAGCTCAAGGTTGTCATTCTCGCCTGCCGGGTGATTGTTGTTGGCGGCAACCGGGCGATTGGCCTTAGCCTCAAGCTTGTCGATCCGTGCCTTGTCGGCGTTGATCTGGGCCTTGAGGGCGTCGAATGCCTTCTGTTCAATCACCGGGTCGGCTTTGACTTCCGGTGCATTCTCAAGTTCGTTTTCCATAGGGTTTTCCTTATTAATGGATTTGACGATGGTTACGCGCGCGCCGGAATTGACCGGCCTCTTGCAAAGCGAAATTTCGTTGACGGTTAGATCGGTGAATTCACGCCCGCCATCGGATCGCCGAT
>NZ_JBTMXB010000139.1:0-645 GCF_054489405.1 Mesorhizobium sp. A623
ACGGGAAGCTCCAGCGTTATGAACTGGCCCGGCTTGTAGCGGAACCAGGTCTGGTTGTCCGAGCGGAAGCGGAAGGTTTTTACGTCGGGCGTCTCGTCGACGATGCCGATGACCTCCAGCACCTGGAGCTTGTCGTCCCACGGCGCCATCTCGTCGAGCTGTTTGTAGAGATTGACCGCCACGTTCATGGCCACTCTCCTTAAGCGGCGTTCCTTAAAGCGGAAACGACACCGTCGCCTTCGGCCAGCCTCGGCTCGATGAAGTTCGCGTACCACTGCACGAACTGGATGACGCCGCCCTCGTGCACCTCCGAGTAGGGCCCCGGCCGGTAGGCGGGCGAATGAATGCCCAGGGCGTTTTCCTCGATGATGCGGCGATCCTCGTCATTGGTGGCGGTCCACACGCGAGTGAGTTCGGCAAGATCGTAGTCGACCCCCTCCACCGCATCCTTGTGCACCAGCCATTTGGTCGTGACGGCCGTTTTCGAAGCACTAAGCGGCAACACACGGAAGGTAACGGCGTGATCGATGAGAACGTGATTCCAGGTCGTCGGGTAGTGATAGAGCAGCAGGGAACCGATCTTGTCCGCCGAAACGCTGTCGGACAGGTTCCTCTTCACGGCCGGCTTGCCGCTCATGGTAAAGC